>NZ_JBVJVY010000007.1:124294-309490 GCF_055603265.1 Streptomyces sp. NPDC037288
CGAGCGGGGTGCGCAGGGAGCCGACTAGGGCGAAGCGGTAGGCGGGCGCCCGGCCCCCCCCCCCCCCCCCCCCCCCGCCCCCCCCCACCCCCCCCCCCCCCCCCCCCCCCCCCCTCGCGCATGGTGCCGACTCGCAGGAGACAATGGTCGCGTGAACGCCGACAGTCCCCCGGCCCCGCAGGCCGTTCCGTACGACGCCGTCGCGGACCCGCTGTGGCGGCGCCTGGCCGTCCCGGCCGGGCTCCTCACGGCCGTCGCCGGAGCCTTCGCATACGTCGGTGCCGTCGACCCCGGCGAACCCGGTCACTACCCCGTCTGCCCGCTGTACCGGCTCACCGGCCTGTACTGCCCCGGCTGCGGCGGCCTGCGCAGCGCGCACGCCTTCGTCCACGGCGACCTCCTCACCGCCCTGCACGACAACGCGCTGGGCGTCGCCGCCTACCTGGGCTTCGCCGTGCTGTGGACCGTGTGGGTGATCCGTGCGGCGCGCGGCCGGCCGATGCGCGTGGACCTGGGACCGGTGCACCTGTGGGCCGCCGGTGCGGTGCTCCTGTTGTTCACGGCTGTGCGGAACCTGCCGTCGGGCGGCTGGCTGCATCCCTGATCGGTCGGGTCGACGTCCAGGTGGTGGGACCGGCGTCCACCGGATGCGAAGGCTCCGCACCGCTGCGGATACCATCGCAGTGACCACAAGTTTTCAAAACCTGAAGGAACCACCGTCTGAAAGGGGGCCGCTCGCGTGAGTGTGCTCGACGAGATCATCGACGGAGTCCGTGCCGACCTGGCGGAGCGGCAGGCACGCGTCAGCCTCGACGAGCTCAAGGAGCGCGCGGCCAAGGCTCCTGCCGCCAAGGACGGAGTGGCCGCGCTCAAGGGCGACGGCGTGAAGGTGATCTGCGAGGTCAAGCGCTCCAGCCCCTCCAAGGGCGCGCTGGCCGCGATCGCCGACCCCGCCGGGCTGGCCGCGGACTATGAGGCGGGCGGTGCGGCCGTCATCTCCGTCCTCACCGAACAGCGCCGCTTCGGCGGCTCGCTGGCCGACCTCGAGGCCGTCCGTGCGCGCGTGGACGTCCCGCTGCTCCGCAAGGACTTCATCGTCACCTCGTACCAGCTGTGGGAGGCCCGGGCGTACGGCGCCGACCTCGCGCTGCTGATCGTGGCCGCCCTGGACCAGCCGGCCCTGGAGTCGCTGATCGAGCGCGCGGTCTCCATCGGCCTCACCCCGCTCGTCGAGGTCCACGACGAGGACGAGGTCGAGCGGGCCGTGGACGCGGGCGCCAAGATCATCGGCGTCAACGCGCGCGACCTGAAGACCCTGGAGGTCGACCGCGGCACGTTCGAGCGGGTCGCGCCGGAGATCCCGGACCACATCGTCAAGGTCGCCGAGTCCGGTGTGCGGGGCCCGCACGACCTGATCGCCTACGCCAACGCCGGTGCCGACGCGGTCCTGGTCGGCGAGTCCCTGGTCACCGGCCGTGACCCGAAGACGGCCGTCTCCGACCTGGTCGCCGCGGGCGAGCACCCCGCTCTGCGGCACGGGCGGGGCTGATCGCCGGTAGGCTGGGTAACGATGACTCTCACCGTGACGACCGTGGACCGGCACGCCCGCCTGGCGCGTGGCTGCCGCCCGAGGGGCTGTCGCGCCCCGGCGAGGCGCGTCCACGGCCGCCGCGTGCGTTACGTCATCGGTGACGAGCCCGGGCAGGTGAACGGCCGTCGATGGCAGCGCGCCCCACAGGGGCGCGGGGAACTGCGCGACCAGCCGTACACGGCCTGAGGTCGTACGACGAACTCCGCCCCCACGGCGAACAGTGTCTTTTCACACACTCACCGTGAGGTATTCGCATGCCCAGCGATTTCTTCTTCCCTGACCCCACCGGCCAGGTGCCCAGCGCCGAGGGCTACTTCGGCGCGTTCGGCGGCAAGTTCATCCCGGAGGCCCTCGTCGCCGCCGTCGACGAGGTCGCCGTCGAGTACGACAAGGCCAAGCAGGACCCCGAGTTCGCCCGAGAGCTCGACGACCTGCTCGTCAACTACACGGGGCGCCCGTCGGCGCTGACCGAGGTACCCCGTTTCGCCGCGGAAGCGGGGGGCGCCCGGGTGTTCCTCAAGCGCGAGGATCTCAACCACACCGGTTCCCACAAGATCAACAACGTGCTCGGCCAGGCCCTGCTCACCAAGCGGATGGGCAAGACCCGGGTCATCGCCGAGACCGGCGCCGGCCAGCACGGTGTCGCCACGGCCACCGCCTGTGCCCTCTTCGGCCTCGACTGCACCATCTACATGGGCGAGGTCGACACCCGGCGCCAGGCCCTGAACGTGGCCCGCATGCGCATGCTGGGCGCCGAGGTCGTCGCCGTGAAGTCCGGCAGCCGCACCCTGAAGGACGCCATCAACGAGGCGTTCCGCGACTGGGTCGCCAACGTGGATCACACGCACTACCTGTTCGGGACCGTCGCCGGACCGCACCCCTTCCCGGCCATGGTCCGCGACTTCCACCGGGTCATCGGCGTCGAGGCCCGCCGCCAGCTGCTGGAGCGCGCCGGGCGCCTCCCGGACGCCGCCATCGCCTGCGTCGGCGGCGGCTCCAACGCCATCGGACTCTTCCACGCCTTCATCCCCGACGAGGGCGTCCGCCTCATCGGCTGCGAGCCGGCCGGACACGGCCTCGAGACGGGAGAGCACGCGGCCACCCTGACCGCGGGCGAGCCCGGCATCCTGCACGGCTCCCGGTCCTACGTGCTGCAGGACGACGAGGGCCAGATCACCGAGCCGTACTCGATCTCGGCGGGCCTGGACTACCCGGGCATCGGACCGGAGCACTCCTACCTCAAGGACTCCGGCCGCGGCGAGTACCGCGCGATCACGGACGACGCGGCCATGCAGGCCCTGCGCCTGCTGTCCCGTACCGAGGGGATCATCCCGGCCATCGAGAGCGCCCACGCCCTGGCCGGCGCCCTGGAGGTCGGCAGGGAGCTGGGCAAGGACGGCCTGATCATCGTCAACCTCTCCGGCCGCGGCGACAAGGACATGGACACCGCCGCCCGCTACTTCGGCCTGTACGACACCGACGCCGAGGTGGCCGCCGACCAAGCCGACACCGCCGAGATCGAGGGGGACGCCAAGTGAGCGGGGCCGCATTGAACAGCACCAAGGGTCAGCTGCTGTCCGACACCCTCGCCGCCGCCAAGGCCGGGGGAAGGTCCGCGCTGATCGCCTACCTCCCGGCCGGCTTCCCGACCGTGGACGGCGGCATCGAGGCGATCAAGGCCGTCTTCGAGGGCGGGGCGGATGTCGTGGAGGTGGGTCTGCCGCACAGCGACCCCGTCCTCGACGGCCCGGTCATCCAGACCGCCGACGACATCGCCCTGCGGGGCGGCGTCAGGATCGCCGACGTCATGCGGACGGTCCGCGAGGCGTACGCCGCGACCGGCAAGCCCGTGCTCGTCATGACGTACTGGAACCCCATCGACCGCTACGGCGTCGAGCGGTTCACCGCCGAGCTGGCCGAGGCGGGCGGCGCGGGCTGCATCCTGCCCGACCTGCCGGTGCAGGAGTCGGCCCTGTGGAGGGAGCACGCCGAGAAGCACGGCCTCGCGACGGTCTTCGTCGTGGCGCCGAGCAGCAAGGACGAGCGGCTCGCCCAGATCACCGCGGTGGGCAGCGGCTTCGTCTACGCGGCGTCGCTGATGGGTGTCACCGGCACCCGCGAATCCGTCGGCGCCCAGGCCCAGAACCTGGTCGAGCGCACCCGCGCCACCGGCACCGAGCTGCCCGTCTGCGTCGGACTCGGCGTCTCCAACGCCGCCCAGGCCGCCGAGGTCGCGGGCTTCGCCGACGGTGTGATCGTCGGTTCGGCGTTCGTGAAGCGGATGCTGGACGCGCCCGACCACGCGGCGGGTCTCGCGGCGGTCCGCGAGCTGGCCGGGGAGCTGGCGAAGGGCGTGCGCGGACAGGCGTAACCGCCGGTCGTTTTCCTATCAGAACATTCGGTCACTCGAACGAGTGGACCTGGGACCGGGGAGGCGCGCTGCGCCTTCCCGGTTCGTTCTGGGGGTGTGAGTGAGAAGAACCGTGACGGAAAGCGCACCGCCCGGGAGCGGCTGGCGGTCGAGCGCGAGAAGCAGAGGGCCGCGGACAAGCGGCGGCGCACGCTCATCGTGGGCGCGAGCATCGTCTGCGTCCTGGGCCTCGCGGCGGTGATCGGCGTGCTCGCCGCGAACGCGGGCAAGGACAAGGGCGGCCAGAAGGCGGGACCGGTCGTGGCGCCATCGGGCGCGCAGGGCAAGGACAGCCTCGCGATCCCGGTCGGCAAGGACGGCGCCAAGTCCACGCTCACCGTCTGGGAGGACCTCCGCTGCCCGGCCTGCCAGGCGTTCGAGATCGCCTACCGCCCGACGCTCCACCAACTGGTCGACTCCGGCAAGCTCAGGATCGAGTACCACCTGGTCCGGCTGATCGACGGCAACCTCGGCGGCACCGGCTCCCTGCGCGCGGCCAACGCCGCGGCCTGCGCCCAGGACACCGGAAAGTTCCGCGACTACCACGACGTGCTGTACGCGAACCAGCCCAAGGAGACCGACGACGCGTACGCCGACAACGCCAAGCTGACCGCGCTGGCCGGAAAGGTCGGCGGTCTGAACACCCCGGCCTTCCAGAAGTGCGTCAAGGACGGCACCCACGACAGCTGGGTGAACAAGTCCCAGAAGGCCTTCCAGGGCGGCGGCTTCACCGGCACGCCCACCGTCCTGCTCGGCGGGAAGAACATCTACCAGGACCAGACCATGACCCCGGCCAAGCTCAAGCAGATGGTGGAGGCGGCCGACCGCGGGTAAGGACTTCCCCGGACCGTCCGCTTTTCTCACGCCCCCGTTATGGACCCGTAGCCGGGCTGCTTGCCGTCCCCACGGCCCGGCACGGTAGCGTCGGACCTGCCATGGAACTTTCCTACATTCCCAGCCCGTCGCGCGGGGTGCTCTACCTCGGCCCCATCCCGCTGCGCGGCTACGCCTTCTGCATCATCATCGGCGTCTTCGTGGCCGTCTGGCTCGGCAACAAGCGCTGGATCGCCCGCGGCGGGCGGGCCGGTACCGTCGCCGACATCGCGGTCTGGGCGGTGCCGTTCGGCCTGGTCGGCGGTCGGCTGTACCACGTGATCACGGACTACGAGCTGTACTTCAGCGACGGCCGTGACTGGGTGGACGCCTTCAAGGTGTGGGAGGGCGGCCTGGGCATCTGGGGCGCGATCGCGCTCGGCGCGCTCGGCGCGTGGATCGGCGCGCGGCGCCGGGGCATCCCGATGCCGGCGTACGCCGACGCCGTCGCGCCCGGCATCGCCTTCGCACAGGCCATCGGCCGCTGGGGCAACTGGTTCAACCAGGAGCTGTACGGCCATGAGACCCACGTTCCCTGGGCACTGCACATCACCTCCTCCGAGGGCGGCCGGGTCCCGGGCTACTACCACCCGACCTTCCTCTACGAGTCCCTGTGGTGTGTCGGCGTCGCCCTCCTGGTCATCTGGGCCGACCGCCGCTTCACGCTGGGCCACGGCCGAGCGTTCGCCCTGTACGTCGCCGCGTACTGCGCGGGGCGCGGCTGGATCGAGTACATGCGCGTCGACGACGCCCACCACATCCTGGGCGTCCGCCTCAACGTCTGGACCGCGCTGATCGTGTTCGTGCTCGCGGTGACGTACCTCATCGTGTCGGCGAAGAAGCGGCCGGGCAGGGAAGCCGTGGTGGAGCCCGAGGCCGTTGCCGAGGTGGCCGGTGCTGAGCCGGATGCCGCTGCCGAGGCCGAGGACAAGAGCGGGGACAAGACCGAGGACCAGACCGAGCCCTCCGATGCGGAGGCGAAGGACGAGGCCGAGTCGGCGACGAAGAAGAGCTGACGGCCGGTCGTACGACGCCGAGGGCGCCCGGGTTTTCCCCGGGCGCCCTCGGCGTGTGCGGGCGAGGTCAGGCCCTGTACGCCAGCGTCAGCGTGCGCCGGGCCATGGCCACCACCGCCGCGTCGATGAAACGGCCGTCGGGGAGGGCCTGGGCGCCCTCCTTCGTGGCCGCTGCCTTGAGGATCGTCTCCGCGTGTTCGATCTCCGCCGGTGTGGGCAGGTAGGCCCGTTCGATCACCGGCAGCTGCCGGGGGTGGATCGCGGCGCGGCCCAGGAAGCCGAGGGTGCGGCCGTGGGCGCAGGAGGCGGCGAGGCCGTCCAGGTCGCGGATGTCGGGGTGGACCGACTGGGGCGGTGGGGCGAGGCCGGCCGCACGGGCGGCGACGACCACTCGGGAGCGCGGCCAGTCGAGGCCCGCGTCGGCCCGTACCCCCAGGTCGGCCCGCAGGTCCGCCTCGCCGAGGGCGATGCCCCGCAGGGCGGGGTGCGCGGTGGCGATGGCATGGGCGTGCTCGATGCCGAGGGCCGTCTCCAGCAGGGCGTACAGCGGGACGGGGGTGGCCGCGGCGACCTGCCTGATCGCGTCCGGGCCGGTCACCTTGGGGAGCCGCAGGCCCGAGAGGCCGGGGAGCGCGGCCAGGGCGGCCAGGTCCCCGGCGGCCCAGGGGCTGTCCAGGGCGTTGACGCGGACGTGTACCGGGACCGGCTGGGGCTCGGTGAGGAGGTCGGCCGTGGCCGCGCGGGCGTACTCCTTGCGGCCCTGGGCGACCGCGTCCTCCAGGTCGATCACCACCACGTCGGCGCCCGCGGCCAGCGCCCTGGCCACCACGGCCGGGCAGTCGCCGGGAACGTAGAGCCAGGTCAGCGGGGCCCGGGTCACAGGGCTCCCTCCGCGCGCAGGACGGCGACCTCGGCCGGGGTGAGGCCCAGCTCGGTGAGCACGGCCTCGGTGTCGGCGCCGTGCGGGCGGCCGGCCCAGCGGATCGCGCCGGGGGTCGCGGAGAGCCGGAAGAGCACGTTCTGCATGCGCAGCGGGCCCAGCTCGGGGTCGAAGACCGTGGTGATCGTGTCCAGCGCCTGGTACTGGGGGTCGGCCAGGACGTCCCGGACGTCATGGACCGGGGCCGCCGCGGCCTCGGCCTTCTCGAAGGCCGCGAGGACCTCGGCGCGGGTGCGGGCGGCGATCCAGCAGCCGACCGCCTCGTCCAGGACGTCGGCGTGCGCGGCGCGGTCCGCGCCGGTGGCGAACCACGGTTCCCCGATCAGCTCCGGACGGCCCACCAGGCGCATCACCCGTTCCGCGACCGACTGCGCGGACGTGGAGACCGCGACCCAGAGCCCGTCCGCGGTGCGGTACGTGTTGCGCGGTGCGTTGTTCGCGGAGCGGTTGCCGGTGCGTTCCTGCACATGACCGAGCTGGTCGTACCAGGTCGGGTGCGGGCCGAGGACCGACAGCATCGGCTCGATGATCGCCATGTCGACGACCTGCCCGGCCCCGGTGCGCTCCCGTGCGGCCAGCGCCGTGAGCACCGCGTAGGCGGTCGCCAGGCCCGTGACCGAGTCCGCGAGCCCGAACGGCGGCAGCGTCGGCGGTGCCTCCGGCTCACCGGTGAGCGCGGCGAAGCCGCTCATCGCCTCGGCGAGGGTGCCGAAGCCGGGGCGGTGGGCATACGGGCCGAACTGGCCGAAGGCCGTCACCCGGGCGAGGAGCAGCCGAGGGTTGGCGGCCGACAGCTCCGCCCAGCCCAGCTCCCACTTCTCCAGGGTCCCCGGGCGGAAGTTCTCGATCACCACGTCGGCGGTGGCGGCGAGCCGGAGCAGGACGGCACGGCCGCCGGGCGTGGACAGGTCCAGGGTGATGGTCCGCTTGTTGCGGCCGAGCACCTTCCACCACAGGCCGATGCCGTGCTTGGCCGGGCCGTGCCCGCGGGAGGGGTCCGGCCGGTCCGGGTGCTCGACCTTGATCACCTCGGCGCCGAAGTCACCGAGCAGCGTGGCGGCCATCGGGCCCGCGAACAGCGTCGCCAGGTCCAGCACCCGCAGACCGGTCAGCGGCGGTGCCGTCGTACTCACACGTGCCGCACTCATGCGGTGCACTGTGCGTCGATCTCCGGGCGGTACGGCATCGACGCCGACGCCCCGGCCCGCTGGACGGAGATCGCCGCGGCGGCCGCCGCCCAGGACAGGGCCTCCCGTACCGGTTTCTCCTCGGCGAGGGCCACCGCGAGCGCACCGACGAAGGTGTCACCGGCGCCCGTGGAGTCGACGGCCGTCACGCTCGGCGCCGGGATCACGAGCGGCTCGGCGCCCCGGGCCAGGTAGAGGCTGCCGGTCGCGCCCAGGGTGACGACGACCTCGGGCACCTGGTCCAGCAGGGCGGCGGCGGCCTCGCGCGGGTCGGTGCGGCCGGTGAGCGTGACCGCCTCGAACTCGTTGGGCACCAACAGGTCGATGACGTCGAGGAGTTCGGGAGGCAGCGGCTGGGCGGGCGACGGGGTGAGGACCGTACGGACCCCGTGCCGGCGTGCCGCCTGAGCGCCGGCGACGACCGCGGCCAGCGGGATCTCCAACTGCAGCAGCAGGGCGTCGGCGGAGGCGATCACGCCCTCGTCACCGGGCGAGAGGTGGTCGACGGTGCCGTTCGCGCCGGGGATGACGACGATGGAGTTGGCACCCTCGTCGTCCACCACGATGTGCGCGGTGCCGGACGGGCCCTCGACCGTGCGCAGGAAGTCGGAGTCCACGCCGGAGTGTTCGAGGGCGTCGCGCAGCCGCAGGCCGAAGGCGTCGTTGCCGACCGCGCCGATCATCGAGACGGTCGCGCCGGCGCGGGCGGCGGCGATCGCCTGGTTGGACCCCTTGCCGCCGGGGACGGTGTGGAACTCGCGTCCCGTCACGGTCTCGCCGCGCTGCGGGGCCTTCGCGACATAGGTGACGAGGTCCATGTTCGTGCTGCCGAGGACGACGATGTGGGTCATGAGCGGGTCGCCTCCAGATGGGTGAGATGGGCGAGGGTGTCGAAGCCGGTGCCGTCGAAGTCGCCGACGGCGGTGGCGAGCCGGTTCTTCAGCGGGGCCCGCCAGCGGTCGGGGAGGGCGGCGGGGGCGCCGGCGAGCAGTCCGGCGATGCTGCCGGCCGTGGCGCCGTTGGAGTCGGTGTCCCAACCGCCCGACACCGCACGGCACACGGAGCCGGTGAAGTCGCCGTCCGCGTGGGTGAGGGCGGCGGCCAGCAGGGCGGTGTTGGGGAGGGAGTGCACCCAGTGGTGGGCGGGGGAGTAGCGGGCGTGGAGTTCGTCCACGACCTCGTCGAAGTCCTCGCGGGACCCGGCCAGTTCGACGGCGTGGTCGATCGCACGCGCGAGCCGGGAGCGGGGCGGGACCACGCTCCGGCCGGTGCGCAGACAAGCGTGCACGTCCTGGGCGCCGGTCGCGGCGGCGGCGATGACGGCGGCCGTGAACATCGCCGCGTAGACGCCGTTGGCCGTGTGGGTGAGGACCGCGTCGCGGTGCGCCTGTTCGGCGGCGGCGGCCGGGTCGCCGGGGTTGGTCCAGCCGTGCACGTCGGCGCGGATCAGGGCGCCGATCCACTCGCGGAAGGGGTTGCGGTGGCGGGCGGTGTGCGGGGGTTCGATGCCGGACAGGAGGTTGCGGTAGGCGATGCGTTCGGCGGTGAAGGCGCGGCCGGGCGGGAGCTCGTCCAGCCAGAGCCGGGCCACGTCGCCGGTGCGGAAGCTCCTTCCGTGGCGCTGGAGGAGCAGCAGATTGAGGAGGGGGTAGTTGAGGTCGTCGTCCTCGGGCATGCCGTCGATGTTCTCGGCGAGGCAGGTGTCGGCCGAGCGGCGGTTCCACGGGTGGGCGGCGAGGAGGTCTTCCGGGACGCCGACGCCGGTGAAGTAGGTGGTGAGGGGCCAGTTGCCGGCTGCGCGGGCGAGGGCCCGGATGGCGTCGAGGGGGAGCTTTTCGACGGGCTTGCCGAGGAGGCAGCCGATGGCCCGGCCGAGCCAGGCGGCTTCGAGGGCGGCCGGGGTGGGGGCCGGCGCAGCTGGGCAGCGCCCCGCAGGGGGGCGGGGGACTGCGCGATCGGCCGCGTCGGGCCCGCAGCCGGACGACGGCCAGTCCGTGCACAGGCGCTTGATGCGTGCCAGGTCCGTCGGTTCGTCCTCGGACAGGTGACTGGGCAGGTCGGCCAGTTCGTCCAGCAGGTCTTCCGCGAGGAGACGCAGATAGCGGGACGCCCGGTGGGTGGACGCCCCCGCGCGCGGCGGCGCTTCGGGGCCGCCCGCCGCTCGCCAGCGGGCCTCGATCGCCGACGGCTCACGGCCGTCCAGCCGTGCCTGGCGGAGTTCGTGGCCCAGCAGGTCCTCCGGCTGGACCCAGGTCAGTCGGAGCATGCAGTTCCTCCGAGGGCCGTGAACGCCCGCTCGTGGGCGCGGCGCCGCCGTACGTCGCGTGCGAAGACCTCCCGCGTGACCTCGGTGAGCGTGCGGGCCGGCGCCCACAGGTCCAGGCGGCTGGCCTCGGCGACCGCCTTCGCCCAGTCCTCCGGGACGGGCGAGCCGAGGGCGCCCGCGAGGGCACCGGCCATCGTGGCGATCGAGTCGCAGTCCCGGCCGTAGTTGACCGCGCCGAGGACCGCGTGCCGGTAGTCGCCGCCGGAGACCAGCACCATGCCCAGCGCGATGGGCAGTTCCTCGATCGCGTGCAGCCGGGAGGGGCGGCGGGCGGCGAGCGAGGGCGCGCGGTAGTCCGGGCCGACGGTGTCGTACGGGGCCACCGCCGCGCGCAGGGGGCGCAGAGCCGACTCGAAGTCGGTGTACTCGCAGGCCACTTCGCAGACCTTCTCGACCGCCACGCGCGTGCCGTCCTTCGCCAGGGACAGGCAGGCGCCGACGACGGAGTCCGGGGTCGCGCCCGGTGTCGCGGCGGCGGCGACGGCCGCGGCCAGGACACCGGCCGCCTCCCGGCCGTACGACGACTGGTGCGCGCCGGCGATGTCCAGCGCCTCGGCGTAGGCGGCGGCCGGGTTGGCCGCGTTGACCAGTCCGACGGGGGCCATGTACATCGCCGCGCCGCAGTTGACGATGTTGCCGACGCCCGCCTCCCGGGGGTCCGCATGACCGTAGGCCAGCCGGGCCGCGAGCCACTTCTCGGCGAGGAAGAGGCGGTGCAGGGGCAGGGCCTCGGTCTCCAGTTCCGGGATCCACCGCAGGTTGGTCATCAGGTCCGGGACCAGGTGGTCGGCGATCGAGTACGCGTCGAGGTGGTCGCGGACGCGGGCGTAGACCCGGATCAGCGCGTGGGTCATCAGGGTGTCGTCGGTGACGTGGCCGTCGCCCTTGTGGTATGGGGCGACGGGGCGGGCGGTGCGCCAGGCGTCGCCGTGCCAGGGGCCGACGATGCCGTGGACACGGCCGCCGTGGCGCTCGGCGATCTGCTCCGGGGTGTAGCCCTCCACCGGACCGCCGAGGGCGTCGCCGACGGCCGCTCCGACGAGGGCGCCGGTGATCCGCTCGTCGAGGCCGTGCACGGGACTGTCCGAAGGGGGATGACTGTTTTCTTCGTCTTTCAGTCCTTTGGACTTCTTGGGCGTCATGCCCCGAATCATCCTCCTGGGTGGGCCGGTTGTGCGGCTTCCAGGAGTCCGGCGAGTTCCACCAGGTCGGTGCCGGTGAGGCGGGGCAGTGCGCAGCCGGACAGGGTGCGGCAGGCGTCCCGCCAGGTCTGCGGGACGGCCGCGCCGCCGCCGAGGGCTCCGGTCAGGGCGCCCGCGAGGGCGGGAGCGGAGTCGGCGACCCGGGACAGGCAGGCGGCGGCGGGTACGGCCTCGGCGATCCGGCCGCCGGCGGCGGTGGCCAGGGCGAGGGCGACCGGGACGGTCTCGGCCGCGGCGATGCCGTAGCTGTAGACGTGGTCGACGATCTGGTGCTCGAGGAGCGGGACGAGGGCGAAGGCGGACTCGCTGTCCTCGGCGAGGGCCAGCGCGTGACGGGCGTTGCGGCCGATCTCGGTGTCGGGCGGGAGCTCGGCGAGCGCGGCGGTCACGCATGCGTCCGTCTCGGCGCCGGCGAGGGCGAGGGCGAGGGCCGCGGCCATGGCGCGGGCGCCGTGCACGCCGTCGCCGTCCTGGGTGTAGCGGGCGTCGAACTCGGCGAGGGCGGCGGCGCGTTCGGGGTCGCCGGGGTGGGCGACGGCGAGGACGCAGGCGCGGACGCAGGCGGCGTCGTCGAAGTAGTGCGGGTTGTCGTGCCCGGTGGCGGGCGGCCGCAGCCCGGTGGCGAGGTTGCCGAGGCCGGCGCGGACCGAGATGCGGGCGCGCAGGGGGAGCACGGCGGACTCGATCTCGGGGGCGCGGTCCGCCGCGGCGGCGACTTCCGCGGCCACGGCGGTCCAGGTGAGGTCGATGGCGGCGCGGGTACGGCGCTCTCGGCTGAGGTCGCCGAGGACGTCGTCGTCGCCGGCCCGCAGCACCGCCTCCGCGGCGAAGGCCGCCCACTCGGCGTCGTCGGAGGGGCCGAGGCGGAGGGGTTCGGGGGGTTGGTTCAGGGCGATCGGTACGGGGAGGGTGGTGGTGGCGTTCTGCTCGGCGAAGGTGTCCAGTTCGCGGGTGAGGCGCCGGGTCCACTCGGGCATGCGGCTGGCTCGGTGCCGTGCCGCCGGCCAGCCGGCGGCGTCGCCTGCGGCCAGGCCGAGCAGGAGCCCCTCGATGCGGCGCGCTTTCATGGCCGGCCCTCGCTGTCCTGCTTGCCGGAGTTCCCCGCACCGACCAGCGGACTCCGCCCCCTGGCCCCCCGCTCACCCGCCCACCGACCCGACTCGGTGGGCTCAGAACCGGCCGGGACCGGCGCGAGGGAGCCGTCCGGTGCGGGTGGAGGCGGGAGGGAGGCGGGGAATGCGGTCGGTTCGGGTGCGGGCGGGAGGGAGGCGGGGAATGCGGTCGGTTCGGGTGGGGGCGGGAGGGGAGCGGGGGGTTCGGTCGGCTGGGGTGCCGTCCCCGCCCCTTCCGGGAGCGAGCCCCGTAGTGCGGCCCCCGTCCCCTCCGGAGGTAAGCCCCGTAGAGCAGCCCCTGCTCCTTCTCGAAGCGCCTCCGGGAGAGCAGTCTCCGCCGTTTCCCGAAGTGCCTCCGGGAGAGCAGCCTGCGCCGCTTCCTGAAGTGCCCTCGGGAGGGCAGTCTCCGCCGTTTCCCGAAGTGCCTCCGGGAGAGCAGCCTGCGCCGCTTCCTGAAGTGCCCTCGGGAGGGCAGTCTCAGCCGTTTCCCGAAGTGCCCCCGGTAGCGCAGGCCCCGTTCCTTCCCCCAGCAACCCGGGTGCCGCACCGCGCGCCCCCTCCCGCGGCACCCCGGGAAGCGTCACCTTCGCCCCCCGCTTCTCTCCCTCAGCCGGTACCAGCAGCTCCGCCACCTCCAGGACGTGGTGGCCGGTCATGGCGGGCAGGCAGTGGCCGCGGGCCGGGCCGATGGGGGTGGCCCAGTGGGGCGGGATCGCCGCGATGCCGTAGGTCGCGCCGGCCAGGGCGCCGGCCACAGCCGCCGTCGTGTCCGCGTCGCGGCCCATGTTGACGGCGGTCAGAACGGCCTGCACGAAGTCGCCGTCGGCCGCCGCGTACGCCCCGAAGGCGAGGGCGACCGCCTCGGGGGCCAGGTCGGTCCAGGGATAGCCGCCGATGACGACCGCGCAGCGGACCGCGCGTTCGCCGCGGTGGGCCACGGCCACCGCGCGCCGCAGGGAGCGCGCCGTCCAGGAGTCCTCGGGTACGACCGCGAGGGCCGCGGCGATCACCACCGGAACCGGCGCGCCGGTCATCGCCGCCGCCACCCCGGCCGCCACCGCCTGGCCGCCGTAGATGCCCTCGCCCTCATGGCTGACCGAGCCGTCGATCGCCACCAGCCGGGCCGCCTCGGCGGGCCGGCCGGCCGCGAAGACGCCGAAGGGGGCCGCGCGCATCGCCAGGCCGTCGCTCCAGGCGTGCCGGTGCTGGGCCGAGATGGGCGCCGCAAGGCCGCGGCGCAGGTTCTCCAGGGTGCCGCGCTCGCTGAAGCCCGCGCCCCGGAAGGGGCCCTCGGCCCGGTCGGCGATCCACTCGTGCCAGGCCGCCTCCACATGGGCCGGAGTCAGCGCCGAACCGTGCCGGGCGAGCAGCAGCCCCGAGAAGATCGCGTACTCCGTGTCGTCCGTGCCGCACGGCTTCTCCGCCACGTAGCCGGTGATGCGGCCCCAGCGGGCGCGGATCTCGGACGGCTTGAGGTTCTCCGCGGGCGCTCCCAGCGCGTCCCCGACGGCCAGGCCGAGCAGCGCGCCGCGGGCCCGCTCGCGCAGTCCGGCGGCGTCGGGCGCGGGGAGCGGGGGACTGCAGGCGATCGATGCCATGGGCGGCCTCCTTCAGCGGGACCACGAAGACGCTTTGCGGATGTGTCCCACGGCGCGCGCCCACGCGAGCCTCCGCAGAGCCGGAGTCACCCTCTCGGCATCTGAGCATGATCATGCACGGATGAGCAAAGTCGGTGCGCAATCAGGTAAAGGCGCAGGTTAGCCCAGCCTTTCCTTGCTGGCGCGAGCGGCGGAATGGGCATAGGTTCGGTGCTGTCGAAAAGTAGAACTCATCCAAAGTTAGCTTTGGCTAAGCTATCCGGGGGTCCCCATGGCCGTCATCGAAACGCAGGCCGCGCTGCACGAGGCGCACCGCGACAACCACACGCACCGCGACGTCAACGGCGGCTGGCTGCGCCCCGCGGTCTTCGGTGCGATGGACGGCCTTGTCTCCAACCTCGCCCTGATGACAGGTGTCGCCGGCGGGTCCGTGAGTCATCAGACCATTGTCATCACCGGGCTCGCGGGACTGGCCGCCGGCGCCTTCTCCATGGCGGCCGGTGAGTACACCTCGGTCGCCTCGCAGCGGGAGCTGGTCGAGGCCGAGCTGGATGTCGAGCGCCGTGAGCTGCGCAAGCACCCGCAGGACGAGCAGGACGAGCTCGCGGCGCTGTATGTCGCCCGCGGTGTCGAGCCCGACCTGGCCCGGGAGGTCGCGCGCCAGCTGTCCGAGGACCCCGAGCAGGCCCTGGAGATCCACGCCCGGGAAGAGCTGGGCATCGACCCCGGTGACCTGCCCTCGCCGCTGGTCGCCGCCGTCTCCTCCTTCGGGTCCTTCGCCCTCGGCGCCCTGCTGCCCGTGCTGCCGTTCCTGCTCGGCGCGACCGCGCTGTGGCCCGCCGTGCTGCTCGCCCTCGCCGGGCTCTTCGGCTGCGGTGCCGTGGTGGCCAAGGTGACCGCGCGCGGCTGGTGGTACAGCGGCCTCAGGCAGCTCGTGTTGGGCGGTGCCGCGGCCGGTGTGACGTACGCCCTGGGCGGCCTGTTCGGAACGGCCGTAGGATAGCGGGGCCGGGACTTATGCGTCGGGCCGCATAAGTAGCCGTTACTCGCTGGTTTCAAATGCGTGACCACCGGGCATGAGCCGTAAGCGCTGCAGGCAATGACGCCTGCCGCACCCCTGTGGGGAGAGTGAAGACGCTCCCCCCGCACCCCCGGGCCGCCGGACACCGATCCGACCGATCTTCTCCGCGACGGTCCCCTTCACACGTCTGCCGCCGCCGTGTGCGGCACCGCGCCGCCTCGCGCGGCACCTGCCGCGTACCGCGCGGCACCCCCGCCGCCTCGTGCGGCAGCCTGCCGCGGACCGTGCGGCACAGGTGCCACGGACCCCGTGGCGTCCGCATGTTGGAACGGAGTATCCGCTTCCCGGGTACCACCCCATCATGTAATCTGCACGAAATTTTGCACTCCACGCAGAGGGCCAACGTCGTCCCTCGGCACTTGCCACATGCCTCATGACGACGACGGGAGAGCCGATGCGTACGCCGCGCCAGCCGTCCCAGCATTCCGCGAATGGCCAGAACTGGTCGTTCATGGATGCTCGCCCTGCTGCGCAGGGTATGTACGACCCCCGCAACGAACACGACGCCTGTGGTGTCGGTTTCGTCGCCACCCTTACCGGCGAGGCGTCCCACACGCTGGTCGAGCAGGCGCTCACCGTGCTGCGCAACCTGGAACACCGCGGCGCCACCGGCTCCGAGCCGGACTCGGGTGACGGCGCGGGTCTGCTCTGCCAGGTGCCCGACGCCTTCTTCCGCGAGGTGGCCGGATTCGACCTTCCCTCGGCCGGCTCCTATGCCGTAGGCACCGCCTTCCTGCCCGAGGAGGGGAGCGCTGACTCCGTCTCACAGATCGAGACGATCGCCGGCGAGGAGGGCCTCACCGTCCTCGGCTGGCGTGAGGTCCCGGTCGCCCCGGAGCTGCTGGGTGCCACCGCCCGCTCCACCATGCCGGTCTTCCGGCAGATCTTCGTCGCCGACGGCGGCGCCAGCGAGGGCATCGCGCTGGACCGCAAGGCGTTCGTGCTGCGCAAGCGTGCCGAGCGCGAGGCCGGTGTCTACTTCCCGTCGCTCTCCGCCCGCACGATCGTGTACAAGGGCATGCTGACCACCGGCCAGCTGGAGCCCTTCTTCCCGGATCTGTCCGACCGCCGGTTCGCGTCGGCCGTCGCGCTGGTGCACTCCCGGTTCTCCACGAACACCTTCCCGTCGTGGCCGCTCGCGCACCCGTACCGCTTCGTCGCGCACAACGGTGAGATCAACACCGTCAAGGGCAACCGCAACTGGATGCGCGCCCGCGAGTCCCAGCTGGTCTCCGACCTGTTCGGCTCCTCCGGGAAGACCCTCGAGCGGATCTTCCCCGTCTGTACGCCGGACGCCTCCGACTCCGCCTCCTTCGACGAGGTCCTGGAGCTGCTGCACCTGGGCGGGCGTTCGCTGCCGCACTCCGTGCTGATGATGATCCCGGAGGCGTGGGAGAACCACGACTCCATGGACCCGGCCCGGCGCGCCTTCTACCAGTTCCACTCCACGATGATGGAGCCCTGGGACGGTCCCGCCTGTGTCACCTTCACCGACGGCACCCAGGTCGGCGCCGTGCTCGACCGCAACGGTCTGCGCCCGGGCCGCTACTGGGTCACCGACGAGGGCCTCGTCGTCCTCGGCTCCGAGGTCGGCGTCCTCGACATCGACCCGGCCAAGGTCGTCCGCAAGGGCCGCCTGCAGCCCGGCAAGATGTTCCTCGTCGACACCGCCGAGCACCGCATCATCGAGGACGACGAGATCAAGGCCTCCCTCGCCACCGAGAAGCCGTACGCCGAATGGCTGGAGGCCGGCGAGATCGAGCTGGGCGACCTGCCCGAGCGCGAGCACATCGTCCACACCCACGCCTCGGTCACCCGCCGCCAGCAGACCTTCGGCTACACCGAGGAGGAGCTGCGCGTCATCCTCGCCCCGATGGCCCGCACCGGCGCCGAGCCGATCGGCTCCATGGGCACCGACTCGCCGATCGCGGCCCTGTCCGAGCGCCCGCGCCTGCTCTTCGACTACTTCACCCAGCTGTTCGCGCAGGTCACCAACCCGCCGCTGGACGCGATCCGCGAGGAACTGGTCACCTCCCTGCGCTCCTCGCTGGGCCCGGAGGGCAACCTGCTGGAGCCGACGGCCGCCTCCTGCCGCTCGGTCACCCTGCCCTTCCCGGTGATCGACAACGACGAGCTGGCCAAGCTCATCCACATCAACGCCGACGGCGACATGCCCGGTTTCAAGGCCGCGACCCTGTCCGGTCTGTACCGGGTGAGCGGCGGCGGTGAGTCGCTGGCCGCCCGTATCGCGGAGATCTGCGCCGAGGCCGACGCCGCCATAGAGAACGGCGCCCGCCTGATCGTCCTCTCGGACCGCCACTCGGACGCCGAGCACGCGCCGATCCCGTCGCTGCTGCTCACCTCGGCCGTTCACCACCACCTCATCCGCACCAAGCAGCGCACCCAGGTGGGCCTGCTGGTCGAGGCCGGTGACGTCCGCGAGGTCCACCACATCGCCCTGCTCATCGGCTACGGCGCCGCCGCCGTCAACCCGTACCTGGCGATGGAGTCCGTCGAGGACCTGCTGCGCGCGGGCACCTTCCTCAACGGTCTGGAGCCCGAGAAGGCCATCAAGAACCTGATCTACGCCCTCGGCAAGGGCGTCCTGAAGGTCATGTCGAAGATGGGCATCTCCACCGTCGCCTCCTACCGCGGCGCCCAGGTCTTCGAGGCCGTCGGCCTGGACGAGGCCTTCGTCGAGAAGTACTTCAACGGCACCGCCACCAAGATCGGCGGCGTCGGCATCGACGTCATCGCCGAGGAGGTCGCCGCCCGCCACGCCAAGGCCTACCCGGCCTCCGGCATCGCCCCGGCGCACCGCGCGCTGGAGATCGGCGGCGAGTACCAGTGGCGCCGCGAGGGCGAGCCCCACCTGTTCGACCCGGACACGGTCTTCCGCCTCCAGCACTCCACGCGCACCGGCCGCTACGACATCTTCAAGAAGTACACGTCCCGCGTGAACGAGCAGTCCGAGCGCCTGATGACGCTGCGCGGCCTGTTCGGCTTCAAGTCCGACCGCCAGCCGATCCCCGTCGACGAGGTCGAGCCGGTCAGCGAGATCGTCAAGCGCTTCTCGACGGGTGCGATGTCGTACGGCTCCATCTCCAAGGAGGCGCACGAGACCCTCGCCATCGCCATGAACCAGCTGGGCGGCAAGTCCAACACCGGTGAGGGCGGCGAGGACCCGGAGCGCCTGTACGACCCCGCGCGCCGGTCCGCCATCAAGCAGGTCGCCTCCGGCCGCTTCGGCGTCACCTCCGAGTACCTGGTCAACGCGGACGACATCCAGATCAAGATGGCTCAGGGCGCCAAGCCCGGCGAGGGCGGCCAGCTGCCCGGCCACAAGGTCTACCCGTGGGTCGCCAAGACGCGTCACTCGACCCCGGGCGTGGGCCTGATCTCGCCGCCGCCGCACCACGACATCTACTCCATCGAGGACCTGGCCCAGCTGATCCACGACCTGAAGAACGCGAACCCGCAGGCGCGGATTCACGTCAAGCTGGTCTCCGAGGTCGGCGTCGGCACGGTCGCCGCGGGTGTCTCCAAGGCGCACGCGGACGTGGTCCTGATCTCCGGCCACGACGGCGGTACGGGTGCCTCCCCGCTCACCTCGCTGAAGCACGCCGGCGGCCCCTGGGAGCTCGGCCTCGCCGAGACCCAGCAGACCCTGCTGCTCAACGGTCTGCGCGACCGCATCGTCGTGCAGACCGACGGCCAGCTGAAGACCGGCCGCGACGTGATCATCGCCGCGCTGCTCGGCGCCGAGGAGTTCGGTTTCGCGACCGCTCCGCTCGTCGTCTCCGGCTGCGTCATGATGCGCGTCTGCCACCTGGACACCTGCCCGGTCGGCATCGCCACCCAGAACCCGACCCTGCGCGACCGCTTCGCCGGCAAGGCCGAGTACGTGGTGAACTTCTTCCGGTTCATCGCCGAGGAGGTCCGCGAGCTGCTGGCCGAGCTGGGCTTCCGCTCCATCGAGGAGGCCGTCGGCCACGCGGAGGTGCTGGACGTCGAGCGCGCGGTCGACCACTGGAAGGCGCAGGGCCTGGACCTGGAGCCGCTGTTCCACGTGCCGGACCTGCCCGAGGGCGCGGTGCGCCACCAGCTGGTCGAGCAGGACCACGGCCTGGAGAAGGCGCTGGACAACGAGCTGATCAAGCTCGCCGCCGACGCCCTGGCCGCGAACGACGCGACCGAGGCACAGCCGGTGCGCGCCCAGGTCGCCATCCGCAACATCAACCGCACGGTCGGCACCATGCTCGGCCACGAGGTGACGAAGAAGTTCGGCGGCGCGGGCCTGCCCGACGACACCGTCGACATCACCTTCACCGGCTCCGCCGGCCAGTCCTTCGGCGCGTTCCTGCCGCGCGGTGTCACGCTGCGCCTGGAGGGCGACGCCAACGACTACGTCGGCAAGGGCCTCTCCGGTGGCCGCGTCATCGTCCGCCCGGACCGGGCCGCCGACCACCTCGCCGAGTACTCGACCATCGCGGGTAACACCATCGCCTACGGCGCCACCGGCGGCGAGCTGTTCCTGCGCGGCCGTACCGGTGAGCGGTTCTGCGTCCGCAACTCCGGCGCGCTGGTCGTCTCCGAGGGCGTGGGCGACCACGGCTGCGAGTACATGACCGGCGGTCACGCGGTCGTCCTCGGCCCGACCGGCCGCAACTTCGCGGCGGGCATGTCCGGCGGCATCGCCTACGTCATCGATCTCGACCGCGACAACGTCAACGTCGGCAACGTCGACTCGGTCGAGGCGCTGGACGAGACGGACAAGCAGTGGCTGCACGACGTGGTGCGCCGCCACGCCGAGGAGACCGGCTCGACGGTCGCCGAGAAGCTGCTCGCCGACTGGGACCAGGCCGCGCAACGGTTCAGCAAGATCATCCCCAGCACGTACAAGGCAGTGCTCGCCGCCAAGGACGCCGCCGAGCGAGCCGGTCTGACCGAGACCGAGATCACCGAGAAGATGATGGAGGCGGCGATCAATGGCTGACCCGAAGGGCTTCCTGCACCACGGCCGCGAGGTCGCCAAGACCCGTCCCGTCGGTGAGCGCGTCAGGGACTGGAACGAGGTCTACGTCCCCGGTTCCCTGCTGCCGATCATCAGCAAGCAGGCCAGCCGGTGCATGGACTGCGGCATCCCGTTCTGCCACAACGGCTGTCCGCTGGGGAACCTGATCCCCGAGTGGAACGACTACGCCTACCGCGAGGACTGGGCCGCCGCCCAGGAGCGGCTGCACGCGACCAACAACTTCCCGGAGTTCACCGGTCGCCTCTGCCCGGCCCCCTGCGAGTCGGCGTGCGTGCTCGGCATCAACCAGCCGCCGGTCACCATCAAGAACGTCGAGGTCTCGATCATCGACAAGGCGTGGGAGACCGGGGACGTCGCCCCGCAGATCCCCGAGCGCCTGTCCGGCAAGACGGTCGCGGTCATCGGCTCGGGCCCGGCGGGTCTCGCCGCCGCCCAGCAGCTGACCCGGGCCGGCCACACGGTCGCCGTCTACGAGCGCGCGGACCGCGTCGGAGGCCTCCTCCGCTACGGCATCCCCGAGTTCAAGATGGAGAAGCGGCACATCAACCGCCGTATCGAGCAGATGCGCGCGGAGGGCACCCGCTTCCGTACCGGCGTCGAGATCGGCCGCGACCTGGGCGCCCGCGACCTGAAGAAGCGCTACGACGCGATCGTGATCGCCGCTGGTTCGACCACGGCCCGCGATCTCCCCGTCCCCGGGCGGGAGCTCAAGGGCATCTACCAGGCGATGGAGTACCTGCCGCTGGCGAACAAGGTCCAGGAGGGCGACTACGTCACCTCGCCGATCTCGGCCGAGGGCAAGCACGTCGTCGTCATCGGCGGCGGTGACACCGGCGCGGACTGCGTGGGCACCGCGCATCGGCAGGGCGCGGCCTCCGTCACCCAGCTGGAGATCATGCCCCGCCCGAACGAGGAGCGGCACCCGACCAACCAGCCGTGGCCGACGTTCCCGCTCCTCTACAAGGTCACCTCGGCCCACGAGGAGGGCGGTGAGCGGATCTACTCCGCCTCCACCACCCACTTCGAGGGCGACGAGGACGGCAACGTGCAGTGGCTGCACCTGGCCGAAGTGGAGTTCGTCGACGGCAAGTTGACCTCCAAGCCGGGCACCGAGCGCAAGATCCCGGCCCAGCTGGTCACCCTCGCCATGGGCTTCACCGGCACCGACCGGGAGAACGGCCTGGTGGAGCAGTTCGGCCTGGATCTCGACGAACGCGGTAACATCGCCCGCGACGCCGACTTCCAGACCAACGTGCCGGGTGTGTTCGTCGCCGGTGACGCCGGCCGCGGACAGTCCCTCATCGTGTGGGCGATCGCGGAGGGCCGCTCGGCCGCCCGCGGTGTCGACCGGTTCCTGACCGGTGCCAGCGACCTGCCGGCCCCGATCCGCCCGACGGACCGCGCCCTGGCGGTCTGACGGCACCCCGAAGAACGTCCCGTACAACGGCGTACGGAACACTGACGGCGCCTGCCCACCGTCCCCGACCGGACCCTGGGCAGGCGTCGTCGCATGTCCGCACAGCCGAGAGGGATCATGGCCGCGCTCAGTCTGCGCAAGGTGGAACAGACCGCCCCCGCGCTGGTCAGCCTGTACAAGAGCGCCGGGGTGTCCTTGCGCAAGCACGGCCTGGACGGGCTGCGCGCCGCCGTCTACCTGGTGGTCGACCACTCGGGCTCGATGAAGCCGTACTACAGGGACGGCAGCGTGCAGACGCTCGCCGACCGGGTGCTGGGCCTGTCCGCGCATCTGGACGACGACGGCCGGGTACCGGTGGTGTTCTTCTCCACGGACGTCGACGCGGTCACCGACATCGCCCTCGACCGCCACGAGGGCAGCGTCGAGCGGATCGTGTCCGGACTCGGGCACATGGGCAGGACCAGCTATCACCTGGCCATGGACGCCGTCATCGACCACTACCTGGACAGCGGCGCCACCGACCCCGCCCTGGTCGTGTTCCAGACCGACGGCGGCCCGGTCAACAAGCTCGCCGCCGAGCGCTATCTGTGCAAAGCGGCCAGGCTGCCGCTGTTCTGGCAGTTCGTCGGCTTCGGCGACCCCGGCAGCCGGCAGTTCGAGTTCCTGCGGAAGCTGGACGAGCTGGCCGTACCGGGCAAGCGGATCGTCGACAACGCCGGCTTCTTCCACGCCGGCGAGGACCCGCGGCGCGTCTCCGACGCCGAGCTGTACGACCGGCTCGTCGGCGAGTTCCCGCGGTGGCTGGCCGCCGCGCGCGCCGCGGGTGTCGTGCGGCCGGCCTGAGTCAGGCTCCGGCGTCGATCCGCTTGAACCCCTCGTCTTTCTCGAGCGCGTCGTCGAGCACCACCTCCCGGCACTCCTCCGGCGTGCCCCACGCGGTGCGCAGGGCGCGGGCCTTGGTCAGCCACAGGGACAGGTCGTACTCCGCGGTGTAGCCGATCGCACCGTGCAGCTGCAGTGCCGTACGGGCCGTGCGGTACGCCGCCTCGCACGCCGTGAGCTTGGCGGCGGCCACGTCCGCGGGGCGCAGGGAGAGTGCCGCGCCGAGGACCAGGGGTCTGGCGAACTCCAGGGCGGTCCTGGCATCCGCGAGGCGGTGCTTGACCGCCTGGAAGGAGCCGACGGGGACACCGAACTGGGTGCGCTGCCGGACGTATGCGACCGTGCGGTCGAGGAGGGCGAGTCCGACGCCGAGGGCCTGGGCGGCGGTGGCCAGGCGAGCCCAGGTGAGGGCGCGGTCGAGCGGCGGATCGGAGGTGAGGAGTTCACCGTCCGGGGCGAGCGGGGTGAGACGGCGGGCGGGGTCGAGGGAGCGGCGCAGGGGGCCGGCGGCCGTGGCGGACAGGCGGAGACCGTCGGCGGTGAGCGCCAGGCGGAGGGTGGCCACGTCGGCGTCGAGGGCGTGTCCGGTGGCCGATATCGCGGTTGCTCCGGTGCCGGGGCGGTGCCCGAGGAGCGCCGCCACCGTCGCCAGGTCCGTCCCGGCCGCGAGCCCCGGCAGGAAGCGCTTGGCCGAGGGGAGGTCCCGGACGAGTACCGCCGCGGCGACCGTCTCCACCAGGGGACCCGGTACCGCATGCCGCCCCAACTCCACGAAGGCGAGTGCCAGTTCCACGGGACGCGGCCCCAGTCCGCCGTACTCCTGCGGCACCGCGAGGCCGAACACCCCCGCCGCGGCGATCCGCGACCACAGCGCGCGCCCGCTCGCATGGTCGCCGCGGCTCCAGTCCCGGACCACCGCCGGGGTGTTCGCGGCCGACAGCATCGTGTGCAGGGAGTCGGTGAAGGCGCGCTGTTCGGCGTCGAGGAGGAAGCGCATCAGCGGCGTCCCTTCGGCAGGCCGAGCAGCCGCTCGGCGATGATGTCGCGCTGGATCTCGTTGGTGCCCGCGTAGAGGGGACCGGCGAGCGAGAAGACGTACCCCTCGGACCAGTCCGTGTCCGCCGACTCGCCTTCCGGGCCCAGCAGATCGAGGGCCGTCTCGTGCAGCGCGAGGTCCAGCTCGGACCAGAAGACCTTGTTCATGCTGGACTCGGGACCGAGTTCCTCCCCGTCCAGGAAGCGGGAGGCGGCGGCGTAGGTGAACAGCTGGTAGGCGCGGGCGCCGACCAGGGCGTCGGCCACCCGCGCGCGGACGTGCTCAGGGCAGCCGCGCGCCCGCCACAGCTCCACCAGCCGGTGCGCCGAGGCGAGGAAGCGGCCCGGTGAGCGCAGGGTGAGCCCGCGTTCGTTGCCCGCCGTGGACATCGCGATCCGCCAGCCCTGGCCGGGCTCGCCGATGACGTCCTCGTCCGGCACGAACACGTCGTCCAGGAACAGCTCGGCGAAGGCCGGCTTGCCGTCCAGGCGGCCGATCGGACGGACCGTGACACCCGGCGCCCGCAGGTCGAACATCACGTACGTGAGCCCCTGATGGGGTTTCGGGGTGTCCGGGTCGCTGCGGAACAGGCCGAAGGCCCGGTCGGCGAAGGCCGCCCGGGAGGACCAGGTCTTCTGCCCGCCGAGCAGCCAGCCGCCGTCCGTCCGCAGCGCCCTGGAGGTCAGCGAGGCCAGGTCGGAACCCGCTTCCGGCTCGGACCAGGCCTGCGCCCAGACCACCTCGCCGGTGGCCATCGGCGGCAGCACACGCGCGCGTTGCTCCTCCGTGCCGTGGTCGAAGAGCGTCGGGGCGAGCAGGCTGATGCCGTTCTGCCCGACCCGGCCCGGGGCACCCGCCGCCCAGTACTCCTCCTCGAACACCAGCCACTTGAAGGTGGTGGCCGCACGGCCACCGTACCGCTCCGGCCAGGACACCACCGACCAGCGGTCCGCGGCCAGTTCGGCCTCCCACGCGCGGTGCGCCGCGAAGCCCTCCGCCGTCTCCAAAGACGGCAGCGGGGAGCGCGGCACATGCGCCTCCAGCCAGGCCCTGGCCTCGGCGCGGAACTCCTCGTCGGCCTCGGAGTGGGACAGATCCACCGCCGTCGCCTCCCTTCCGGCAGCTTCCCTAACAAGTGTTTGGTAGGTTAGCGTGGCCCTATGACAGGCGTCGAGAGCCCGGCCTACGTGCCCGGGCACGGACTGCTCAGGGGCCGCACCGCCGTCATCACCGCGGCGGCCGGCGCCGGCATCGGCGGTGCGACCGCGCGCCGCTTCCTGGAGGAGGGGGCGCATGTCGTGGTCAGCGACGCGCACACGCGCCGGCTGAGGGAACACGAGGCCGAACTGGGCCGCAAGTTCCCGGGCCGGGTGACGGCCGTGCCGTGCGACGTCACCGACGAGGGCCAGGTGCGGACCCTGTTCGAGGCGGCCGTGGCCGAGCACGGGCGGCTGGACGTCGTCGTGAACAACGCGGGCCTCGGCGGCACTTCGGACCTCGTCGACATGACCGACGCGCAGTGGTCCCGGGTGCTGGACGTCACCCTGAACGGCACCTTCCGGTGCACACGCGCCGCCCTGCGGGCGATGCGGGAGACCGGCGGCGGGGTGATCGTCAACAACGCCTCGGTCGTCGGCTGGCGCGCCCAGGCCGGTCAGGCGCACTACGCCGCAGCCAAGGCCGGGGTGATGGCCCTGACCCGGTGCGCGGCGATCGAGGCCGCCGCGTACGGCGTGCGGGTCAATGCGGTGGCCCCGAGCCTCGCCATGCACCCGCACCTGGCGAAGGTCACCTCCTCCGAACTGCTGCGGGAACTGACCGAACGGGAGGCCTTCGGGCGGTACGCCGAGCCCTGGGAGGTGGCCAACGTGATCGTCTTCCTGGCCTCCGGTTACTCCTCCTACCTGACCGGTGAGGTCGTCGCCGTCAGCAGCCAGCACCCCTAGGACGACAATGGGTGCGTGCCGACCAAGAAGAAGCCCCAGGTGACCGCGGCAGCGGCCCGGCGCGGCGAACTCCTCAGCACCGCTGCCGAGGTCTTCGCCGAGCACGGCTACAACGCCACCACCGTCCGCAGGATCGCCGACCACGCCGGGATGCTCGCGGGCAGCCTGTACTACCACTTCGACTCCAAGGAGTCGATGCTCGAGGAGATCCTGCGCACCTTCCTCGACGAGCTGTGGGACGGCTACGACACCGTCCTCGCCTGCGGACTCGGGCCCCGTGAGACGCTGGAGGCGCTCGTCACCGAGTCCTTCCGGGAGATCGACCGGCACCGCGCTGCCGTCGCGATCTACCAGAAGGAGAGCAGGCAACTCGCCGCCCAGGACCGGTTCGCGTTCCTCACCGAGTCCCAGCGCCGGTTCGAGAAGGCCTGGCTCAGCACGCTGGAACGCGGGGTCGCCGAGCACGCCTTCCGCGCCGACCTCGACGTCCGCCTCACCTACCGGTTCGTACGCGACACCGTGTGGGTCGCCGCCTCCTGGTACCGGCCCGGCGGACAGCACAGCCCCGAGGAGATCGCCCGCCAGTACCTGTCGATGGTGCTGGACGGGATCGCCGTACGCGAGTGACACCTGTTGCATAACGCCCCTTTCCTGTGAGGGAGTTGCCATGGCCGAGGCCTACATCGTCGAAGCGGTCCGCACGCCCGTCGGGCGGCGCGGGGGAGGGCTCAGCACCGTCCATCCCGCCGACCTGGGCGCGCATGTGCTGACGGCGCTGGTGAAGCGGGCCGGGATCGACCCGGCCGCCGTGGACGACGTGGTCTTCGGCTGCCTGGACGCGGTGGGGCCGCAGGCCGGGGACATCGCCCGCACCTGCTGGCTGGCCGCCGGGCTCCCCGAGGAGGTGCCGGGCGTGACCGTCGACCGGCAGTGCGGCTCCTCGCAGCAGGCCGTGCACTTCGCCGCGCAGGCCGTGCTGTCCGGCACCCAGGACCTGGTGGTCGCCGGCGGGGTGCAGAACATGTCCCAGATCCCCATCGCCTTCGCCTCCCGTCAGGCCGCCGAACCCCTCGGCCTGACCGACGGACCCTTCCTCGGCAGCACCGGCTGGCGCGCCCGCTACGGCGACCAGCCCGTCAACCAGTTCACCGGCGCCGAGATGATCGCCGCCAAGTGGGGCATCAGCCGCGAGGACCAGGAGCAGTTCGCCCTGGGCTCGCACCGGCGGGCGGTCCGCGCCATCGACACCGGCCGCTTCGCACGCGAGACCGTCCCCTACGGCGACGTCGCCGTGGACGAGGGTCCGCGCCGGGACACCTCCCTGGAGAAGATGGCCGCGCTGAAGCCCGTCCTCGACGGCGGCACCGTCACCGCGGCCTGCTCCTCCCAGGTCTCCGACGGCGCCGCCGCCCTGCTGCTCGCCTCCGAGCGGGCGGTGCACGACCACGGGCTGCGTCCGCGTGCCCGCGTCCACCATCTCTCCGTGCGCGGCGAGGACCCCGTCCGGATGCTCTCCGCTCCCATCCCGGCCACGGCCCACGCCCTGAAGAAGACCGGCCTCACCATCGACGCCATCGACCTCGTCGAGATCAACGAAGCCTTCGCCCCGGTCGTCCTGGCCTGGCTGAAGGAGACCGGCGCCGACCCCGGGAAGGTCAATGTCAACGGTGGCGCGATCGCCCTCGGCCACCCGCTCGGCGCCACCGGGGTCCGCCTGATGACCACCCTGCTGCACGAACTGGAACGCACGGGCGGCCGTTACGGCCTGCAGACCATGTGCGAGGGCGGTGGCCAGGCCAACGTGACGATCATCGAACGCCTCTGAGTCCTCCTCCCCCTCCCGCTCCGGTCAGCCCCGCCGGTCCCGCATTCCTGCCAGTCGTCCCAGCACCTCCTCCGCCTCCTTCACGATCCGCTCCACCAGCTCCGCGCAGGACGGCAGGTCGTCGATCAGCCCGGCGACCTGCCCGGACGCCATCACGCCGAGGTCCGTACGGCCGTCCACCATCGCGGACTTCAGCAGCATCGGCGTGTTCGCGGCCAGCACGACCTGGCTCCAGGACAGCTCCTTGCCGTGCTTGAGCGCGAGGCCGTCCCGGACCAGCTGCCGCCAGGTGAGCCCCGACAGCCGGCGGAAACCGGCCGCCTTCCGTACCGCGTGGGCCAGGACCCGTATCCGGCCCGAGCGCTCCAGCGCATCCACCAGGTCCGTGCGCAGCATCCGGTGCGGCAGGCCGTCCACCGCCCGGGTGACCGTGACGTCCCGGACCGTCGCCGCCAGATACCGGGCCTTCACCGCGTCCGGGACCGTCGAGTCGGAGGTGAGCAGGAACCGCGTACCCATCGCCACCCCGGCCGCCCCGTACGCCAGCGCCGCCACCAGACCCCGGCCGTCGAAGAAGCCGCCCGCCGCCACGACCGGGATGTCCACCGCGTCCACCACCTGTGGCAGGAGCACGCTCGTCGCCACCTCGCCGGTGTGCCCGCCGCCCTCGCCGCCCTGCACGATCACCGCGTCCGCACCCCAGGCGGCCACCTTCTCGGCGTGCCGCCGCGCCCCGACGGACGGGACGACGACCACACCCGCCTCCTTGAGCGCGGTGATCAGCTCACGCGAGGGCGCCAGGGCGAAGGAGGCCACCCGGACGCCCTCCGCCAGGATGATCTGCACGCGGTCCGCCGCGTCGCCCGCGTCGGCGCGCAGGTTCACCCCGAACGGCGCGTCGGTACGCGACCTCACCTCCCGTATCGCCTCGCGCAGCCGGTCCGGTGTCATCGTCGCGGACGCCAGGATGCCGAGCGCGCCCGCGTTCGCCGCGGCCGAGACCAGGCGTGGGCCGGCCACCCAGCCCATCCCGGTCTGCACGATCGGATGGCGGACCCCGACCAACCGGGTCAGCGTGGTGTCCATCAGGCCGGAACCTCCCGGGCCCGGGTGTTCCCGGGATCGATCACCTCGCGGATCAGGCGCAGTTCGGCGGCCGTCGGTTCACGGGTGCACGGCACCTCGTCCGGGATCACCAGGTCGAACCCGGTCGCCTCCTGCACCTGGGCCACGGTCACCCCCGGATGCACCGAGACCAGCCGCATCGTGCCGCCCGGCGTGGCGAAGTCGAAGACGCCGAGGTCGGAGACGACCCGCGGGATGCGGTGGTACGGCGCACCGTCCGCATGGTCGTACCCGACCCCGCACACCATGTCGACCTTCTCGACGAAGACCCGCCGGGAATGCCTCGGGATCCAGTAACTCGTCGGGTTGTTCAGCGTGTTGACCGGTGCTCCGCGCACCCCGAGCAGCTGCCGCGCCGGCTTCGCCCAGTCGCCGATGCAGGAGATGTTCTGGTTGCCGTACCGGTCGATCTGGCTGGCGCCCATCATCACGTGCCGCCGGCCCCCGGTGACCAGTTCCAGATGCCTGCGGTACGGCAGCCAGCCCTCGACCGTGCCGTCCGGGCCCACGATCATCGCCTCGCCGTCGGTCAGCAGCAGGTCGGGCGCGAAGGTCAGCCGGGCGAGACGGGCGCCGACGGACGGGACCAGACCCATCGGGCTCGCCAGGACCTCGCCCCCGCCCCGCCAGGCCTCGGCGCAGGCGATGACGCAGTACTCGGCGCGGCCCGCGACGCCGTGTCCGGACGGTGTGGCCTCACTCCTGACTCCGCTCACGACTCCTCCTCGACCGCCGTCCGGTAGTGCTGTTCGTCCCCGGCCAGGTAGCGCGCCGCGAACCGGGGCCAGGGCGTGGTCGCGTACCGCTTCTGGAACGCCTCGTCCCGGCCGTAGTCGGGAGCGCAGGACGTGAAGTGCGCACCGCCCGGGGCCTCCACGACCCCGGTCACCACATGCCGCTTGACCAGCAGGGTCTGCGGCGCCGCCGCCTTCGTCAGCTCGGCCGTGTCCACGATCCGTTCGCAGGAGACGTACGCCGCGTCCGCCGCCTCGCAGAACAGGTCGTCGAAGTACGGGTCCGGGCCCAGATACTGGCCGTTGCCCAGCCGGTCGGCGCGGTTGACGTGCACCAGGGCGGCATCCAGGCGCAGGGCGGGCACGGCGACGAACGTCTCCCCGTCCCCGTACGGTGAAGTGACCGTCCGCAGGCCCGGGTTGACCCGCATGACGTCCGAGCCGAGGGCCGCCCGGACCGGCAGGAAGGGCAGCCGGTTCGCGGCGGCGCGCAGCCCCCACATGAACATCGCCTCGTCGATCTCCGCCAGCTCGAAGGCGCCGCGCTCGCGTGCCGCCCGGTAGTGCGGTTCCAGCGGGATGGAGTCCAGCGTGACGAAGGCGGTGACCAGCTTGCGGATCCGGCCGGCCGCCGCGAGCATCCCGACGTCCGGGCCGCCGTACGACACCACGGTGAGGTCGCTGATCCCCGTCCGCAGCAGGGCTCTGACCAGCGCCATCGGCTTGCGGCGGGAGCCCCAGCCACCGATGCCGAGGGTCATGCCGCTCTCCAGCCGGGAGACCACCTCGTCGGCGGTCATCGTCTTGTCTGCCATCTACGCCCCCTCCTTCCCGAACGTGTCGCGGACCCGGTCGGCCAGGCCGCCGAGGTTGGCCTCGAAGGTGAAGCCCTGTTCGAAGCGGTAGCTGCGGCGGACGTCGACCGGATCGATGCCGTTGATGGCGGCCTTGGCCATGCGCAGCAGCCGCCCGTCCTTGGCGGCGATCTCGCGGGCCAGCTCCAGCGCCGCCGCCCGTAACCGCGCACGCGGCACCACGCGCCACACCGAGCCGTGCCGGTGCAGCTCCTCGGCGCTCGCCGTGCGCCCCGTGTAGTACAGGGCGCGCATCAGATGCTGCGGGACCAGCCGGGCCAGATGCGTCGCGGCCCCCAGTGCGCCCCTGTCCAGCTCGGGCAGGCCGAAGGAGGCGTCCTCGCTGGCCACGATCGCGTCCGCGTTGCCCACCAGGCCTATCCCGCCGCCCAGACAGAAGCCCTGCACCGCCGCGACGACGGGGACCGCGCACTCGTAGACCGCCGCGAAGGCCTCGGCGCAGCCGTGGTTGGCGCCGATCAGTGCCTGTTGCCCCTGCGCCTGTATCTCCTTGATGTCCACGCCCGCGTTGAACCCGCGGCCCTCGGCGGCCAGCACCACGCACCGGACATCGGTGTCGCGGCCCGAGGCGCGCACGGCGTCGGCCAGGTCGAACCAACCGCGTACCGGCAGCGCGTTCACCGGCGGGAAGTCGACGGTGACCACGGAAATCCCTTTTTCCGGGGACGAACGGGAGACACCCATGGGCGCATCAGCTACCTTTCCACCAAACATTTGTTAGGTGCGAGGCTTCGAAGCTAGCAGTCCGCGCAGACAAGCGGGAGAGCCTGTGGATAACGTGCCGCGCGGCAGGACCGCCGACAGGACCAGCGACAGAACCGTGGTCGTCACGGGAGGCACCCGGGGGGTCGGAGCCGGGATCGCCCGGGCGTTCGCCGACACCGGCGCCCGGGTCGTGGCCTGCGCCCGACGACCGCCCGAACAACCCCTGGACGGCGTCGAGTTCGCCCCCCTCGACCTGCGCGACCCGTCCGCCGTCAGGGCCTTCTTCGCCGCGCTGCCCCGGCTCGACGTCCTCGTCAACAACGCGGGCGGCACGCCGTACCGGCGGCTCGCGGACGCCGGCGCCGAACGGCATGCCAGGGTGGTCGAACTGAATCTGATCGCCCCGCTCACCGCCTCCCTCGCCGCCTACGAGCACCTGCGGCGCAGTCGGGGCTCGGTCGTGATGGTCGGCAGCGTCAGCGGCGGCCGGCCCTCACCCGGCTCGGCCGCGTACGGCGCGGCCAAGGCCGGTCTCGCGAACCTGGCCGCCTCCATGGCCGTGGAGTGGGCGCCGGAGGTCCGCGTCAACACGCTCGTGGTCGGCATGGTCCGCACCGAGCTGTCGCATCTGCACTACGGCGGACCGGACGGCGTCGCCGCCGTCTCCCGCACCGTCCCGCTCGGCCGGCTGGCCGCCCCCGCCGACATCGGGGCCGCCGCCGTCTTCCTCGCCTCCGACGCTGCCGCCTACATCAGCGGAGCCAGTCTGCAGGTGCACGGGGGCGGGGAGCGGCCCGCCTTTCTGGACGCCACAACCACCCCCGGGGAGAAGTGAGATGAGCGGAATCTGCGACGGCCGGGTCGTCGCCGTCACCGGAGCCGGTCGCGGGCTCGGCCGCGCGCATGCGCTCGCCTTCGCGGCCGAGGGCGCCAGGGTCGTCGTCAACGACCTGGGCGTGGGACTGGACGGAGCGCCCGGCGCGGAGAGCCCGGCCGAGGCCGTCGTCGCGGAGATCCGGGCCGCCGGCGGTGAGGCGGTCGCGCACGGCGGTGACATCGCCACGACCGACGGCGCCGCCTCCCTGGTCCGTACCGCCCTGGACACGTACGGCCGGCTCGACACGCTCGTCAGCAACGCCGGTTTCCTGCGCGACCGGATGCTGGTCAATCTCGGCGAGGACGACTGGGACGCCGTGATCCGCGTTCACCTCAAAGGGCACTTCCTGCCCCTGAAGCACGCAGCCGCGCACTGGCGGGGCGAGGCCAGGGCCGGGCGTGTCCCTCAGGCCCGGATCGTCCACACCAGCAGCGGGGCCGGCCTGCTGGGCTCGGTCGGGCAGGGCAACTACAGCGCCGCCAAGGCCGGGATCGTCGGGCTGACGCTGGTCGCGGCGGCCGAACTGGCCCGCTACGGCGTCCAGGTCAACGCCGTCGCGCCCGCCGCCCGCACCCGTATGACGGAACGCGCCTTCGCCCAGGCCATGGCGGCTCCGGCCACCGGTTTCGACGCCATGGCACCCGAGAACGTCTCCCCGCTCGTGGTCTGGCTGGGCTCGGCCGCGAGCGCGGGGGTCACCGGCCGGGTCTTCGAGGCGGAGGGCGGCCGGATCACCGTCATGGAGGGCTGGCGGCCCGGCCCCACCGCCGACCAGGGCACGCGCCGGACACCGGCCGAGGCGGGGGAGACGGCGCGCAAGCTGCTGGCGGAGGCGGTGCCGCCGGGGCCGGTCTACGGGTCGTAGTGATGGTCAGCCGGTCAGGCGGGCCGCCGCCGCGTGCTGCCGCTCGCTCATCACCGACAGGAAGCGGACCACCGTCCTGAGCTCCTCCGTGCTGAACTCCTCGCACGCCTCGACGATGTCCCGCGCCCAGTCCTCGAAGAACACGGCCAGCTCGGCGAGCTTGTCCTGGTTCAGTTCGACCAGCACCCGGCGCTTGTCCGTCGGGTGCTTGACCCTGCGCACGAAACCCTTGGCCTCCAGCCGGTCGAGCAGCCCCGTGACCGATGCCGGGGCGAGTCCGGTCAGCTCGGCGAGGTCCTTCGCGGTGAGTGGACCGTGCCGCTGGAGGAGGTCGAGGGTCTTCTCCTCCGTCGCGCTCAGGCCCTGCTTGGCGGCGACCGCCGAGTGGAACATGACCGTGACCGCGCTGTGCGCCCGGCCCACCTTCATGAGCTGGTCCAGCGCCTCGGACCGCGCCGCCTCGTCCCGCTTCTCGTCTGCCTTGGCCATGGTCCCAGGCTAGCAAAAATTTCGTTCGGTCGAACTAAGGACTTGCGGAGACGGTCGTGTCGGTGCAACTCTTTCGTTAGGTCGAACGAAATAAATCCGACCGGGAAGCCCGGAGCCGAGGAGTCGAGGAGACCTCCATGTCCGCAACACTCACCGCCCAACCCACCAGCGCGACGGAACCCCATCCGCGCCGCTGGGCCGCCGCCGTCGTGATGATGATCGCGGCGCTCATGGACCTGCTGGACACCACGATCGTCAACGTGGCCGTGCCGTCCATCAGCCGTGACCTGCACGCCTCGACGAGCGACCTGCAATGGGTCGTCTCCGCCTACCTGCTCGGCTTCGCCGCCGCCCTGATCGTCTCCGGCCACGTCGGCGACCGCATCGGCCGCCGCCCGCTCTTCCTCGCCGGTACGGCCGGTTTCGGACTGGCGAGTCTGGCCTGCGGGATCGCCCAGTCACCGGGGCAGCTGATCGCCGCCCGCGCCGTCCAGGGCGTCCTGGCGGCCGTGCTGGTGCCGCAGGTCATCGGCTCGTTCCGCACCCTCTTCCAGGGAAAGGAACGCGGGGCCGCCTTCGGGATGTACGGCGCCGTCGCCGGGTTCGCCTCCGCCGTCGGGCTGCTGCTCGGCGGGGTGCTGACGGACGCCGACCTGTTCGGCTGGGGCTGGCGCTCGGTGTTCCTGGTGAACGTGCCGGTGGCCGTGGCGACCTTCGTCGGCGGGCTGTTGCTGGTCCCCTCCACGCGGGAGCGGTCGGCGGGCCGGCCGGACGCCGTGGGCAGTCTGCTGCTGGCCGGGGGCCTGGTCGCGATCGTGCTGCCGCTGGTGCAGGGCCGGGAGAACGGCTGGCCGCTGTGGGGCTGGGTGTGCCTCGGGGCGGGAGCCGTGGCCGTGGTGGGGCTCGGGGTGTACGAGGCCCGACGGCACCGCCCCGGGACGGTGCCGCTGCTGCCGGCCCGTGCCTTCCGGCTCCCCGTGTTCTCGGTCGGCGTGCTCGTGCAGTTGCTGTTCTCCGTCGGCATGCAGGGCTTCTTCCTGGTCTTCGCGGTCTGGTTGCAGGCCGGTGAGGGGTACACGCCGATGCAGGCCGGGCTGGTGACGGTCGCCTTCTCGGCCGGCGGTTTCCTCACCGCGCCGGCCGCGGACGGGCTCGCCGTACGGTACGGGCGGCTGGTGCTCGGTGCGGGGGCGCTGATGATGGCGGGCGGCCTGGCCTGGGTCGGGGCCGTGGCCGGCGGGGCGCCGGCCGCGCACACCGGGGCGTGGCCGCTGGTGCCGGGGCTGCTCCTCGCCGGGGCGGGGCTGGGGTTCCTGGTGGTGCCGCTGGTGAACGTGGTGCTGTCGGCGGTGCCGGGGGAGTTGGCCGGCGGGGCGTCCGGGATCTTCTCCACGGCTCAGCAGTTCGGGGGAGCGGTCGGGGCCGCCGGGGTCGGCACGGTGTTCTTCGGGCGGGTGTCCACGGGGATGTCCGGGGCGTTGGGCGATGCGATGCCGTGGGTGATCGGGGCGTTCGTGGCGTGCGGGGTGTTGTGCGCGGCGCTTCCCCGGCGGGGGTCGGCCGAGCACCTCGGCTGATGCCCCGGGCCAACTGGCGGCGCGGCCCCCGACTCGGTGCGGTGAATCTAGGTGTCGCACTCCAGGACCGTCCGGCACAGCCCGCACCGCGCCCGTACCCGCCCCTTCACCGGTACCCGGATCCGCTGGTGGCAGGTCGGGCACGGGAAGGACACCCGGAGGTGGCCGGCGGGGTCGGGGCTGAAGGCGTAGGGGGCCGTCGGCTGGATGCCGGACGCGTGCCGGCGGTCGTGGGCGTACCGGCGCCGCCCCGCCCAGCCCGCCCCGGTCAGCGGCGGCTGCTGTTCGTCCCGGCGGGCCAGGGCCATCCCCTTGACGTACGCGTCGTAGGCCTGCGGGCTGGTGAACCACAGCGAGGGGTCCTCGTGGAAGAGCAGCGCCCGCTTGGCGAGGACGTAACCGAACTCCTCCGGGGTGAGATAGCCGAGCTTCTGCGAGGAGACCGCGTCCTCCCGGTAGGCGTCCAGCAGCAGCCAGCCCGCGCCCAGGTACGCCGTCACCGTGTCCGTGAGGATCTCGTTCTCCGCGGTGGTCGGGAAGGACAGGTCCAGGCGGTGCAGGTAGACGTGCGCGACCTCGTGGGCGAGCGCGGCGCCGATGTCCCCGCGGTGGGTGCGGAAACGGTCGTTCAGCTCCACGAAGTACTCGGGGCCCGCGGCCAGTTCGACGTTCGCCGCGTGGGTCATCTCCCGGAAGCCGACGATCAGCCGCGCGTCCGGCAACCGGAAGTGCCGCACGATCTCGCGGGCCACCCGCTGCGCGCCCAGATGCAGGTCGTCGGTGTCGCAGAAGGCCACGTCGGCGGGGACCACGCTCGTCGAGAACGTCTGCACGGTGGCGTAGGACAGGCGCTTGTACAGCGCGGTGATGGCGGCCCGCACCGTCTCCAGGTGCGGATAGCCGTGCTGGACCGGTCCGCCGTTCGCCACGTCCGCACCCCCAAAGACGCCGGAACCCCTCTCCACTGTAGGCGGGACGGACGGCCGGTCACACGGGCAGCAGACGGGGCGGCGCCGGGTGGTCCGAATCCGTCTGCTGCAGTTCCAGCACCCAGACCTCGTTCTCGCCCTCCCGCAGCACCGGGCCGGGGACGTACAGGGACCGCTGGGGACCCACCGACCAGTAACGGCCCAGGTTGAAGCCGTTGATCCAGGCGAAACCGCGCGTGCGGCCCGGCAGCTCCAAGCGGGCTTCCCCGGCCCCGCGGACCACGACCGAACCCCGGTACAGCCCCGGCGCGCCCTCCTCCGGCAGGGCGCCGAACCGCACCGCGTCCACGCCCCCGTCGAACGCGCACAGATCCAGGCCACGCGCGCGTACCCCGTGCAGAAACTGCCGCTCGTGCAGGATGCCGCCGGTGATCCCCTTCTCCTCACCGAAGCGCGGCCCGTAGTTCACCCGCCCGAGGGACTCCACCCACAGCTCCACGCGCGCGGGGCCCGCCACGGGCTCCTTCAGCCGGGGCTCCTCCTCGGTGAGGACCCCGGCCCGCTCGCCGTCGACGTACACCACCGCGAGGTCCCGCAGCCCGCGCAGGGTCAGCGGGTACGGCTGCCGTGGGCCGGGCACGTCCACCTCGTAGCGCACCAGGCCCCGGGTGACGTGCAGTTCCTCAAAGGAGGGCGGCAGCGGTGCGACCGTCTCCTCGCCGCCCAGCGTCTCCAGCACGTCGCCCAGGGGCGCCCAGCCGTGGAAGGTCACCTCCGTCGGGCGGGCCAACGGGGCGGGCGCCGACGGCAGTCCGGGCAGCGGTTCGGTGTGGTACTCGGCCAGCACTTCGCGGAAGCGCCAGAACTTCTCCGTAGGGCGGCCGTACTCGTCCACCGGGGCGTCGTAGTCGTACGAGGTCACATCGGGCTCCAGCGGGCCCTCGTGCAGCTCGCCGCCGCCCCGGTTGGCGCCCGACCAGCCGCCGAAGCTGGTGCCGCCGTGCGCCATGTAGAGGTTCACCGACGCCCCGCACTCCAGGATCTCCCGCAGCGCCCCGGCGGCCTCCTCCGGGTCCCGTACGACATGCCCGCCGGCCCAGTGGTCGAACCAGCCGCACCAGAACTCCATGCACATCAGCGGGCCCCCGGGACGGTGGCGGCGCAGGGTCCCGAAGGCCTCGCGCGCGTGGGAGCCGAAATTCACCGTGGCGAGCACCCCGGGCAGCGAACCGCCGGTGAGCATGTGGTCCTCGGGGCCGTCCGAGGTGAACAGGGGGACCGTGACGCCCTTGGCGCGCAGCAGACCGGCCAGCTCCTCCAGGTAGCCGGTGTCGCTGCCGTAGCTGCCGTACTCGTTCTCGACCTGCACCAGGACCACCGGGCCGCCGCGGTCGATCTGCCGGGGCGCGACCTCGTGCATCAGGTGGTGGAACCAGTGCTCCACACGGGACAGATAGCGCTCGTCACGCGTGCGTACGCGCGTGCCCGGCTCGCCCGTCACCCAGGGCGGCAGTCCGCCGTTCTCCCACTCGGCGCAGATATAGGGGCCCGGCCGCACGATCGCCCACAGGCCGGCCTCCCGGACCGCGTCCAGGAACCGGCCGAGCGCCCGCACGTCCCGGTAGCCGCCCGGGGCCGGCTGGTGCAGGTTCCACGGGACGTACGTCTCCACGCAGTTCAGGCCCATCGCACGCAGCATCGCCAGCCGGTGCCACCAGTGCTCCTCGTGCACCCGGAAGTAGTGCAGCGCCCCGGACAGCAGCCGTACCGGACGCCCGTCCAGCAGGAAGTCGGACTCCCCCACCGTGAACTCGCTCATGCGCCCCAGCCTCAGCCCTTCCGGCGACCAGCGCCATGGACGAAGATCAGCGCTGCTTGGACAAAAGCGTCCGGGAGGAGCGGCGATGTACCAGACCTGGATGCGGTTCTTCAGCCCCGGCCCCGCCCACCACGGCCTCGGCCTGGTCTGCCTGGGCGTCGGCCTCCAGCACGGCGTGCTGCCCACGGTCGGCCCGCGCACCCTCGACCACCACGTGGCCGTCGTGATCAGCGCGGGCGGCGGCTGGTACCGGGGCGCCGACGGCCGCCGTACGACCGTCACCGCGCCCGCGCTGCTCTGGCTCACCCCGGGGGTGCCCCACCACTACGCACCCGATCCGGACACCGGCTGGGACGAGGGCTTCGTCGACTTCGCGGGACCCGCGACCGCCCCGTACACCGAACTCGGTTACATCGAGCCGGACCGGCCCGTCGTCCCGCTCTCCGACGCCTCCGGGCCCCGCGCGGTGGTCGCCCGCATCGCCCGCGCCGCCCGCCGTGGCAATGCGCTGCTGGAGGTGGAGACCGGCGCCGCCGTACACGAACTCCTCGTCGCCCTGCGCCGTGCCCGTGCCGACCTCGCCCCGGACGGCGACCAGGTGCTCGAGGCGCTCGCGCGGGACGCCTGCACGCCCATGGGCGTCGCCGACCACGCGCGCGTGCACGGCATGACCCCCGCCGAACTGCGCAGCGCCGTCCGCCGGGCCGCGGGCTGCAGCCCCAAGGACTACCTGCTGGGCATCCGCCTCGGCCGCGCCAAGGAACTCCTCGCCGCCACCGAGCTGCCCGTCGCCGCCGTCGCCCGCCGCGTCGGCTACGACGACCCCGCGTACTTCTCCCGGCTGTTCACCCGCCGCGTGGGCCTCGCCCCGGTCCGCTTCCGTGCCCAGCAGGGCCGCAGCGTGCCCGGCGGCTGGAGCGACCGCGTCCCGGACCCCGACGATCCGCCGATGATCCACTCCCCGGACGCCGCCGAGGCCGGGCCCGGCGAACCCCTAGGCTGACGCTTATGACCACCAGCAACATCGGAAACGGCGACGTGGACCCCGAGGTCCGCCAGGAGCTGGAGCGGCTCCGCGAGAGCATCGACAACATCGATGCGGCCGTCGTCCACCTGCTCGCCGAGCGTTTCAAGGCCACCCAGCAGGTCGGCCGGCTCAAGGCGGTGCACCAGCTGCCGCCGGCCGACCCGGCCCGCGAGGCCCGCCAGATCGAGCGGCTGCGCCGCCTCGCGGAGAACGCCAAGCTCGACCCGGCCTTCGCCGAGAAGTTCCTGAACTTCATCATCGCGGAGGTGATCCGCCACCACGAGCGCATCGCGGAGGACGCCGCCAACGGAGAGCGGACGCAGGCCTGACCCCCGCGCCGGGGCGCGTGCGGCGGGGTCGGGGGCGGGGTCGGGGGGCGAGTCCAGGGAACAAGTTGGACATAAGGCGTGAAGCTGCCGACCCGCTGTGCGGTGTCAGTGGGATCAGGCAGCATGGCCTGCATGTCCGTACTCAGGCGCGATGAAGCGCAGCTCCGAGCACAGCTCCTCGACGTCCACCGCTACACGGTCGAACTGGACCTCACGACCGGGGACGAGACCTTCGACTCGCGTACCGTGGTCCGGTTCACCGCGCGGTCCGCCGGGGACACGTTCGTGGAGCTGAAGCCCGCCGAGTTGCGCGCCGTCACGCTCGACGGGGAGCCCCTGGACCCCGAGTCGCTGCAGGACGGCCGGCTGGCGCTGAGGAACCTCGCCGCGGGCGCGCACGAGTTGCGCGTCGACGCGGCCATGGGCTATTCCCGCACCGGCGAGGGCATGCACCGCTTCACCGACCCGAGCGACGGCGAGACGTACGTCTACACGCAGATGTTCATGGACGACGTCCAGCGTGTCTTCGCTGCCTTCGACCAGCCCGACCTCAAGGCCGTCTTCGAGGTCTCCGTCAAGGCACCCGAGGGCTGGACCGTGCTCGCCAACGGCGTCACCGAGCACCGGGACGACGGCGTCTGGCGGGCCGCCCCCACCCCGCTGATCTCCACCTACCTGGTCGCCGTCGCCGCCGGACCCTGGCACTCGGTGCGCACCGAGCACCGCGGGCTGCCCTTCGGCATCCACTGCCGCCGCTCCCTCGCGCCGTACCTCGACACCGACGCCGACGAGATCTTCGACGTCACGCGCGCGTGCTTCGACCGCTACCACGAGAAGTTCGAGGAGCCGTACCCCTTCGACTCCTACGACCAGGCGTTCGTCCCCGAGTTCAACGCGGGCGCGATGGAGAACCCGGGCCTGGTCACCTTCCGCGACGACTTCGTCTACCGCTCCGCCGTCACCGACACCGAGCGGCAGACCCGCGCGATGGTCATCGCGCACGAGATGGCCCACATGTGGTTCGGCGACCTCGTCACGCTCAAGTGGTGGGACGACATCTGGCTGAACGAGTCCTTCGCCGAGTACATGGGCTACCAGACCACCGCCGAGGCCACTCGCTTCGCCGGTCCCTGGACCGAGTTCGGTGTGACCCGCAAGGCCTGGGGCTACGACGCCGACCAGCGGCCCACCACCCACCCGGTCGCCCCCGAGAAGGTCGACGACACGGCCTCCGCGCTGCTCAACTTCGACGGCATCTCCTACGCCAAGGGCGCCTCCGCGCTGCGCCAGCTGGCCGCCTGGCTCGGCGAGAAGGACTTCCTCGCCGGCATCAACACCCACTTCGCCCGGCACAAGTTCGGCAACGCCACCCTCGCCGACTTCATCGACTCCCTCGCCTCCGCCACCGACCGCGACGTCCCCGCCTGGGCCGACGACTGGCTGCGCACCACCGGCGTCGACAAGCTCACCCCCCTCGTCGTCGCCGCCGACGGCACCTGCACCCTGACCGTCGACCGCGCGGGCAGCCGCCCGCACCGCCTCACCGCCGGCCTGTACGACCACGACATCGCCGACGAGGGCCGGCTGGTGCTGCGCGAGCGCCTCGACCTCGACGTCCCGCAGACCGCCCCGCAGCCCATCGGCAAGCGTCCGGCGCTGCTCCTGCTCAACGACGGCGACCTCACCTACGCCAAGGTCCGCTTCGACGCCGAGTCCTTCGCAACGGTCCGCTCCGGTCTGTCCGGCCTGCCCGACCCGCTCACCCGCGCGGTCGTCTGGAACGCCCTGCGGGACGCCGTACGCGACGGTGAACTCCCGCCCGCCGCCTACCTGGAGACGGCCCGCGCCCACCTGCCGCGCGAGACCGACCTGGCCCTCGCCCAGGGCGTCCTCGCCTTCGCCTCCGGGCAGATCGCCGACCAGTACCTGAAGCCCGAGGACCGCCCGGCCGCCCTGTCGACCCTCACCGCCCTCTGCCGCGACCTGCTGCGGCGCACCGAGGACGGCGACCACCCGGGCCTGCGCCTGATCGCCGTACGGCACCTGATCTCCGTGGCCGCCCACCCCGACACCATCGCCGCCTGGCTCGCCGACGGCACGGTGCCCGGCGGTCCGGAACTCGACCCCGAGCTGCGCTGGCGCATCCTCGGCCGACTCGCCGCGCTCGGCGCCACCGACGAGGCCGCCATCGCCGCCGAGCTGGCGCGCGACCCCTCCGCCACCGGACAGGAGGGCGCCGCCCGCTGCCGTGCCGCCCTGCCCGACCCCGACGCCAAGCGCGCGGCCTGGGAGGCGATGTTCACCGGCGACGACCTGTCCAACTACCTCTTCACGGCCACCGCGCAGGGCTTCTGGCAGCCCGAACAGGCGGACGTGGTACGGGAGTACGTGCCCCGCTTCTACGCGGACGCCGTCGCCCTCAGTGCCCGGCGCGGCCCCGCCATAGCGGTCGCGGCCGGCCGCTGGGCCTTCCCGGCGCATGCCGTCGACACCGAGAACCTGCGGCTGGGCGAGGCCTGTCTGCGCGACGCCGACCCCACTCCGGCCCTGCGCCGTACCCTCGCCGACCGCCTCGACGACCTGGCCCGGGCCCTGCGGGTGCGCGGCCGGCAGGAGCGGGAGGCGCAGACGCAGAACGGGGGACGGGCGGAACGGGAGGAACAGGGGGTGCGGGCGGATTAGGCCCGGCGCCCCCGGCGCGGCCGGTCCCTGCCGGCGATGCGGCGGCCCGGACGCCCTTCCTGGGCTCGGGCCGAGCCTTCGGAGGCGACTTCCGCCATGGTGGCGACCGGCGCCGGCCGGCCATGGCGGCCGTGCCCTCGCCGGCCGTCTCCTCGCGCCGGGCCGGCCCGTGCGGGCGCTCACCCGGGCCCCTCGGCGGGCCGCACTGCCCGACGGCGCCGAGGTGGTCCGGTTCCGGCCGGACGACCCGGCCGCACTGTTCGGCGGCGCGGCGGTCGCCGAGTGGGCCCTGCTCGACGGGGGCACGAGGGCACCGCGCGGAGCTTCTGCACCCTGCCGGTGATCTCCGGTGGCACGCCGGCGCTCTCCTCGTAGGACAGCACCAGCCGTTCGAGCGCCGAACCACGCGCTTCCCCCAACGCGCCTTGTCCACACGGCAGTACCCACTTTCGGGTGCGATCGTCGTTCTTTCGGGACAAGCGGTCCTCTTCCCGTACAAGCTGGATACCGAAGGTCAGCTTATGAGCGGGAGGACAGCCGATGAGCGGTGCGGAACCCCTGCGTACGCCGCCCCTCGCCTCGGGCCCCCACGGCCCCGCCACCCTGCGCCCCCTTCTCGGCACCGTCCTCGACGCGCTCGCGGCCGGAGGCCGGGCGCGCGGCGGACCGCTGCCCGCCGGGGGACCCGAGGCCGTCGCCGCGCGCGTCGCCGACGTCCTCGATGACGTCCTGCCGGACCACGGCGACCCCGATGCGCTGCGCGCCCTCGTGCACGCCCTCGCGGAGGGCGCCGCCGATCCGGCCGACCCGCTGTGCGCCGCCCATCTGCACTGCCCGCCGCTCGCCGTGGCCACCGCCGCCGACCTCGCCGTGAGCGCCCTCAACCCATCCCTGGACTCCTGGGAACAGGCCCCGGCCGCCTCCGCCCTGGAAGCCGCCGTCACCCGCGCACTCGCCCACACCGCGGGTCTCGCCGACGCCCTCGTCACCTCCGGCGGCACCGAGTCCAACCAGCTCGCCCTGCTGCTCGCCCGTGAGGCCCACGGCGGCAGCGTACGGCTGGTGTGCGGGGCCAACGCCCACCACTCGCTGCCGCGCGCCGCCTGGCTGCTCGGCCTGCCCGACCCGGTCGTCGTCCCGGCGGCGGCCGGCACCCTCGACCTCGCCGCCCTCGACGAGGCCCTCACCACGGTCTCCGGGCCCCTGCTGGTCGCCGCCACCGCCGGCACCACCGACGCCGGACTCATCGACCCGCTGCCCGAGATCGCCGGCCTGTGCACCGCCCACGGCGCCCGCCTGCACATCGACGCCGCCTACGGCGGTGGCCTCCTCTTCAGCGACCGGCACCGGGAGAAACTCGTCGGCCTCGAGGCCGCCCACACCGTCACCCTCGACCTGCACAAGCTCGGCTGGCAGCCGGTCGCCGCCGGCCTCCTCGCCGTTGCGCGCCCCGCCGAACTCGCCGTCCTCCACCACCGCGCCGACTACCTGAACGCCGGTGACGACACCGAGGCCGGACTCCCCGACCTGCTCGACCGCTCCCTGCGCACCACCCGCCGCCCCGACATCCTCAAGACCGCCGTCACCCTGAAGACCCTCGGCCGTACCGGACTCGGCGTCCTGGTCGACCAGGTCTGCGCCCGGGCAGCCGAACTCGCCGCGCTGGTTCAGGAGCACCCCGGCTTCGAGCTGTACGACCGGCCCGTGATCAGCACGGTCCTGTTCCGGCCCGCAGGCGCCGCCGACGACACCGTGGCCGCCGTACGCCGCAGCCTGCTGCACGAGGGCCTGGCCGTCCTGGGGCGCGCCCGGCTCGACGGCCGCCTCTGGCTCAAGGCCACCCTCCTCAACCCCCACACCCGGGCGGGCGACCTGGCCCAGCTCCTGAAACTCGTGGAAGAAGGCACCCTCGCATGACCAACCCCCCACGCCACGAGCCGGCCTCCCCCCGCGACCTGGTCGGCATCGGTATCGGACCGTGCAACCTCTCCATGGCCGCCCTCGCCCACCCGCTGGCCGAACTCGACGCCGTCTTCTACGAACAGCGCCCCGGCTTCGACTGGCACTCCGGCCTGCTGATCGAGGGTGCCACCGTCCAAGTGCCGTTCCTGGCGGACCTGGTGACGCTCGCCGACCCAACCAGCCCCTGGAGCTTCCTGAACTACCTCAGAACGCACGAACGGCTCTTCCCCTTCTACTTCGGCGAGCGCTTCCACATCCAGCGCGCCGAGTACGACGCCTACTGCCGCTGGGTCGCGCAGAGCCTGCCCGGGCTGAACTTCGGCCACCAGGTCGACTCGGTCTGCTGGAACCCCGAACGGGACGTGTTCGAGGTCGACTTCACCCAGCTGGGCGCCGAGGGCGAGGCCGAGGCCCTGGGTCGTACCTACACCCGGAACGTCGTCCTCGGCGTCGGCACCGCCCCGTATGTCCCCGACGCGCTCCAGCCGCTGGTGGACGCCCCGGGCGTGCCCGTCATCCACGCCGCCGACTACCTGGACCACCGCTCCGCCGTCCTGGCCGCCGAGCACGTCACCGTCGTCGGCTCCGGACAGTCCGGTGCCGAGGTCTTCCTCGACCTGCTGCGCCACCGCCCCGCCGGCCGGGAGAAGCTGCACTGGATCGGCCGCAGCGAGGCGTTCGCGCCGATGGAGTACTCCAAGCTCGGCCTGGAGCACTTCACGCCCGACTACACCCGCTACTTCCACGCCCTCGCCGAGCCCGTCCGCGACCGGCTGGTCGCCGCCCAGGGGCAGCTGCACAAGGGCATCGACGCCGGTACCCTCGCCGCCATCCACGACGAGCTGTACCGGCGCACCCTGGACGGCGGCTGGCCCGACGCCGTCCTCACCCCCGGCGTCCGGGTCCGCACGGCGGGCCGCATCGCCACCACCAAGATCGAGCTGCACCTGGAACACCTCCAGCAGGACAGCCGCTCCCGGCTGACGACCGACGCCGTCGTCCTCGCCACCGGCTACCGGGAACGCCCCCTCAACCGCCTGCTCGCCGGGCTCGACGCCTATGTGCGCCGCGACAGCAGTGAACGCCCGCGCATCGACGAGGAGTACCGGCTCGTCCTGGACCCCTCGGTCACCGGCTCGGTGTACGTCCAGAACGCCGAACTGCACACCCACGGCGTCGGCGCGCCCGACCTCGGCCTCGCCGCCTGGCGCAGCGCCACCATCCTCAACTCCCTCACCGAGAAGGAGCCGTACCCGCTGCCCGTCCGAACGGCCTTCACCACCTTCGGCCTTGCGGAGTCCCGGCCCCGGATCCCGCGGGCCCGGCAGGCACCGCAGCTCACGCCGCTTGTCGAAGGAAGGTAGGAAACGGGCAAGGCCGGAAGAAGGCCGGTGGCGGCGGCGCTGTCACGGCCATGATGACCACATGGATCGCCGCCCACCGCACCGCCGTCATCAATGGGCTGGGTCCTCACGGTCGGCCTGTACCTGCCCGGTGACACCGGCCTGGCCGCCCCGGGAACCAGCTGTCCGTTCGGTGACTCCTGGATCGAGGGCGCGGCCACCACTCCCGGTCTCGACAACAGCTTCCCGTCCCAGCTCGGCCGCCGGCTCACCCGCGGCTGGATCGTCAACCAGGGCATCTCCGGCAACCGGCTGCTCACCGACGAGATAGGCGAACGCCTGCTCGCCCGCGTCGACCGGGACGTCCTCGCCGCCGCCGTCGCGGACCCTGCCGACCCCGACCATGACCTGAGCGCCAGGCCTTCCGGAAGGCGACTTCGCTCATCGGAGCGAGCTGTCGCACAATTCAACACTTGTCAACAAGGCTTCACCCAAAGGTTGTTGAGCGGACATGCGGCCCGGAATCTCTACCCGCGGGTAAGGCCTAGGCTCGACTCATGCGCCGAGCAAAGATCGTCTGTACATTGGGGCCCGCCACCGACTCGTACGACCAGATCAAGGCACTGGTCGAGGCCGGAATGGACGTCGCCCGGTTCAACCTCAGCCATGGCACGCACGCCGAACACGAGGAGCGGTATCAGCGCGTGCGAAAGGCGGCCGACGAAACCGGCCGCAGTGTCGGAATCCTCGCCGACCTTCAGGGTCCGAAGATCCGGCTCGGCCGCTTTGCCGAAGGACCCGTACTCCTTGAACGCGGCGACACCTTCACCCTCACCGTGGAGGAGGGCGTCGAGGGGGACCGCCACCAGTGCGGCACCACCTACGGCGGTCTCGCGGCCGACGTCACCCCGGGGGAGCGCGTCCTCGTGGACGACGGCAAGGTCTGCCTGGAGGTCACCGCCGTCGACGGCCCCCGGGTCCGCACCCGCGTGGTCGAGGGCGGCGTGATCTCCGACCACAAGGGACTGAACCTCCCCGGAGCCGCCGTCTCCGTCCCCGCCCTCTCCGAGAAGGACGAGGACGACCTGCGCTGGGCGCTGCGCACCGGCTTCGACGTCATCGCCCTCTCCTTCGTCCGCACCGGTGACGACGTCAGGCCCGTGCACCGCATCATGGCCGAGGAGGGCCGCCGCCTCCCGGTGATCGCGAAGGTCGAGAAGCCGCAGGCCGTGGCGGACCTCGACGGCATCGTGGCCGCCTTCGACGGGCTGATGGTCGCGCGCGGCGACCTGGGCGTGGAGATGCCGCTGGAGCAGGTGCCGATCGTGCAGAAGCGCGCGATCAAGCTCGCCAAGCGCAACGCCAAGCCGGTCATCGTCGCCACCCAGATGCTCGACTCGATGATCGACAACTCCCGGCCGACCCGCGCCGAGGCCTCCGACGTCGCCAACGCGGTCCTCGACGGCACGGACGCGGTGATGCTGTCCGGTGAGACCAGCGTCGGCACGTACCCGGTCGAGACCGTGCGCACCATGGCGAAGATCGTCGCGGCGGCCGAGGAGGACATGCTCGCCAAGGGCCTGCCGCCGCTGACCGAGCGGAACAAGCCGCGCACCCAGGGCGGTGCGGTCGCCCGGGCCGCCGCCGAGATGGGGGACTTCCTCGGCGCGAAGTTCCTGGTGGCGTTCACCCAGTCCGGAGACACCGCCCGCCGGCTGTCCCGCTACCGCTCGCCGATCCCGCTGCTCGCCTTCACCCCCGAGCCGGCCACCCGTTCCCAGCTCAGCCTCACCTGGGGGGCCGAGACGTTCCTCGGGCCGCATGTGGACTCCACCGACGCCATGGTCGGCCAGGTGGACGAGCTGCTGCTGAAGTACGGCCGCTGCGCGAAGGGGGACGTGGTGGTGATCACGGCGGGTTCCCCGCCCGGGGTCTCCGGCTCGACCAACATGGTCCGGGTGCACCACATCGGCGAGGACGACAGCCCGCGGTGAGGAGCACTACGACGGCGAAGGGCCCCTCACCGAGAGGGGCCCGCCAAAAGTGGTGACCTTGGAATCCAAGGAAAAGTGCCCCGAGTCGGACTCGAACCGACACTGTACGGGTTTTGAATCCGTTGCCTGCTGCCAATTGGGCTACCGGGGCTCGCAGAATCCAAGGTTTCCCCCGACCCTCCGCGCGTCCACCATACCGTAGCTAGGTAGGCTCTTGTAAGCAGTGCCCTGCCTGGAACGAGGAGCCCCCGTGACCGCCGAGTCGCCCCAGCCCGTAGACGCGCCCGACGACGACAAGTCGCACGTGCCTCCGCTGACGACCCGTGTCGTCATCGCCGAGGACGAGGCCCTGATCCGGCTCGACCTGAAGGAGATGCTGGAGGAGGAGGGGTACACCGTCGTCGGCGAGGCCGGGGACGGCGAGCAGGCCGTCGAGCTGGCCCGCGAGCACAAGCCGGACCTGGTCATCCTGGACGTGAAGATGCCGAAGCTGGACGGCATCTCCGCGGCCGAGAAGATCGCCGAGGAGTCCATCGCGCCGGTCCTGATGCTCACCGCCTTCTCGCAGCGCGACCTCGTCGAGCGCGCCCGGGACGCCGGCGCCATGGCGTACCTGGTCAAGCCGTTCAGCAAGAGTGACGTGGTCCCGGCCATCGAGATGGCCGTCTCCCGCTTCACCGAGCTGAAGCAGCTGGAGAAGGAGGTCGCCGACCTCACCCAGCGCCTGGAGACCCGCAAGCTGGTCGACCGCGCCAAGTCCATTCTGCAGACCGAGTACGGCCTGACCGAGCCCGCCGCGTTCCGCTGGATCCAGAAGACCTCCATGGACCGCCGCCTGTCGATGCAGCAGGTCGCCGAGGCGGTCATCGCGGACAGCGAGGAGAAGAAGGCCAAGAAGGCCTGAGCGGTACGGCGAGGCCCGCGCCCCGGAGAAGGGGGCGCGGGCCTCGCGGTTACCGGGGTCAGTCCTCGCCGAGGTACGCCTTGCGGACCGACTCGTCGTGCAGCAGGTCCTGCCCCGTGCCCGACAGGACGATGTTGCCGACCTCCATGACATGACCCTGGTCGGCGAGCGAGAGCGCCGCCTGGGCGTTCTGCTCGACCAGCAGGATCGTCGTGCCCTGGGACTTCAGCTCGGAGATCGTCGCCATGATCTTCTGCATCATGATCGGCGACAGGCCCATGGACGGCTCGTCCAGCATCAGCAGCTTGGGCTGGGACATCAGCGCCCTGCCCATCGCCAGCATCTGCTGCTCACCGCCGGAGAGGGTGCCGGCGGCCTGCTTGCGCCGCTCCCCGAGGATCGGGAAGAGGTCGTAGGCGCGCTGGATGTCCCTCTCGATGCCCTCCTTGTCCTTGCGGAGGAAGGCGCCGAGCTGGAGGTTCTCGGCGATGGACAGGCGGGGGAAGATGTGCCGGCCCTCGGGGGAGTGGGCGAGCCCGAGGGCGACGATCTTGTGCGCCGGGACGCCGGTGAGCGGCTTGCCGTCGAACACGATCTTGCCGGATGTGGGCTTGAGCAGACCCGAGAGCGTGCGCAGGGTCGTCGTCTTGCCGGCGCCGTTGGTGCCGATGAGGGTGACGACCTGGCCGGCCTCGACGCTGAACGAGATGCCCTTGACGGCCTCGATCTTGCCGTAGGAGACCCTGAGGTCCTCGACCTCCAGCAGTGCGGTCACGGGGCCTCTCCCTTGGTGGTGCTGGTGCTCTCCGCGTCGGCGGTGCCTTCTGCGTCGGCGGTGCTCTCCGCGTCGGCGGTGCTGTCCGCGTCGGCGGTGCTGTCCGCGTCCGCGGTGCTCTCTGCGTCGGCGGTGCTCTCTGCGTCGGCGGTGCTCTCTGCGTCGGCGGTGCTCTCCGCGTCGGCGGTGCTCTCCGCGTCCGCGGTGCTCTCTGCGTCGGCGGTGCCTTCCGCTTCCGCGGTGCTGTCCGCGTCGGACTCGGCGGACTCCGCGGTGGCGGGCTCCGCTGCGGCGGACTCCTCTGCCGGACCGGCATCGGATCCGGCCTCGGCGGCGGCCTCCGCGGCCTCGACCTCGGCGGCCTCCGCCTCCCCGGGATCGCCCTCGAAGGGTTCGCCCAGGTAGGCGGCGACGACGCGCTCGTCGGCCTGGACGACCTCGGAGGTGCCCTCGACGAGCTTCTCGCCCTGGACGAGGACGGCGACCCGGTCGCACAGGTTGAAGATGAAGCGCATGTCGTGCTCGATGACGAGGACGGCGACGCCCTTGTCCCGGATGGCGAAGACCAGTTCCTCCGTCGTCCGGGTCTCCTGCGGGTTCATGCCGGCCGTCGGCTCGTCGAGCAGCAGCAGGCCCGGCTCGCTCGCCAGTGCCCGGGCGATCTCCAGCTTGCGCTGCTCGCCGTAGGGCAGGTTGCGCGCGAGGTGGTCGCGTTTGGCGGCGAGGCCGACGAACTCCAGGAGTTCCATGGCCTTCGCCTCGGACTCCTTCTCGGCCTTGCGGAACCCGGGGCCGCGCAGCAGCGCCGACCACAGGCCCTCCCTGGTGCGTGTGTGGCGGCCGACGAGGACGTTCTCCAGGACGGTCATGTTGGCGAAGAGCCGGATGTTCTGGAACGTCCGGGCGATCCCCGCCTGCGTCACCAGGTGCGGCTTGGGCGGCAGCACCCGCCCCTGGTAGGCGACCGTGCCCTCGGTGGGGACGTACAGACCGGTGAGGCAGTTGAAGAAGGTGGTCTTGCCGGCGCCGTTCGGGCCGATGAGGCCGACGATCTCGCCGCTGTTGACCGTGAAGTCGACGGACCGGACGGCGGTCAGACCGCCGAAGCGCATCGTGACGTCACGGGCTTCGAGTACAGGTGTCGTCATGGTTCCTTACGCCCCTGCCTTGGTGACGGCCGGATCGTCGGCCAGCGTCGCTTGCGCCGGTACGTCGAGCTGGCCGGTCTCGTGGAACTCCAGCTGGCGGCGGCGGTTGGCGATGATGCCCTCCGGCCTGAAGCGCATCAGCAGGATCAGCGCGATGCCGAAGGCGAACAGCTCGTAGTTCTGCAGGAACTGGAGCTTCTCCGGGACCAGGTAGAGGACGCTCGCGCCGAGCAGCGGGCCGCTGACGGTGCCCATGCCGCCGAGGACGACGGCGGCCAGGAGGAAGGCCGAGTTGGGCGGGGCGGCGCCGGCGAACTGGTACGGCTGCGGGTTCACGCTGTAGTTGACGTGCGCCATCACGGTGCCGGCGAGGCCCGCGAGGGAGGCACCGAGGGCGAAGGCGATCAGCTTGACGCGGAAGCCGTTGATGCCCATGGCGGTGGCGGCGGTCTCGTCCTCGCGGATGGCGATCCAGGAGCGGCCGATGCGGGAGTCGGCGGCGCGGGTGAAGACGAGCACGACGATCGCCGTGATGACGAGCATCAGGAAGAGGTAGTTGGCGAAGCGGCCGAGGGTGAAACCCGCGACGTCGTGGGAGTCGCCCAGGTTGAACCCGAAGATGTTGATGTCGGGGATCTGGGTGATGCCGTTGGGGCCCCGGGTGACGTTCGGACCGGAGTCGCCGTCCAGGCTGTTGACGGTGATGCGGAAGATCTCTCCGAAGCCGAGGGTGACGATGGCCAGGTAGTCGCCGCGCAGTCGCAGCGTCGGCCCGCCGATCAGGACACCGAAGACCAGCGAGGCGCCCATACCGGTGACGGCCGCCGCCCAGAAGGGGAAGTGGACGGAGTACGGGGAGTACTCCGAGCCGGAGACCAGCGCGGCGGCGTAGGCGCCGACGCCCAGGAAGGCGACGTAACCGAGGTCGAGCAGACCCGTGAGACCGACGACGATGTTCAGGCCCAGGGCGACGGTGGCGAAGATGAGGATGTTGACGCCGATGTTCGCGTTGTGGTCGTCGCTCTGGGTGAAGGGGAAGATCACGGCCGCGACGAAGGCCAGGGTGGTGGCGAAGCCCTTGTGGCGGGCGGACATCGTCGCGTACCGCTCGAGGAGCCCGGCGTGGACCAGTCCCCAGGCACCGAAGGCCAGGACGAGCAGGAAGCCGATGAAGGTCTCGCTGTCGTCGTCGTTGATGCCGATGCCGTAGGTGAAGACCACGAGGCCGAGAGCGGTGCCCACGGTGATGACGGCACGCTCGGCGAGCGGCGAGAGCGTGCCGTGGCGAGGCTGGCCGGGCTTGGCGAAGTAGCCGCGCAGGCCCGTGCCGGGGGCCGGGTGGGGCAGTGCGAGGGCGCCGACGACGGGCAGCGCGGAGGCCGCCATCGCCACGAAGGCGCCGGGGTCCAGGTTCACCAGGCCGCCGAGGTCCACGGCGATGGCGATGCCGGTGAACCAGCAGACGGCGAACGCCGCGAGGGCGATCAGGAAGACCGGGGTGGTGGCCTTGCCCGGGTTCAGCCAGTCCAGTCCTCGCACGTTCCACAGGACGAGCCCGTAGAGCAGGGTGAGGGCGCCGGCCACGAGAGCGATGGTCTGCAGGCCCGCCGGATAGCCGTAGTAGGTCAGGTCGCCGGGGAAGTCGGAGGTCCAGGTCCAGCTGAGGAAGGTGCTGGCGATGGTGCCGATCGCGCCGATCACGATGAGCAGGCGGGCGGCGGCCCGGGGGAGCGGGACGGGTCCGCGTCCGGCCGATTCCGGGGCCTTGGCGGTGGGCTCGGTGGTGGTGTCGGTCATGCTGCTCACGCCCTGTCCGCGACGCGTTCGCCGAGCAGGCCCTGTGGCCTGAAGAGGAGTACGAGGATGAGGAGGACGAAGGCCCACACCGGAGCCCAGCTGCCGCCACCGAGCTGGTGCATGCCGGGGACGTCGGCGATGTAGGCGGTGGCCATGGCTTCGGCCACGCCGAGCACGAGACCGCCGAGCATGGCGCCGTAGATGTTGCCGATGCCGCCGAGGACGGCCGCGGTGAACGCCTTCAGACCGGCGAGGAAGCCCATGTCGTAGGAGACGGAGCCGTACTTGAGGCCGTAGGAGACACCGGCGACCGCGGCGAAGAAGCCGCCGATGGCGAAGGCGATGACGATGATGCGGTTGGTGTCGATGCCCATCAGCTGGGCGGTGTCCGGGTCCTGGGCGGTGGCCTGCATGGCGCGGCCGGTGCGGGAGAGCCGGACGAAGAAGGCGAGGGCCGCCATGCACAGCGGGGCGGCGATGATCAGGAAGAGGTCACCGCTCTGCACGGTCACGGAGCCGATGTGCAGCGGGCCGAACGGCAGCTGCGGGAAGACCCGGGCGGACTTGGCGTCGCCGTCGACGTGGTACCAGTTGAACACCGCCTGCTGCAGCGCGAGCGACAGACCGATCGCGGTGATCAGCGGGGCGAGGCGTGGCGCGCCGCGCAGCGGACGGTAGGCGAAGCGCTCGGCGCCGACGGCGATGAGGACGGCGACCAGTGCACCGCCGATCAGCATCGCCGGCAGGGCTATCCACATGGATATGCCGTCCGGCAGGACGAGGTAGACCGTGAGGGCGCCGAAACCTCCGGTCATGAAGATCTCGCCGTGGGCGAAGTTGATGAGCTGGACGATGCCGTACACCATCGTGTAGCCGATGGCGATCAGCCCGTACATCGAGCCGAGGAACAGCCCGTTGGCCAGCTGCTGCGGCAGGGTGTTCACCGCATGGCCTCCATGTGGTGGGGAGAGTCAAGGGGGCGGTAGAAGGCGGGCCGCGCGGTGACGGTGGTCTGCGCCGCGCGGCCCTGGGGGTGCGATGTGCTGCGGTGGGTTACTTCGGGTTGGCCGTACCGCTCTTGACGGACTTCCACTCGCCCTTGGTGACCTGGTAGACGGTCAGCTGCTTGTTCGTGGTGTCGCCGTACTCGTCGAACGAGATCTTGCCGGAGATGCCGTCGAAGGAGGTCTTCTGGACGGCGTCGACGACCTGGCTGCGGGCGTCGGACGGAACCTTGCCGTCCTTCACGACCTGGCCGACGGCCTTGATGATGGCGGTGGTGGCGTCGTAGGCGTAGGAGCCGTAAGTGCCGTAGTCGCCGGGGTACTTCTTGGCCTTGTAGGTGGCGACGAAGTCCTTGGCGGCGGGCAGGGTGTCGACCGGGACGCCGATCGAGGTGACCAGATCACCCTCGGACGCCTTGCCGGCGGTCTTGATGTAGGTCGGGGTGAACATGCCGTCGCCGCCGAACAGCGGGATCTTGGCCCCGGCGTCCTTGAGCTGCTTGGTCAGCACCTCGGACTCGTCGTACTGGCCGCCGTAGTAGAGCACGTCGGCACCAGAATTCTTGATCTTGGTGACCAGGGTGGAGAAGTCGCGGTCACCGGTGTTGACGTGGTCGGTGCCGATGACCTTGCCGCCCTGCTTGGCGAACTGCTCCTTGAAGATCTTGGAAAGGCCCGCGCCGTAGGTCTGCTTGTCGTCGACGACGAACGCCTTCTTCTTGTGAATGCCGTTGTAGGCGTAGTCCGCCGCGTAGGCGCCCTGCAGCGCGTCGGTGGTGGCGGTGCGGAAGTACGTCTTGAACGGGCGGGACTTGGTGGTCTGCCAGTTCTTGCCCTGGGTCAGTTCGACACCCGTGTTGGACGGGGAGATCTCCACCAGGTTGGCGGTGGCGAAGACCTGCTGCATCTGCGTGGCCACACCGGAGTTGAGGGGGCCGACCACACCGAGAACGTCCTTGTCGGAGACGAGCTGGGTGGCGTTCTGCTGGCCGGTGGCGGGGATCGCCTTGTCGTCCAGCGCCTTGATCTTGAAGGTGACGCCGGGAACGGCCTTGTTCTTGTTGGCGTCGTCGACGGCGATCTGGGCGCCGTACTGGATACCCAGACCCGTCGCGGAGTTCTGGCCGGTCAGCGGGGCGTCGACGCCGATCGTGACCGTCACGTTGCCGCTGTCGCCGCCCTTGTTGTCCTTGTCGCGGGAGCCACACGCGGTGAGGGTCAGAGCTCCGGTGGTCAGCACGGAGGTAAGAATCACCAGAGAACGCTGTCGCACAATCGATCCTTTCCGCAGGCACATTCCGCCCCCTTCGCAGGGGAGCGACGGGTGCCGCGCCGGTACCGAACTCCCGATGGAGCGGTGACTGGCGGTGACTCTAAGCGTGTGTAGGGAACGTGGAGGAGAGCTTGACCAAGGCTGTGACGCTCTTGTTATGACACGGGGTAATGCAGAGCGGTACAGCGTGGGGTGGAAAACAGGAATTCAGGCCGATTCACCCCGTCCACATTCTGAGAACCCGCAGGACCCACCATGATCAGTTCAGGCGTCTCAGGCGATTTGGTGATTACCAACCACTGTTACTGCAGGCGACTTCCCGGGGCCGCGAAGGGCGTTGTCCACACCGGGAGACGGGAGGGAACGCACGAATGTATATTGCACGCGTATTACGCAGAGTTACGCGAGGGAAAGAAAGCCGAGGCCTCGAAGTAAACCTGGCGGGCCGTCAGCTGTCCGGCCCTCAAGTCGCCGACGGATGCGACCGCTCGGCGGGGCCGCACGGGCCCCGCCCAGGTGCTCTCAGGCGCCCGCGCCCCGGGCGTGCGCTGCGTCGCCCCTGTTCACGTCCCGCAGCAGGCAGGTCAGCCGGGCGCTGCACACCCGGTGACCCTCCTCGTCGCTGATCACGATCTCGTACGTCGCCGTCGAACGGCCCCGGTGCACCGGCGTGGCCACACCCGTCACCAGGCCGGAGCGGACCCCGCGGTGGTGCGTGCAGTTCAGGTCGACACCCACCGCGATCTTCGAGCTGCCGCCGTGCAGCATCGAGCCGACCGAGCCCAGGGTCTCCGCCAGCACCGCGGAGGCGCCGCCGTGCAGCAGGCCGTACGGCTGGGTGTTGCCCTCCACCGGCATGGTCCCGACGACCTTCTCCGGCGAGGCCTCCAGGATCTGCACCCCCATGCGCGTGCCGAGGTGTCCGGCCGAGAAGAGGGCGGGCAGGTCGACACCGAGCGCCGCGTACTCGTCGATGATCTCCTGCGGGAACTTCACTCGCTGCTGCTCGCCCATGGGCCCGGCTCCGTTCTTGGTCCAGCTGTCCTGGCTGAGCAAACGCTCAGTCGGTCGCCGATTGTTCCAGACGGCCCACGGTGCCCTCCGTGTGGTCTTCGAGCCGGACGACCACGGACTTGCTGGCCGGGGTGTTGCTGGTGTCGGCGGTGGCGTCGAGCGGGACCAGGACGTTCGTCTCGGGGTAGTACGCCGCCGCGCATCCCCGCGTCGTCGGGTAGTGCACGACCCGGAAACCGGGCGCACGCCGCTCCACGCCGTCCTTCCACTCACTCACCAGGTCGACGTACGACCCCTCGGCGAATCCGAGCGCCCGCGCGTCCTCGGGATGCACCAGCACCACCCGGCGTCCGCCCGTGATGCCCCGGTACCGGTCGTCCAGGCCGTAGATCGTGGTGTTGTACTGGTCGTGTGAGCGCAGGGTCTGCAACAGCAGCCGGCCCTCGGGCAGTTCGGGATACTCCACCGGCGCCGCCGTGAAGTTCGCCTTGCCCGTGGCGGTCGGGAAGCGGCGTTCGTCGCGCGGCGCGTGCGGCAGTGTGAAGCCGCCCGGCCGGGCCACGCGCGCGTTGAAGTCCTCGAAACCGGGGACCACGCGCGCGATGCGGTCGCGGATCGTCGCGTAGTCCTTCTCGAACTCCTCCCACGGCACGACGCTGTCCGCGCCGAGCACACGACGCGCGAGACCGCAGATGATCGCCGGCTCCGACCTCAGCCGCGGGCTCGCCGGAGCCAGCCGCCCGCGCGAGGCGTGCACCATGCCCATCGAGTCCTCGACGGTCACGAACTGCTCCCCACCGGCCTGCAGGTCCCGCTCGGTGCGGCCCAGCGTGGGCAGGATCAGCGCCCGCGCACCGGTGACCACGTGCGAGCGGTTGAGCTTGGTCGACACATGCACCGTCAGCCGCGCGCGCCGCATCGCGGCCTCGGTCACCTCCGTGTCGGGGGAGGCGGAGACGAAGTTGCCGCCCATGGCGAAGAACACCTTCGCCTCGCCGTCGCGCAGCGCGCGGATGGCCCGTACGACGTCGAAGCCGTGCTCGCGCGGCGGCGCGAACCCGAACTCCTTCTCCAGCGCGTCCAGGAAGGCCGGCGCGGGCCGCTCGAAGATGCCCATCGTGCGGTCGCCCTGCACGTTCGAGTGACCGCGCACCGGGCACACGCCCGCGCCCGGCCGGCCGATGTTGCCGCGCAGCAGCAGGAAGTTGACCACCTCGCGGATGGTCGGGACGGCGTGCTTGTGCTGGGTGAGGCCCATGGCCCAGCAGACGATGGTCCGCTGCGAGGCGAGGGCCATGCCGAGGGTCTGCTCGATCTCCGCGCGCGTGAGGCCGGTCGCCCTCAGCGTCTCGTCCCAGTCGGCGGCGCGGGCCGCCTGGGCGAACTCCTCGAAACCGTGGGTGTGTTCGCGGACGAACTCCTCGTCGACCGCGCCGTCCGTCTCGAGGATCAGCTTGTTCAGGAGCCGGAAGAGCGCCTGGTCGCCGCCGATGCGGATCTGCAGGAACAGATCGGTGAGGGCGGCGCCCTTCAGCATGCCCTGGGGCGTCTGCGGGTTCTTGAACCGCTCCAGGCCGGCCTCGGGCAGCGGATTGACACTGATGATCTTCGCGCCGTTCGCCTTGGCCTTCTCCAGGGCGGAGAGCATGCGCGGATGGTTCGTCCCCGGGTTCTGCCCGGCGACGATGATCAGGTCGGCCTTGTGGAGGTCGTCCAGCAGGACGCTGCCCTTGCCGATGCCGATGGTCTCGCTGAGCGCCGACCCGGACGACTCGTGACACATGTTGGAGCAGTCCGGCAGGTTGTTCGTGCCCAGCTCGCGCGCGAAGAGCTGGTACAGGAACGCGGCCTCGTTGCTGGTACGGCCCGAGGTGTAGAAGACGGCCTCGTCGGGGGAGGAGAGGGCGGCGATCTCCTCGGCGACGATGTCGAAGGCGCGCTCCCAGCCGACCGGCTCGTAGTGCGTGCCGCCCTCGGGGAGATACATGGGATGCGTGAGCCGCCCCTGCTGGCCCAGCCAGTACCCGCTGCGCGTCGCCAGGTCGGCCACGGAGTGCGCGGCGAAGAACTCCGGGGTGACCCGGCGCAGTGTGGCCTCCTCGGCCACCGCCTTCGCGCCGTTCTCGCAGAACTCCGCCTTGTGCCGGTGGTCCGGCTCCGGCCAGGCGCAGCCCGGGCAGTCGAACCCGTCCTTCTGGTTCACCCGCAGCAGGGTCAGCGCCGTGCGCCGCACACCCATCTGCTGCTGGGCGATGCGCAGCGTGTGCCCGATGGCCGGCAGCCCCGCGGCCGCGTGCTTCGGTTCCGTGACCTGCGGCGCGTCCTGAACCGGATCACCCTTGGGCGGCTTCGTCGCCATCGCACGCTCCCCTTCGACTGCGCATCCCGAGTACGCAGAGGATCCTCCCACGCGGCACCGACAACCGTGCCGCCCCTTCCACCCCCGCCCCGCCCCTTTCCTTCCCTCCGGCCCCGCCCCCGCTTGTCCCTCTTCGGTCGCTGTGCCGGAGCTCACACCCACCAGCCGGACGCGACCCGGACTGTCAGTGCGGCGTGGCAGGATCGGGGACGTGGCAGAGACAGCATCGAAGAAGACCGACAAGACCCCCGGCGGCCCCCGTCCCAGGCTGATGCTCATGGACGGGCACTCCCTCGCTTACCGCGCGTTCTTCGCGCTGCCCGCGGAGAACTTCACGACCGCGACCGGCCAGCCGACGAACGCGATCTACGGCTTCGCGTCGATGCTGGCCAACACCCTGCGTGACGAGGAGCCCACGCACTTCGCCGTGGCCTTCGACGTCTCGCGCAAGACCTGGCGCTCCGAGCGGTTCACCGAGTACAAGGCGAACCGCTCCAAGACCCCGGACGAGTTCAAGGGCCAGGTCGAGCTGATCGGCGAGCTGCTCGACGCGATGCACGCCCCGCGCTTCGCCGTCGACGGCTTCGAGGCGGACGACGTCATCGCCACCCTCGCCACCCAGGCCGAGGCCGAGGGCTTCGAGGTGCTGATCGTCACCGGCGACCGCGACTCCTTCCAGCTGGTCACCGAGAACATCACGGTGCTCTACCCGACGAAGGGCGTCTCGGAGCTGACCCGGTTCACCCCGGAGAAGGTGTTCGAGAAGTACGGCCTGACGCCCGCCCAGTACCCGGACTTCGCGGCCCTGCGCGGCGACCCGTCAGACAACCTCCCCGGCATCCCCGGCGTCGGCGAGAAGACCGCCGCCAAGTGGATCAACCAGTTCGGCTCGTTCGCGGAGCTGGTCGACCGCGTCGACGAGGTCAAGGGCAAGGCCGGGCAGAACCTCCGCGACCACCTGGAGTCGGTCAAGCTCAACCGCGTCCTGACCGAGCTGGAGCGCCAGGTCGAGCTGACCCGGTCGGTCGCCGACCTGGAGCGGGCCGCGTACGACCGCAAGGCCGTGACGCTGGTCCTGGACACCCTGGAGATCCGCAACCCGTCCCTGCGCGAGCGCCTCTTCGCCGTCGACCCCGGCACCGAGGAGGCCGAGGCCACACCGATCGCCACCGGCGGAGTGGAGCTGGACGGCACGATCCTGCGCACCGGCGAGCTGACCGCCTGGCTCGCCGAGCACGGCGCCGAGACCCTCGGCGTCGCCACCGTCGACACCTGGGCGCTGGGTACCGGCTCGGTGACCGAGGTCGCCGTCGCCGCGGCCGGGGGAGCGGCGGCCTGGTTCGATCCGGCCGAGCTGGACGAGGCCGACGAGAACGCGTTCGCGGCCTGGCTGGCCGACGCCGCCCGCCCCAAGGTGCTCCACGACGCCAAGGGCGCCATGCGCGTCTTCGCCGAGCACGGCTGGTCCGTCGAGGGCGTGACCATGGACACCGCGCTCGCCGCCTACCTGGTCAAGCCGGGCCGCCGCTCCTTCGACCTGGACGCGCTGTCCCTGGAGTACCTGCACCGCGAGCTGGCGCCCGCGGCCACGGCCGACGGCCAGCTGGCCTTCGGCACCGACGAGGGCGCCGAGGCCGAGGCCCTGATGATCCAGGCCCGCGCCGTCCTCGACCTCGGCACCGCCTTCCGGACCCGCCTCGAAGAGGTCGGCGCGGCGGAACTGCTGCGCGACATGGAGCTGCCGACGTCCGCCCTGCTCGCCCGCATGGAGCGGCACGGCATCGCGGCCGACCGCGCGCACCTCGAAGCGATGGAGCAGACGTTCGCGGGCGCGGTGCAGCAGGCCGTGAAGGAGGCGCACGCCGCCGCCGGCCACGAGTTCAACCTGGGCTCGCCCAAGCAGCTCCAGCAGGTCCTCTTCGAGGAGCTGGCCCTGCCGAAGACCAAGAAGACCAAGACCGGCTACACCACCGACGCCGACGCCCTGGCCTGGCTCGCCACCCAGACCGACAACGAACTGCCGGTGATCATGCTCCGCCACCGCGAGCAGGCGAAGCTGCGGGTCACGGTCGAGGGCCTGATCAAGACCATCGCGGGCGACGGCCGTATCCACACCACGTTCAACCAGACGGTGGCCGCGACCGGCCGGCTGTCCTCCACGGAACCGAACCTGCAGAACATCCCGGTCCGCACGGACGAGGGCCGGGCCATCCGCCGCGGCTTCGTCGTCGGCGAGGGCTTCGAGTCCCTGATGACCGCCGACTACAGCCAGATCGAGCTGCGCGTGATGGCCCACCTCTCCCAGGACGAGGGCCTGATCCAGGCGTTCACCTCCGGCGAGGACCTGCACACCACTGCCGCCTCCCAGGTGTTCGGCGTCGAGCCCGCCGCGGTGGACGCGGAGATGCGCCGCAAGATCAAGGCGATGTCGTACGGCCTGGCCTACGGCCTGTCCGCCTTCGGCCTCTCCCAGCAGCTGAACATCGAGGCGGCGGAGGCACGCGCCCTCATGGACGCGTACTTCGAGCGCTTCGGCGGCGTCCGGGACTACCTCCGCCGGGCGGTCGACGAGGCACGGGCGACGGGCTACACGGCGACGCTCTTCGGCCGCCGCCGGTATCTGCCGGACCTCAACAGCGACAACCGCCAGCGCCGCGAGGCGGCCGAGCGCATGGCCCTCAACGCGCCCATCCAGGGCACGGCGGCCGACATCGTCAAGATCGCCATGCTGAAGGTGGACAGCGCCCTGCGGGCAGCGGACCTGAAGTCCCGCATGCTCCTCCAGGTCCACGACGAAATCGTCCTGGAAATCGCCCCCGGCGAGCGGGCCGCGGCGGAGGAGATCGTCCGCCGCGAAATGGCGAACGCCGTCGAGCTGCACGCCCCCCTGGACGTCTCGGTGGGCGTGGGCCCGGACTGGGAGTCGGCGGCCCACTAGCCCGCGGTGCTTCGGGGGACGGGGCGTTGTACGCCGGCTCAGTACAGCGCCCCCGGCACCCGCGACGTCTTCCCGCCGCGACGGCGCTCAGCCTCATGGCGCATACCGGCGTGCCGGACCCGCCGCAACCCCACGCCTCCACATTCACCCCACCCGCACAAGAACCCGGCGCCCGCACCGGCACGCCGGCCGAACCCCCGGAGGGGACCGTCACTCACGTGGCCCCCGCCAAAACGCCCCCCACCCCCCACAGCCGCAAAACTGCGGGCATGGGTATACGCATGCTTCACCGCCGGACGCCCGAGGCAGACACCCGGGCCTGGGCGGACACCGCCTCGGCGCAGGCCATGCCCGCCTCGCCGGTCCCGGCCCTCGCGGCCGACGCAAGCACCGCCCGCATCCCCGCCGACCCGGCCGAGACGGTCCGCGCGGCCGCCACGCGCCTGCGGCACAGACTCGCCGGCCTGACCGCCCACGCGGGCCACGCCCCGGACTGGCGCCAGTGGGCCGACCTCGCCCGCGGCTACCTCGCCCTCGCGCTGACCACGATCCCCAGATCGCGCCCCCGGCCCACCCTCACGGTCTTCGTCGCGTCCCTCACCGAGCGACCGGCCACTCCCGGCCCGCACCGGCCACCCCACCGGGACCGTCCGGGACCCGGCCCGGACGCCACACCCTGACGCCGACGGCGTACAGCACCAGCCCCAGGGCCAGCCCGGCGCCGGTCCCGAAGCAGAGCGTGGGCACCAGCTCCCACGGCCGCTGGGGCGCGTCCAGGGACTCCCACCAGCGCGCCGCCCGCTGCAGCGCCCCGGCCACCGCGCAGCCGCCGACCACCGCGCCGGCCCAGCACCGGTCCCGCCCGGACAGCACGGGCACCCCCACCGGCTCCCCGGCCGGTGCCCGCCGCAGCGCACGCGCGGCGAACACCGCGACGACGAGCGCACCCACCACGGACGAGCCGTACTGCAGCCACGAGAACAGCGGCGTGCCCGCCGGACCGCCCCGCCCGATGGCCGGAATCAGCCGCGTTCCCCACCGCCCGTGATGCGTGAACGCGTCCCACGCCACATGGGTCAGCGCACCCAGCACGGCGCAGACGTACCACCACCCCACCGACACGGCCCGTATCCGCGCGCGCGGCGCACCACAGCCCAGCAGCACGGCCGGCCGCCCCTGCCGGCCCCGGGGCAGCAGCGCGAGCAACGGTTCGCGGACGAGCAGCCACAGCCCCACCAGCGCCCAGGAGATGAGCACGTCGACCGTGCCGACCCCGGCGAACGAGTGCGTGACGGCGCCGAATTCCATGCCGCCGGGGAGGACACTCGCCGCATAGAAGGTCATGTCGGGCGCGAAAGACCCCGCGACGAGCACCGCCGGCACCAGCGGGCCGCGACCGGTCCCGTCCCGGCGGACCGCGGGCAGGACGGCGGCCGCATGACTGAGCGTGAACGGCAACGGAGCCCCCTGGAACGGTCGTCGGCCGTGGCGCCGTGCCGATGATCAAGTGCGTCCAGTATGCGGGACGCCCGTCCGGGGCCATAGGTGGTAACCAGAGTTGGCCAACCGTTGAAAACGGGCGTGAGCGGGTCCCGACGCCAGGAAAGTTGCCGTAGGGTCACCTGCGTCGCCTGCCGAACACACGGGGTCGAACGCACGTCACACGGACGGAAGGGCGACACAGGGGCAACCGGATCACCGGGTCAAACGTCACACCAGAGCAGGGCGGACAGAGGAGACGGACGCAGGGCGTCCACGGGAGGGGTTCACTCGATGGCGGCGCATTTCGGAAGGCGGCTGCGCAAGGGGGCGGCGACAACCGCCGTGGCCGCGGCGGCGGTCGCGGCTCTGTCCGCGTCCCAGGCTCCGGGAGTGACCGGCGAGGACCACGGCAGACAGGCGACGGCCGGCGCCTCCACCCCCGTACCCGACCCGCGCTCCGACGGCAACGCCACCGGCAACTCCCCGTACTACACGGACCTGCCGCCGCTCAACAGCCCCAACCCCAGCCCCTCGCCGACCACCGGCACCCCCGTCGCCCGGGGCGACTCCGGGGCCGGCATCCCGGCGACGGTCCTCGACGCCTACAAGAAGGCCGAGGCCGAACTGCGCTCCTCCAAGCCCGGCTGCAATCTGCCGTGGCAACTGCTCGCCGCCATCGGCAACGTGGAGTCGGGCCAGGCCCGCGGCGGCCGGGTCGACGCGGACGGCACCACACTGGGCCGGATCCTGGGCCCGGCCCTGGACGGCAACGGCTTCGCGCTCATCAAGGACACCGACCACGGCGCGTACGACGGCAACAGCGAGTACGACCAGGCCGTCGGCCCCATGCAGTTCATCCCGTCGACCTGGGCCTGGGCCGGCCGCGACGGCAACGGCGACGGCAAGAAGGACCCCGACAACGTCTACGACGCCGCCCTCGCCGCCGGCCACTACCTGTGCCGCAACGGCTGGGACCTCTCGGACGAGCGAGACCTGCACAAGGCGATCCTCAGCTACAACGACTCGCAGGACTACCTGAACCTGGTCCTCAACTGGCTGGAGTACTACCGCAAGGGCACCCACTCCGTGCCCGACGGCACCGGCGGCCTGCCCAGCCACCGCAGCGACGACCACACCCCGCGCGCCCATCCCCCCAAGCACTCCCACCCACCGAAGACCAAGCCGGAGCACAAACCGGATCCCAAGCCGGACCCGAAGCCGGACCCGAAGCCCAGCACGCCCGGCGGCGGGCACGACACCCCGAGCCCCAAGCCGCCGAAGCCGCCCGTCCCGCCGACGACCCCGCCGACCCCCACCGACACGGTGGACCACCTGGAGGACGCGGGCACCGCCAAGCTCAGCGCGATGGCCGGGCACGCCTTCACCGGGCGGATCGGCACCCGTGCCGAGACCAAGGCCGACAAGTCCGTCGCCAAGGTCAGGATCAGGTTCACGATCAGCGGAGACACCGACGCCACCTTCAGCGGCGGCGAGACCGTGGCCACGGTCGCCACCGACGCCAAGGGCGTCGCTCTCGCCCCGGCGTTGCAGGCGGGCGAGAAGACCGGTGACTTCAAGGTCACCGCCACCGTCGTGGGCCGCTCGGTCAAGGGCGTCGCCTACACGGCCACCGTCACCGAGCACGCCGCCGACACCCTGGCCCGCACCAGCGACACCCCGCTGACCTGCACCCCGGACGGCGAGTTCGCCGACCAGGTCCAGGTGAAGGCGACGTACAAGGGCGCCGTCGCGGACAAGGTCGCGGCCACCGCCACCCTGATCACGTCCGACAAGGACGCCACCGAGAACGACAAGGGCCCCTACTTCAAGGACGCCGACGGCAAGCCCGTACGCACCCTCAGCGGCCTCCAGACCGACGCCAAGGGCCTGCTGACCCTGCCGAAGCTGTACGCGGACGACACCACCGGCACCTTCCTGCTCCGCATCACCACCCCCGGCGGCGGCACCCTCACCGTCGAACTGAAGGTCGCCGCCGCCGACACCTCGGCGAGCCCGTCCCCGTCGCCGAGCCCGTCCGCCTCCTCCTGACCCACAGCGGCCCGGGCAGGGCGCCCTCCCCGCACCGGCGGGCAGGGCGCCCTCGTTCGTGCGTGCGCCGCTGTTCTCATCTCACCCGCCCGTTGCTACGGTGCCGGACCTGACGCCCCATCAGCACGCTGTCAGGACCCAGACCGTCCGCCGGGAGGCCCGTATGCGCGCCCTGATCGCCGCAGCGACCGGTCTCGCCCTCGCGCTCGCCGTCGTCCTCACCATCAGCGCGGCGGGCGCGCCGTCGGGCCGGACGTCCCCCAAGCCGCTGCTGACGTCGGTGCCCTCGCATCCGTAGCCGCGCCCGTCCGGGAGGGAGGCCTTCCATGCGCCGCAAGGCAAGCCTGGTCCTGCTCGCCTGCGCCGTCTTCTGCGCGGCGCTGTCCCCGCTCATGCGCTGGTACGCCTTCCCGCGCCTGGCCAGGATCCCCGCGAACCAGTACCAGGACATGGTCCTGGAGGCCAGGGGCGCCACCCTGCTGGACTACGGCACGATGCGTGCGAAGAAGGTCTCCAAGGTCACCATCGTGCAGACCCTCAGGGGCGACGTGGAGGCCGCGAAGAAGATCGAGAAGACGGCGGGACGGCCGGTCGTGGTCTGGGACGGCCTGTCCTACGTCCAGGGCCCCGACGGCAACATGGTCTCCCGCGTCCCCGAGCGGTACATCTTCGACGCCCACAGCCAGGACCCCGTCCACGCGACCGGCGAGACGGTCGACGGCGACCCGGTCACCCGCCAGGGCATCGAGTTCAAGTGGCCCTTCCTGACACAGAAACGCGACTACGAGTACTTCGACGCGCAGACCCGTACCACCAGCCCCATCCACTACAAGGGCACCCGGACCTTCCGCGGCCTGAAGGTCTACTACTTCGAACAGGCCATCCCCTGGACGAAGGTCCCGATGCCGAAGGCCATGCCCGTCCAGGGCATCACCCCGGAATCGGTCGCCAAGACGGGAACCACCCGCTGGTACAGCACGATCCGCAGGTTCTGGGTCGAACCGGTCACCGGCGCCCCCGTCTACGGCGAGGAACTCCACAAGGAGGAGCTGCGCGGCGGCACCCTGCTGGGCGGCCGGGCCAGGGTCACGGCGTTCGCCGGGGACGTGAGGATGCGCGAGGACTACACCGAGCACACGGTCGCCCTGGTCAAGCACAACCGCACCCTGGTCCTGATGCTCACCTCGTACGTCCCCTGGGGCTCCCTGACGGCAGGCCTGCTGCTCCTCGCCCTCTCCCTCTACCTGGAGGCCCGCGCCCGCCGCCCCGAGGACCCGGCGCCCGCTCGCACGACGGAACCGGAACCGGTCAGCGCCTGAGCCGCGCGTTGGTGTGCCGGGTGGGCTCGGCGGTCGCCGGGTCCTCGGGCCACGGATGCTTCGGATACCGCCCGCGCAGCTCCGCGCGTACCCCCTTGTAGCCGTCCTTCCAGAAGGAGGCGAGGTCGGCCGTGACGGCGGCGGGCCGCCCGGCGGGGGAGAGCAGATGAACGAGGAGCGGTACGCCGCTGATGGCCGGCGTGTCGCGCAGCCCGAACATCTCCTGGAGCTTCACCGCGAGCACGGGCCGCTCAGGGTCCCGATAGTCGATCCGGATTCTGGACCCACTCGGCACGGTGATCCGCTCGGGCGCCAGCTCGTCCAGCCGCGAGGCTTCCCCGCTCGCCCACGGCAGCAACCGCGCCAGCCCCTGCCCGGCGTCGATCCGCCCGAGATCGGCCCGCCGCCGCGCCCTGCTCAGCTCCGGCTCCAGCCACTCGTCCACGCGCGCGTGGAGCGCGCCGTCGGACACGTCCGGCCACGGCTCAGCGAGATGCGCCCGCAGAAAGGCCAGCCGCTGCCGCAGCGCCTCGGCCTCCGGTGACCAGCGCAGCAACCCGAGCCCTTCCTGCCGCAGCCCGTCGAGGAGGGCCGCGCGTACGAGGGCCGGCTCGACGTCCCCCAGAGGCCGCACGGCGAGCTCGACGGCGCCCAGCCGCTCGACACGCCGGGCTACGACGTCCCCGTCGGCCCAGTGCACCTCGTCCCGCTGGGCGAGCAGCGGGCCCGCGGCGGCGAGAGCCACACCCTCCTCCACGGCGGCCCCGAGCCGCACCCGCGCGTGCCCCTTCCCGGTGGGCCGGTCGGCAACGGCCACGACGATCCAGGGCGCTCCCCGCAGCCCCGACCCGTCCCCCAGCTCGGCCCGGGTCCCGGAGGCCATCAGATACGACCCCCCGTCGAGCCTGGCAACCCGCTCGGGAAAGGCGAGAGCGGCGACGACCCCGGCGAGCCCGTCGTCACCGGTGCCCGGTCCGGCCTGGCCGGCGCCCTGTGTCCGACGGTCGCGGGCGGGCGGGTGAGAAGACTCCCCCGCGACGGCCCGCAGCCGCCGCACCTCCGCAGCCCATCGCGCAGCGTAGGCGTCACCCCCGCCCCGGGCACGCCGCAACGCGGCAGCAAGATCGTCCCCGTAGTCCCGCGGCACCTCTTCGGAGAGCAGGGCGACGACCTCCGCACCCTCACCGGCCGTGTCCAGCAAGGCTCGTCCCAGCCGAGGGTGCACCCCCAGCAAGGACAGGCGCACCCCGACCGGAGTCGCCCGGCCGGCGGAGTCCACCGCGCCTACCGCCGTCAGCGCGGAGCGCGCCGCCGCCATCGCCCCACCCGGCGGAGGATCGAGCAACGCCAGCCCGGAGGCGTCCGGATCCCCCCAGCAAGCCGCCTGCAGCGCAAACGCGGTCAGGTCGGCCACCTTGATCTCCGGCGCCGGAAACGCCGGCAGACGCCCGTCCTCGGCCTCCGCCCAGCACCGGTACACCGCCCCCGGCGCCTCTCGCCCGGCCCGCCCCGCCCGCTGCCGCCCGGCGGCCCGCGACGCCCGCACCGTCGTCAGCCCGCTCAGCCCACGCGCGTGGTCCACCCGCGGCTCCCGGGCGAGCCCCGAGTCCACCACCACCCGCACCCCGGGCACCGTCAGCGACGACTCCGCCACCGAGGTCGCCAGCACCACCCGGCGCCGCGCCCCCGGAGCGAGTACCGCGTCCTGCACGGCGGCCGGCGCCCGGCCATGGACCCGGAGCACCTCCACCGCCCCGAGATCCCCGAGCTGCCCCGCCACGCGCGCGATCTCGCCCACACCCGGCAGGAAGCACAGCACGTCCCCGTCCCGCTCGGCCAGCGCCCGGCGCACCACCGACGCCACGTGCGCCAGCAGCGCCGGATCGACACGCATCCCGTGCGGCGGCCGTACCGGGCGCGCGGGTGGCGCCCACACCACCTCCACCGGGTGTGCGACGCCGGCCGCCTCGACCACGGACGCCCCGCCCAGCAGTCGCGCCCAGCCCTCCGCGTCCGTCGTCGCCGACGCGGCCACCAGGCGCAGCTCCGGCCGCAGGGTCTGCCGCACGTCCCACAGGAAGGCGGCCGCCGTGTCGGCATCCAGATGCCGCTCGTGGCACTCGTCCAGCACGACGGCGTCCACGCCGGCCAGCTCCTGATCGCGCTGCAGCCGCTGCAGCAGCACACCCGTCGTCACGACCTCCACGCGCGTGTGCCGGCCGGCGACGCGCTCGCCCCGCACCGTGAAGCCGACGCTCTCGCCCGGCCTCTGACCCAGCAGCCAGGCCATTCGCCGGGCCGCCGCCCGGGCCGCGATCCGGCGGGGCTCGGCCACCACGACCCGCCGCGCCGGCCCGCCGCCGACCAGCCCCGCCAGCACAAGCGGTACCAGCGTCGTCTTGCCGGTGCCGGGCGGCGCCACCAGCACGGCGGTGCCGGCACCCTCGAGGGCCTCGGTCAGAGCGGGCAGGGCGGAACGCACGGGCAGCGCGTCCAGGGCGTCGTAACGGATCACGCCCCTAGTGTCGTACGACGGCGAAATCGACCCCACGCACGCGTGCCCCCGATGATCAGCGGGGGTCGGTCAGTCCCGCTCGCACACGAAGATCGCCGTTCCCGGGATCAGGCTGCCGCGCAGGGGCGACCAGCCGGCCCACTCCGAGGTGTTCCAGGACGGCCACTCCGGCTCCAGCAGGTCCACCAGCCGGAAGCCGGACGTCACGACGTCCCGGACGCGGTCGCCGAGCGTCCTGTGGTGCTCGACGTAGACGGCGCGGCCCTCCTCGTCCTGCTCCACGTACGGCGTGCGGTCGAAGTAGGAGGAGGACACGGACAGGCCCTCGGGTCCCGGCTCGTCGGGGAACGCCCAGCGGATCGGATGCGTCAGCGAGAAGACGAACCGGCCGCCCGGCCGCAGCACCCGGCGCACCTCGCGCAGCACCAGCCCCGGGTCGGCGACGAACGGCAGCGCCCCGTACGCCGAGCAGGCCAGATCGAAGGAGCCGTCCGCGAAGGGCAGCGCGCCGGCGTCCGCGCAGACGAGCGGAAACGATCCGCCGATGCGCAGGGCGTGCTGCAGCTGGCGGTGGGAGAGGTCCAGCGCCACCGGGCGGGCGCCCTGGGCGGCCAGCCAGCGCGCGCACTGCGCCGCGCCCGCACCGATCTCCAGGACCGCCTTGCCCTTCAGTTCCTCCGGCGGGCCCAGCAGCTCGGCCTCGACCTCGTCCAGGCCCTCCGGACCCCACACGAAGCGGTCGTCGCCGAGGAAGGTGCCGTGCTCGGTCTGGTACTCGTCCGCGTTGCGGTCCCACCAGCCCCGGTTGGCCCGGGCGCTCTCCGCGACGCCGGCCTCACGTCGCGTGGCCTCCGGCTCGTACGCCTCGGGTCCTTCGGGCTCGTACGCTTCCGGCTCTTGGATGATCGGCTCCCTCGTCGTACTCTTCCGTCCAACCCGGAAGGGGTCCGTGACGGACGCGGTCCCACAGGCCATGTGGCCTCAAAGGACGTTTCTTCTGCCGGTTATGCGGGGTTCTGCCCCGGGTGGGCGCCTTCGCGCATTGACCCTGTCCGGCTGCCCCCGTATGCTACAAGTTGCGCTGCGGGCCTGCGCACCTCAGACGTAGCAGGCTGCGCTCGCATCTGTTGTATGTCCCCTCGGTTGTCGAGGCGCCATCACCAGTATCTGGTGGGGCGCTTCCTTGGCTGTCCGGCTTCTGCAGAGCGAAACGGGCTCCCGGCGTAAGCAGTACCTACGACTTCAATGTCCGTACCGGAGCCCTTTCCCACATGACGAGCAGCACCGAGACCACCGCCACCACCCCGCAGGTAGCGGTCAACGACATCGGTAACGAGGAAGCCTTCCTCGCCGCGATCGACGAGACGATCAAGTACTTCAACGACGGCGACATCGTCGACGGCGTCATCGTGAAGGTCGACCGGGACGAGGTCCTGCTCGACATCGGTTACAAGACCGAAGGTGTCATCCCGAGCCGCGAGCTCTCGATCAAGCACGACGTCGACCCGAACGAGGTCGTCGCCGTCGGCGACGAGATCGAGGCCCTGGTCCTCCAGAAGGAGGACAAGGAAGGCCGCCTGATCCTCTCGAAGAAGCGCGCCCAGTACGAGCGTGCCTGGGGCACCATCGAGAAGATCAAGGAAGAGGACGGCATCGTTACCGGTACCGTCATCGAGGTCGTCAAGGGTGGTCTCATCCTCGACATCGGCCTCCGCGGCTTCCTCCCGGCCTCCCTGGTCGAGATGCGCCGCGTCCGCGACCTCCAGCCGTACGTCGGCAAGGAGCTCGAGGCCAAGATCATCGAGCTGGACAAGAACCGCAACAACGTGGTCCTGTCCCGCCGTGCCTGGCTGGAGCAGACCCAGTCCGAGGTCCGCCAGACGTTCCTCACGACCCTCCAGAAGGGTCAGGTCCGCTCCGGTGTGGTCTCCTCGATCGTCAACTTCGGTGCCTTCGTGGACCTGGGTGGCGTCGACGGTCTGGTCCACGTCTCCGAGCTGTCCTGGAAGCACATCGACCACCCCTCCGAGGTCGTCGAGGTCGGCCAGGAGGTCACCGTCGAGGTCCTCGACGTCGACATGGACCGCGAGCGCGTCTCCCTGTCGCTGAAGGCGACCCAGGAAGACCCGTGGCAGCAGTTCGCCCGCACCCACCAGATCGGCCAGGTCGTGCCCGGTAAGGTCACGAAGCTGGTGCCGTTCGGTGCGTTCGTCCGCGTGGACGAGGGCATCGAGGGTCTGGTCCACATCTCCGAGCTGGCCGAGCGCCACGTGGAGATCCCGGAGCAGGTCGTCCAGGTCAACGACGAGATCTTCGTCAAGGTCATCGACATCGACCTCGAGCGCCGCCGCATCAGCCTCTCGCTGAAGCAGGCCAACGAGTCCTTCGGTGCCGACCCGGCCTCGGTCGAGTTCGACCCGACCCTGTACGGCATGGCCGCGTCCTACGACGACCAGGGCAACTACATCTACCCCGAGGGCTTCGACCCCGAGACCAACGACTGGCTCGAGGGCTACGAGAAGCAGCGCGAGGAGTGGGAGCGCCAGTACGCCGAGGCGCAGACCCGCTTCGAGCAGCACCAGCAGCAGGTCATCAAGAGCCGCGAGGCCGACGCTGCCGCTGCCGCCGAGGGTGGCGAGGCTGCCGCTCCGGCCGCTTCGGGTGGCGGTTCGTACTCCTCCGAGGGTGCGGACACCTCCGGTGCGCTGGCCTCGGACGAGGCGCTGGCCGCGCTGCGCGAGAAGCTGGCCGGCGGCCAGAGCTGATCGCTGCGGCTGAGGCTTAGCCGATAGCTGGTCCTGAGGGACCGTACCTTTCGAGGTGCGGTCCCTCAGGCCTTTTCGGGTGCCCGTCGTTCGAGTGCAGGCCGTCTGTGGCTTCTCGCGCAGTCCCCCGCGCCCCTGAGGGCATTGCCCTCGCCCCGTGTCCGTACAGGCTCCGTGAGATCGCGGATCAACGGCGTGTCGCGGGAATGCCCGCTCTCCAGGGCGTGTTGACCACGACGAACACGAGGAGGAGCGGTCACAGTGCTTGATCCGCAGGGTTTGTACGCATGGGAGCCGAAGGGCCTCGCCGTTGTCGACATGGCGCTCGCCCAGGAGTCGGCCGGCCTTGTCATGCTCTACCACTTCGACGGATACATCGACGCGGGTGAGACCGGAGACCAGATCGTCGACCGGCTGCTCGACTCACTGCCCCACCAGCTCGTCGCCCGCTTCGACCACGACCGGCTCGTGGACTACCGGGCCCGCCGGCCCCTGCTGACCTTCAAGCGGGACCGCTGGACCGACTACGAGGTCCCGGCCATCGAGGTCCGCCTCGTCCAGGACGCCACCGGCGCCCCCTTCCTGCTGCTGTCCGGGCCCGAGCCGGACGTGGAGTGGGAGCGGTTCGCGGGGGCCGTACGGCAGATCGTGGAGCGGCTCGGCGTACGCCTGTCCGTGAACTTCCACGGCATCCCCATGGGGGTCCCGCACACCCGGCCGGTGGGTCTCACCCCGCACGGCAACCGCGCCGAGCTCGTCCCGGGTCACCGCAGCCCCTTCGAGGAGGCCCAGGTCCCCGGCAGCGCCGAGTCACTGGTGGAGTACCGCCTGATGGAGGCCGGGCACGACGTCCTGGGCGTCGCCGCGCACGTCCCGCACTACATCGCCCGCTCCACGTACCCGGACGCCGCCCTGACGGTCCTGGAGGCCATCACGGCCGCCACCGGGCTGGTGCTGCCGGGAGTCGCGCACTCGCTGCGCACGGACGCCCACCGCACGCAGACGGAGATCGACCGGCAGATCCAGGAGGGCGACGAGGAACTCACCGCGCTCGTCCAGGGCCTGGAGCACCAGTACGACGCCGCCGCGGGTTCCGAGACCCGGGGCAACATGCTCGCCGAGCCCGTGGACATCCCGTCGGCCGACGAGATCGGGCGCGAGTTCGAGCGGTTCCTGGCGGAGCGGGAAGGCGACAACTGATCCGCTAGGCTGCGCCCGGAGTCGACAAGTCGTCCCCGCGGAGGGGGTTCGTGAGGTGGAGGCGCAGCCATGCTGTCCGTGGGCCTGACCGGTGGGATCGGCGCCGGCAAGAGCGAGGTGTCACGGCTGCTCGTGGAGCACGGGGCCGTGCTGATCGACGCGGACCGTATCGCGCGCGAAGTTGTGGCGCCGGGCACTCCCGGCCTCGCCGCCGTGGCCGAGGCCTTCGGTGGGGACGTCCTCACCGCGGACGGCAGTCTGGACCGGCCCAGACTCGGCTCGATCGTCTTCGCCGACCCGGAGAAGCTCGCCGCCCTCAACTCGATCGTGCACCCCCTGGTGGGCGCCCGCTCCCGTGAGCTGGAGGACGCCGCGGCCGACGACGCCGTAGTGATCCACGACGTGCCCCTCCTCACCGAGAACGCACTGGCGCCGCTCTACGACCTCGTGATCGTCGTGGACACGAGCCCCGAGACCCAACTCGACCGACTGGTCCGGTTGCGCGGGATGACCGAGGAGGACGCACGCGCGCGTATGGCCGCGCAGGCGACCCGTGAGCAGCGCCGGGAGATCGCGGACATCGTGATCGACAACGACGTACCCCTGGACGCGCTGCACAAGCGCGTCGCCGAGGTGTGGGAGGACCTCGTACGGCGGGCGCGCGGGGATCGCGCGGAACAGGGCTCGGAATAGCGGCCCCCTCCGCGGGCGTTGAAGTGCCGCAGCGAGGGAAGGACTCTGCCGTGCCCGAGACCAGCGGTTCCACCGGACGTACTCCGGAAACGCATGTCATCGACTTCCGTGCAGCCGAGCATCTGCTCAACTCGCGGGATCCGCGGGGCGCGGTGAAGCTGCTCGACGGCGTCATCGCCGCGCACCCCGAGAACACGGCGGCCCGCCTGCTCCGTGCGCGTGCGTTCTTCGCGGCGGCCCAACTGCGGCCCGCCGAGCTGGAGTTCACGATCGTGCTGGAGCGCGAGCCGGACAACGCGTTCGCGCACTTCGCACTGGCCCGCACCTATGAACGCCAGGGCCGAGCCGACCAGGCCAAACGCCATTTCCGCCTCGCGGCCGCGCTGGACCCGAACCCGCAGTACCTGAAGGCGGCGCGCTTCGACGGCTGAGCGGCGCGTGCCGCGTCGGCCGGTCACGGATGCCGTCGCCTGGGAGGCCCCCGGTACGGCCGACTCGGGTACGGCGGTCCCGGATGCGGCGGTCCGCTCTCCGGCGGCGGATACGGTGGCACCTCGCGGCCCGGCTGGTAGTGCGGACCCTGCCGGATGTGTCTGAGGACCATGGTCATGTCCGCGGTGACCACCAGCCACAGCACGGCACAGGCCGCCGCCCACCCCGGGTGCCCGGCGACCGCGAACGCCGCCGTGCCGAAGACCGACCAGGCCAGCCCCCACAGGCACAGCCAGAACCGCGCCCGCAGAGCACTGCGCGCGGTCGCCGGTTCACTGCCTGTACGCACCAGAACCACTCCTGCTTGCAACGTACTCTTCGGTGCCGACGTTCATCAACGGCGCCTGTCCACGGCGTGCGGCAACGGCGCCGTTCCTCGCCCGCCGAAGGGGGGTCCCTTGCTGCCGGACGCAGACGACCTGCCGGAACTGCTCCCCGACCTGGCCGTGCCGCACGAGGACGTCAACGCACTGGTGACCGGACGGCGCCGGGTGACCGCCGACCCGGGCGCGCTCAGACTCCTCGAGGAGTGCGTCGAGGAGCTGTTCCGCCACCCGGAGGCGACCGGCCACCCACCCGACCTCGGTGAGTTCTTCGACGCGGCACCGCCCGAGCTGAGCGGCACCTTCGCCGCGTACGTGTGCATCGCCGCGGTCCCGCGCACACGCGCCCGGCACCGGTAACGCGGCATACCGTCCGAGGTCTCCCGGCGCACCCTTGCCGACCTGGGCCGTCACATGGCGGTGCACCGCAGACCGCACGTACCAGTGGCCGCCCGCCCGCGACTGGCGGAGGGCGGCTGCGTGCTCGGTCAGCGGGAGGGCGAGGACTATCACACCAATGTGCCGAGGGAGCGGGTCGACCCGAGCGGCTTCACCCTGCGAATCGCCTCGGTGGAGCCTGCCGGAGACGGCGCGACCGCGGCGACCCCGCTGATCCTGGTGGTGCCGCTCACCCTGATCGCCTGGGCCCGGCGCGGGCACAACGGTGAGCTGCTCCGGTTGGTGCGGCGACGGTAACGGAGGCGGCAAGTCCCGCTCCGGCGGCCCGCCGACGCCGACGGACCGGGCGCGGGGGCCCGGCCGATGGCGCCGACGGACGCCTGTGGCGTATCGGCCCCCGGATCACCGACGCCGAGTATGCCCACTGGTCCTACCGGACCTGGTCCGCCGCGCCGCTGGATCAGGATCCGCCGCGCCTGCTGGTTCCGCCGGGCCGGGGTCCACCGGTCTCGCCGGAACGGGATCCACCGTGCCTGCCGGTTCCGCCGGGTGCGCCGTGTCCACCGGACCCGGATCCGGCCCGCCCGCCCGATCCGCCGGGCCCTGCGAAGCCGCGGGGGCCTGCGGCGCCGCCGAAGGTGCCGTAGCCGCCCGGGATGCCCGGGCCCGCGAGGCCGCGGAGGCGTTCCAGATCACGGCGATCGCGTTTGGTGGGTCGGCCGGTGCCTCGCTCGCGGAGGCCGGCGGGCGCGACGGCCTCGCGAGGCGGGGGCGGAGGGGAGTTGTCGATGTAGCACTGGGCGGCCACCGGGGCACCGACCCGCTTGCGGATCAGGCGCTTGACGATCACGATCCGTTCCCGGCCCTCGTGCCGCAGCCGCACCTCGTCGCCGACGCGCACGGAGTAGGCGGGCTTCACCCGCTCCCCGTTCACGTGGACGTGGCCGCCCCGGCAGGCGGTGGCGCCCAGGGAACGCGTCTTGATCAGACGCACGGCCCAGATCCAGCTGTCGATCCGGACCGTCTCACCCGGGGCCGGCCCCGCGGCCTCGGCGGCGGCCACCGCGGCGGTGATCTTCGGATCGACGTGCTGGTCAGCATCGACAGGCTGATCAGCGGGGACACCGGCGTCCTGGGCGTCCTGGGCGTCCTGGGCGGAGCCGGTGCCGTCCGGCCCGCCGGTCCCACCGTTCACGTTCTCGTCCGCAACGTCGGAAGCCATGCCCCCGACCTTAACTCCCCGGGCGGGGTGAGCCGGAGGAGATTTTCCCGGGGCACGGGGTAGCCGGTGGCAGGGAGCCCGACGTTGGCGTGGCACACATCGATCGGATCACCCTGCCCGGCACCGTCAGGTGATCTCCGAGGAGACTCCAGCACCGGACCTCGCGGCCCCCCGGACGCCCCGCCGTGGCCCCCTAGCCCTCGAACCGGGCCCCTGCAGACGCCCCGAGCCTTGCAGCCCCAGCCCTCGACCGGGCCGGGCCCCTCAGACGCCACGGATCTTCCGTGCCTCCGCGGACCCCGAGGCCCCGAGCCCCCTCGGACCTCCTGGCCCTCTCGGATTTCCTGGCCCTCTCGGACTTCCTGGCCCTCTGGGACCTCGGCCCTCTGGGACCTCTTGGCCCTCTGGGACCTCTTGGCCCTTTCGGACCTCCTGGCCCTTTCGGACCTCCTGGCCCCGGGTGCCCACAGGCCCCCTGCGTGCTCCCATGCCGGAGCCCTGCGGACCCCCGGGACCCTCGCGGCCTCTTGGCCGCCGCGTGCCCCCATGCCCCGAGCCCTGCAGACCCCCGGATCCTCGCGGCCTCTTGGCCGCCGCGTGCCCCCATGCCCCGAGCCCTGCAGACCCCCAAACCCTCGCAGGCCTCGCCGGCGCCGCGCGCCCCACCGCACCCCGTGGGTGCGACAGTGGCGCGCGGCGCGGTCAAGGCGGGGCGTTCCTGTGCAGGTGAAGCGGTTTGCTTGCCCGGCCCGGTCCGGGCATACGGTGGCCGTATGGACCACAGCAGTGCCGTCGCCCGGCTCGACCGGCGTGTCGCGGACTGCAGGGCCTGCCCTCGGCTGGTCGAGTGGCGGGAGGAGGTGGCCCGTACCAAACGGGCCGCGTTCGCCGACTGGACGTACTGGGGCCGGCCGGTCCCCGGCTTCGGTCCGGCCGACGCCCGGCTGGCGATCATCGGCTTGGCCCCCGCCGCGCACGGCGGCAACCGCACCGGCCGGATGTTCACCGGCGACCGCTCCGGGGACGTGCTCTACCAGGCCCTGTACGACGTGGGGCTCGCCTCTCAGCCCACCTCCGTCAGCGCCGACGACGGGCTGGAACTGTACGGCGTCCGCGTCACCGCGCCCGTGCACTGCGCCCCGCCCGCGAACAAGCCGACCCCCGGCGAGCGCGACACCTGCCGCCCCTGGCTGGTGCAGGAGCTGAAGCTGCTGCGCCCGACGCTGAGGGCCGCAGTCGTCCTCGGCGCCTTCGGCTGGCAGGCCGCGCTGCCCGCGTTCACCGAGGCGGGGTGGACCGTGCCCCGCCCCCGTCCGGCCTTCGCCCACGGCGTCAGGGTCACCCTCGACGGCCTGGACCTCTTCGGCTGCTTCCATGTCAGCCAGCGCAACACCTTCACCGGCCGGCTCACCCCGGAGATGCTCCGCGAGGTGCTGCGCACGGCGGCGACGACGGCAGGGTTGCCATAGGCGTGGACACCACCGAGGCCGCCGCCCACCTCGCCTGCCTCCTCGGCCACCGCCACGGCGTCATCACCACCCTCGACCGCTCCCGCGGCCACACCTAGGACGGCCGGAGACCACCGGCATGGCCGGTGCCCGCGCCGCCGTCATGGGCACCGGCCTCGGCGCCTCGGCCTCGCCGGCGACCCCGGGCGCACGGAGTCCGCGTTCCTGACGGCGGCCGAACGGGCCCGGGACACCGGCGCCGAGGTCCTCGTCCCGGGCTGCGCCGGGATGACCGGACCGCAGCGGGCGGTGAGGGAGAAGCTCCGACTGCCGGTGGTCGACGGCGTCGCGGCGGCGCTCAAGCTCGCCGAGTCCCTGGCCGGCCCGGCCGGACCACCAGCCGAGCGGGCAGTTACGGCAGGCCGCTGCCCGGGGAGAGGAGCTGGGGGCGGCCGTAGCGGCGAGCCGGAACGCGGGGGCTCACGGCCGCCAGACGTACCGCACGTCCGGCTCCCGCTCCTCGTTCCCGCTGCCGTCGGTGAACTCGACGGCGGTGAAGCCGTGCCGCTCGTAGAAGCGGTGGGCGGGCTTGTTGACCTGGAAGGTCCACAGGGACAGCCCGTCCGGGCTGCGCTCCTTGGCCAGCGCGACGAACCGGTCACCGACACCACGCCCCCGCCACCCGGGGTCCAGATACAGCTGGGACAGCACCTCTTCCTCCAGCACCATCAGTCCGACGATCCCGGCCCCGTCGGCCTCCGCCACCCAGGTCTCCCGCAACGGAACGACGACATGCTCGAAGTACTCCCGCACCTCGTCGTCGGTGTGCGCGCGGACGACGGTGGGCAGGGCGGCGTCGAAGGACCGCAGATACACATCGGCGGCGGCCCGGGCGTCCTCCGCCACGGCCCGACGCAGTACGACCTCGCCCGTCACCGGCTCTCCTCCTTGCTCCGGTTGCTCCGGCACCACAGCCGTGGCCGTGATCTCCACCAGCTGCCCGGTGTAACCGAGGCAGGCGACACCGAGCAGAGTCGACGCATGCGGGCCAGCGCTGAGCCCGGAGGCCTCGACGACCTCCCACACCGCGGACAACACGGCGGGCTCGCTGCTCACCACGTACACATCCGTGGCGACCACATGCGCCAAGTCGCTTCCCACTGCGGCCAGTTGCTCCCGCAGATTGGCGATCACCTGCTCGGTCTGACGCACGGGGTCACCCGGGCCGACGAGGTCCCCCTTCTCGTCGAGCGGCACGGCCCCGGCCAGAAAAGCCAACCTCGTCCCGGCCTCGACGACGGACGCGTGCGAGTAGGTGGGCGGGGGAAAGAGGGCCGGGGCGGTCACGCGCTTGATCACGAGGGTTGCTCCTGGGAGGAGGTGAACAATGTCCCGATGATCGTTTCTTTCGACCCCGCCCGCATCCGATTTCTCAGGACGACAGGCGTGGGACGGCGTCGGGGCCGTAGCGGTGCAGGATCTCCCCGGTGGGGTGGAAGAACGGGTACAGCGACGACACCGCCTCGCCGCAGGAACCCCGTGAGCTGTCGCGGCGGGCGTCGCGGCGGGCCACGCGGTAATTCCGGAGCGGACTTCGCGATGGCTGCGGCAGGCTGAGGGCATGCCCGAGCCTTCCGATTCCGCTCCCGAGCCTTCTGATTCCGGGCCCGAGCCTTCTGATTCCGGGCCCGAGCCTTCCGGTTCCGGGCCCGAGCCTTCCGATTCCGACTTCCTCGGCCGCACCGCCGAGCGCCTCGCCTCCCTGCCCACGGTCCGGGCGGTGGCCCTCGGCGGCTCCCGGGCCCAGGGCACCCACCGCCCCGACAGCGACTGGGACCTGGCGATCTACTACCGCAGCCCCTTCGACCCGGACGACCTCAGGGCCGTCGGCTGGCCGGGGGAGGTCTCCGGGGTCGGCGGCTGGGGCGGTGGGGTCTTCAACGGCGGGGCGTGGCTGACCATCGACGGGCGCCGGGTCGATGTGCACTACCGGGACCTGGCGGTGGTCGAGCACGAGCTGGCGGAGGCGGAGGCGGGACGGTTCCGGGTGGAGCCGCTGCTCTTCCATCTCGCCGGCATCCCCACCTACCTGGTCGTGGCCGAACTGGCCGTCAACCAGGTGCTCAGCGGTACCCTGCCCCGCCCGGCGGGCTACCCGGCCAAGCTGCGTGTCACCGCCGCCGAGCGCTGGTACGGCGCCGCCCGCGCCACCCTCGCCTACGCCAAGGCCAACCACGCCGCCCACGGCCGCCTGACGGAGACCGCCGGCTCCCTCGCCACGGCCGCCCTCCAGGCCGCCCACGGGGTCCTCGCCGCACGCGGGGAGTGGGTGACGAACGAGAAGCGGCTGCTGGAACGGGCCGGGCTGCGCGGGATCGACGCGGTGACGGGGGAACTGCGGGGCGAGTCCGAGGCCCTGGTCCGTACCGTGACCGAGGCCGAGACCCTGGTCCGTACCGTGGCCGAGGCCGCGGCCGGGGAGATCGGCTCCGGGGAGATCGTCTCCGGGGAGGACATCTCCGGGGAAATCGTCGCCCGGGAATTGCGTTCATAAAGAAACCGGCCACCTCAGGCACCTTTCACCTGCCCGAAACGTGATCGCCCCGTACGCTCGGCAAACACCCCTTACGGTGGACACACCGTCCCCCGGCCACCGTCGTCCGAAGGCACCCGCACCCCGCCCTCGTACGAACAGGAGCCCCGTGTCCCGGCTCGCCGCACCTCCCTGGCTCGCCCATGCCCTCAGCGCGCAGCGCGGTCCCGTGCCCTGGAGCGCGGTGACCCGGGGCGCGTTGGCCGCCGGGCCGCTGTTGTTCGCCGGTCTGGTCGCCGGACGGACGTCCGACGGTGTGCTGGCCGCCATCGGTGCGATGCTCGCCGGCATCAACGACCGGCCGGGCAGTCGACGCGCCTCCGTCAAGCGGCTCGGGGTGCCCGCGCTGGCCGGCGCCCTCGGGCTGCTCGTGGGCACGTATGCCGGGCAGGGACTGGCCGCCGTACCGCTCGCCCTGGCGCTCACCGGGCTCGGGCTGGTCGCCGGCGGGGTCAGTGCGGTCGGGCCCGTCGCCTCCGCCGTGGGGACGCAGCTGCTCGTCGGGGCCGCCCTTGGAGCGGGGATGCCGGCGGCCGAGAGCGGCCGGCTGCGCGCCCTCGTCTTCCTCGCCGGTGCCGGATGGCTGCTCGTCCTGCGACTGGCCCTGCCCACGCCCGGTGCCACCGCCGGTGACTTCAGGTTCGACGGGGAGCGGGCGGCGGTCGCCGCCGTGTACGACGCCGTCGCCGCGCTCCTCGACGCCGTGGGCGGTGAGCAGGCCACCGCCCGGCGGGCCGCGCTCACCGCAGCCCTCGACCATGCCCAGGACGCCCTCGCCGGGCCCCGGCTGCGCCGGTACGCCTCTTCCGCCGCCGAGCGCCGGCTGCATGCGCAGTACGCGGCCGCGCTGCCCCTCGCCGAAGCCGCCACCGCGCTGTTCTGGGCGGGGGAGCGGGTCTCGGCAAGGGCCGCGGACGGGCCCCGGCGGCTCGCCGCCGCCGTCCGCGGCAACACCGTCACCGGCCCGCTGCCCGCTCCCCACCGGTCCGCCCCCGCCCTGCGCGCCCTCGACGACGCCCTGCTGCGCGCCGCCGAGGCCTTCGACCGGGCGGAGGGCGCAGACCAGCGGTTGCCCGCCCGGCGCCGGGGTGCAAAGGACGCCGTCCGCGCCGCCGTGCGCGCCGCGTCGGGTGCGGGCGGGCGCGAGTACGGGCTGCGGGTCGCCCTCTGCTTCGGGGCCGGCGCCGCCCTCGCCCAGGCGCTGCACCACACCCGCTGGTACGGCCGGCACCAGCACTGGTACTGGCTGCCCGCCACCGTCGTCTTCCTCGTCAAGCCCGACCTCGGGCCGCTCGCCTCCCGGCTGCTGTGCCGGGCGGCGGGAACCGTGCTCGGCGCTCTGGTGTTCGCCGCCTTCGCCGCGGTGCTGCCCCGGCCCGGCGGGCTCGTCGCGCTCGTCGCCGTCAGCGGGGCCCTGATCCCCGTCGCCACACGGCACTTCGCCGCCCAGACCGCGGTCGTGACCGTGCTCGTTCTCAGTCTGGTGATGGCCGGCGGTGAGCCGCAGGCCTCCGTCAGCCGGATCGGGGAGACGCTGCTGGCCTGCGTGATCGTGCTCGTCGTCGGGCACCTGCCGATGCCGGGGCAGCGGGGAGGGGGAGTGCGGGCCCGGCTGGCCGCCGCGGGGAACGCCGCGCACGCCTACCTCGCGCATGTGCTGAGCCGGTCCCCTGACCGCGCCACCCGCTGGACCCTGCGCCGCGAGGCCTACCGCACCCTCGCCGAGGCGCGTGCCGCCATCGCCCTCGCCTCCGCCGAACTCCCCTCACTCGCGCGGCACACGGAGGGCGCGGACGAAGTGGCCGCCACCCTCGAACGGCTCGTCGACACGACCACCGCCTGCGCCGTCCACCTCGACGACTCCGGCCGCCTCGCAGCCCGGCACCGGGAGCAACTCACCGGGTTGCTGGCCGAGTTCGAGAAGAGACGCCGGGAGCGGGCGGGGCTACGGCTGCCCGGCCTGCCGCTCGCCGGGTGAGGCCCGCGTCCGCTCGGACCGAGTCAACCCACGGCGGCGCGTCCGCGTCCAAGAGAGAGGTCCATGTCCCCCGTACAAGGAGAGGTTCATGCCCCGACTCACCCGTCTCAGACTCGCAACCGGTGCCGCCGCGGCCGTCGTCGCCTCCGTCGTGCTCGCGGCGTCACCCGCGGCCGCCGGTGAACCGACCGTGTCCCAGCCGCACATCGTCGCCCACTTCGACCGGGCGACGGGGCAGACACCGGAGAACATCACGGTCGAGCCCGACGGATCCGCCGATCTCACCTTCGCCTCCGCCCGGCAGGTCGCCCACGTCACGCCGGACGGGGACACGACGATCCTCGCCACCCTGCCCGCCGAGCAGAACCCGAACACCCCCGTCCTCAAGGCCGCGACCGTCTTCGGTATCGCCCGCGCCCACGACGGCACGCTCTACGTCGACTACGCCACCGGCACAGGAAAGACCGGCATCTGGCGCATCGGCCCCGACGGCGGCGCGCCCCGGCAGATCGCCCAGCTCCCGGCGACCGCACTGCCCAACGGCCTCGCGCTCGACGAACGGCACGGAGTGCTCTACGCCGCCGACTCGGCTCAGGGAATCGTGTGGCGGGTTCCGCAGGCAGGGGGTGCACCGACCGTGTGGGCCCAGGACACCGCCCTCACCCCGGTCCCCGTCACCGGCGCCGGCTTCGGCGCCAACGGCGTCAAGGTCCACGGCGGTGCCGTATGGGTGTCCAACAGCGACCGCGGGACGCTGCTGAGGATTCCCGTACGGCCGGACGGCTGCGCGGGGCCGGTGGAGACCCGGGCCACGGGGCTCGACCACATCGACGACTTCACGTTCGTCACACCGTACGGCGACACCCTCCTCGCCGCCCTGATCGGCGATGACGAGGTCGTCGAGGTACACCCCGACGGCACCCGCACCGCCGCCCTCACGCAGGCGGACGGGCTGACCAACCCGACCTCCGTCGCCGTGCACGACGGGACGGTCTACGTCGACAGCGCCGCCTACTTCAGCCAGCAGGCCCCGAACCTGCTCCTGGCCCGCCTGAACCGCGGGCTCGGCCACTGACGGGCCGGGCGGCGGAACGGGCCGGCACCCTTGCCGGATCCCGCCCCGCCGCCCGTGACACCCGGCGAATCCTCCCCGCCGTCGGTCAACTCGCCGACAGCGCAACGCAGTCGGGAGGGTGATCCGCCAGGACACCCCGGCACCCTAGGCTGAAGCCCATGGATCCCGCCGACGGCCTCCTCGACCACCCCTACGACGTCTACCAGCGCCTGCGCGAGACCGCGCCCGTGCACCGCATCACCGGACCGGACGGCACCGCCGCCTGGCTCGTCACCCGGTACGAGGACGTCCGGGCCGCGCTCGCCGACCCCCGGCTCTCGCTGGACAAGCGGCGGGGCACGGCCGGCACGTACAAAGGCTTCTCACTGCCGGCCGCCCTCGACGCCAACCTCCTCAACATGGACCCGCCCGACCACACCCGCATCCGGCGCCTGGTCGGCCGTGCCTTCACCCCGCGCCGCGTCCAGCAGCTCCGCGAGCCGATCCGCCGTACCGCCGACCGGCTTCTCGACGCGCTCGGCCCGCACGGCAGCACCGACCTGGTCGCCTCCTACGCCGCCCCGCTGCCCATCACCGTCATCTGCGACCTGCTCGGCATCCCGGAGGGGGACCGGCTGGACTTCCGGCAGTGGACCGACAGCCTCACGGCGCCGGACCCGGCCCGCCCCCACGCCACCAAGGAGGCGATGGCGGCCCTGCTGGACTTCCTCACCCGGCTCATCGGGGCCAAACGCCGGGCGCCCGCGGACGACCTGCTCTCCGACCTGATCGCCGTACGCGACGAGGGCGACCGGCTCGGCGAGGACGAGCTGATGTCCCTGGCCTTCCTCATCCTCTTCGCCGGATACGAGAACACGGTCCAGCTCATCGGCAACGCCGTGCTCGCCCTGCTGGAGCACCCGGACCAGCTCGCCGCCCTGCGCAAGGACCCCGCGCGACTCCCTGCCGCCGTCGAGGAGCTGGCCCGTTACGAGGGGCCCATGCTGTTCGCCATACGCCGGTTCCCCACCGAGGACGTGACGATCGCCGGGGTCACCATCCCGGCGGGCGAGACGGTCTGGGTGTCCCTGTCCGCCGCCGACCGCGACCCCGCCCGCTTCCCCGACCCCGACCGCCTCGACCTCTCCCGCGACGCGGCCGGTCATCTAGCCCTCGGCCACGGCATCCACTACTGCCTCGGCGCGCCGCTGGCCCGTGCGGAGACGGAGATCGCCCTGGCGGCCCTGCTGGAACGCCTTCCGGAACTCGCCCTCGCCGAAGGGGAGGTGACGTGGCGGCGGTCGATGCGAGCCCGGGGGTTGCGGGCCCTCCCCGTGACGTACTGAACGGACCGACGGGCCCGGCTGAAGCCAGGTGACGGCGCCGGGGGCGACCCGCTCCGCCTTCACGACGAGTACGTCTCCTGACACGGACGGTGCGGTTCCTGTCACAAAGTGAACGGATCCTCACGGTCCGCGCCGAACGGGTGTAGGTAATGTCTCAGTCCCGTCACCGAGCGAGGCGTTTGCCGTCTCCAGGGCGTTAACTCCAATAAGCACGACGCTTTCTGGAGGTGCGAGATGGTGAACGGGCGAACCGTGCTCGAACGCTTTCCCGCCGGTGGTCCGCGGGGATCCCGGCCCGCGGAGGAGTTCGCGCACGCCCGGCGTCAGGAAGGCCTCCCGGCGGAAGTCGTCATGGACCTCGCGACGGACACGTTCCTGGTGATCGTACGGGGCGGCGACCACACGGAGTGAGGTCGCTCAGGCCGGCTTCGGTGCCGGGACCTCCGCGCTGAACTGCTGCGCCTGCAGCGCGTACAGCTCGGCGTAGACACCGCCCCTGGCCAGCAACTCCTCCGGGGTCCCCGACTCCACCAGCCGCCCCTGCTCGAGCACGTGCACGAGGTCGGCGTGCCGGACCGAGGCCAGCCGGTGGGTGATCAGCACGACCGTCTGCCCGCTGCCGGCCAGCGCCCGGATCTTCTCGAACACCTCCAGCTCGGCCCGCGCGTCCAGCGCGGCCGTCGGCTCGTCCACGATCAGCACCCGCCCGCGCCGGTACGCCGCCCGGGCGATACCGAGCCGCTGCCACTGGCCGCCGGACAGCTCGTGCCCGCCGCTGAAGTCGCGGGCGAGCAGGGTGTCCAGGCCGCGCGGCAGATCCGCGACCACCTCCTCGGCCCCCGCCCCGGCTACGGCCGCGGCCAGCCGTTCCTCGGTCAGGGGCGCGCCGGAGCGGCCGACGGCCACGTTCACCCGGGCGGTGAACGGCCAGCGCTTGAAGTCCTGCGCCACCATCGCGATGCGCTCGGCGAGCAGCCGCCGGTCGGCCCGCGCCGCGTCGACGCCGTCCCACAGGATGCGGCCCCGGTCCGGCGTGTACAGCCCCGCGAGCAGCTTGACCAGGGTCGTCTTCCCCGAGCCGTTCTCACCGACGAGCGCGATGATCCGACCGAGCGGCAGCGTGAGGGTGACGTCGTCCAGGGCGGGGCGCGCCCGGTCGCCCGGATAGCTGAAGGTGACGTGCTCGAACCGGATCTCCTTCGGGTCCTCCGGCAGGGCGTCGCCGCCCGCCGGGATGGCCCGCTCGGCCGCCTCCACGTACAGCCGTTGCAGATCGCCCACGAACAGGGCCTCCTCGTGCAGCTGGTTGATCTCCAGCACCAGCGCGTCCAGGCTCGCCGCTCCGGTGCGGATCGCGATCACCGCCGTACCGGCCACGGACAGGCCCATCGCGCCGGCCAGCAGCAGGGAGCCCAGTGTGGCGTAGGTGGCGAGTGTGGCGAGGCCCGTCCAGGCCGCCGCGATCAGACCGGTCCGGGCGGCGAGCCGGGACAGCCGGGCCTGCTCCGCCTCCGCCGTCTGGGACATGGACCGGAAATGACGCAGCAGGAACGGGCCGACCCCGTGCACCCGGATCTCCGGGGCCGCGGCGGGCTCGGTGAGCAGATGGCTGATCAGCCGGCCGGCGCGGGCGTGCTGCACCCAGACGTGGAAGGACTCGTAGCGGCGCCGCGCGTTGGTCAGGGCGCTCCAGGCGCTGGGCAGGGTCATGGTGACCAGCAGCGGCAGCAGAACCGGGTGCAGCACCGCCAGCACGCCCGCGGCGGCTGCCAGCGAGATCAGCGCGCTGATCACCCGGGTGCCGTAGGAGATCATGCGGCGCGCGGATTCGGCGCCGTACTTGGCGGTGTCCAGCAGCTTGTGAAAGGCGTGGTCCTCGATGGCGGCCAGCTCCACGTTCGCCGCCCGCTCCAGGTAGAGCTCGGTCGCCACGCGCTCCACCTTGGGTTCCAGCCGCCCGGTGGCGTAGGTGGAGGCAGCCCGCAGCAGTACGGTCACGAGGGCCACGGCGGCCATGGCGACCAGCGCGGGGGCGGCCGAGCGCAGCCGCTGCTCGATGTCCGGGCCGGTCAGCAGCCTGCCGAGCGCGCTGTTCACGGCCAGCAGGCTCACCGCCTGGGCGGCACCCCGGACCACCTCGGCGGCCAGGACGATCCAGGCGGCCCGGGCGTCGGCCTGCCGGGCCAGCCGGAGGCTGGACGCCAGCATGCCGGGCAGCCGGACCACCATCGCGCGCAGGCTCAGCTCCAGGAAGGCGTCCGCGTGCTCGTTCCAGCCCATGTCGTAGCGCAGCGGCCCCCCGAACAGCAGTTGCTCCGACCCCGACACCGCAGGCTCGGGCGCCCCCCGCCGCTTCCTCACCGTGACCTCCCGGACCGTGACGGAAGGGCCACTATCCCCGCACGGGCCGGCGTCGTGGGAGGGCGCGCGGGGGAGTGCGGGGGGAGTGGTGGGGGCATGCGGTGGGCCACCGCCCCTGGGGAGGCACCCGTCGGCGCGGCCAGGCGAAGCCGACCCCGGGACGGGGGCGGCCGGGACGCAGGCCGGTCGATCGGCCGACCGGTGGGCAGCCGGCCCAAGGGGCGCGGGGAACCGCGCGAGCAACTACAGACAAGCCGCAGGCGCCCAGCAACAGAACCCGGCACCTGAGTGGGCGCCTCGGCACCCGGCACCTGAGTGGGCGCCTCGGCACCCGGCACCCGTGGGCGCCTCGGCCAAGGCCGGCGCAGCGCTACGCCGAGACGGCCCGAGACCAGTCCGGGGCCGTCCCCGTCACCCGGCACAGGGCCAGGTACAGCGGGATCGGCGGGGTGTACGGAACCGTTCCCTCCGGCCGGTGGATGAGCCGGGCGGTGCCGGTGACCAGGGCGCCGGGGGCGTAGTGGGCCGGGAACGGCCAGGGCAGGGCGTAGTCGGAGTCCGACGGGACGATCCACCACCAACGGGCACCGTCGGCGTACACACAGCCCAGCCGCGGCAGCCGGGGTACGACCAGCGGGCCGAGACGGTCGGGTACGGCCACGGCGTCGCAGCCGAGCGGTGCGCTCATACCGTCCGGCACCGTGAGCCGGCGCGGCGCGTCCGGCGCGGACCGGCGGCGCTCCAACCGCACCAGGGTGTCGAGACCGAGGCTCGTGGGGGTGCGCCGTGCGAAGTCGGCGGGGCTGTTCCGGGCCGAGCCGGCGCTGGCCCCGCGGTCGGCGTCGTAGCCGCCGGTCACGGGCGCTCACCGGCGCGGCGCTGCTCAGGGGCCCGGTGCAGAGGCTGGTGCGGGGGCCGGTCCAGGGCCCGGTGCCGGTGGGGCTCCGGAGCAGCGTGGCGGTGTTGTTCGGGGACCTCGTGGCGGTGGTGTTGCCCCGGGACCTCGGGGCGGGGCTGATGCTCCGGTACCCCGTTGCGGGGCTGATGCCCCGGTACCCGATGCGGGGGCTGCCCGGGAGAGCGGTGCCGGCCCTCCGGGGGCTCGTCCTCGTCGGGGTCGTCCGGGCGGCCGGGCTTGGGGCGGGCGCCCCAGCCGAGGTCGTCGCGCGGCTCGGCGATGTCATGGGCCGCGTCGGCCTGCCGGGACAGCTCGGCCCAGACCAGCAGTCCGGGCCCGTGTTCCTGGGCGCCCCAGGCCCGGCACAGCGCGTCGACGAGAAGCAATCCCCTCCCGTGCTCCTCGTCGGGCCGCTGTGGGGACGGGCGGGGTTCGCCGGGGGTGCAGCCCTCGTCGCGTACGGCTATGCGCACGGTGTCGTCGTGGTCCTGCAGCTCGCACACGACGCGACTGCTCGCGGTGTGCACGATCGCGTTCGTGACCAGCTCCGATACGACCAGGGCCGCGCTGTCGCAGGTGTCCGCGCACACCGACCAGCCGGTCAGCCGGGCATGCGCCAGGCGCCTCGCCTGGGCGACGGAACCCGGATGTGCGGCCAGCTCGAAACGGAACCGGCGCTCGGCCGTGCCCCGTTGGGGGGCTGCCGTGGCGGCACCGAGACCGGGACGGTCTGCGGCGTCTGTTCCTAAGGGCGCGGACGGAATCACGCTTGCCACTATCTCCCCGCCGTGAACACTTGGCAAGTGTCACTCTGAAAATTGCAGAGTGCTGTATGGCGCGGTCGGAGGCCGTGGCACACTGCTCGCAACAGCACGTCGCGCGGCGCCAATTGGGGTCATCGGAGATCCGGCCGGTCTTCGAATGCACCTTCGAATGGCGCCGCAGGGCTGTCGGGAAACATTCGGTGGAGCTGTCGGTGGAACGGTCGACGGGGCTTTCGGTGGAGCTTTCGATGGAGGTGGGAGCGTGAGCGAACCGCGGTCCGCGCCGACGGTGGGTCAGGTGGTCCTCGGTCGGCGCCTGCTGGACCTGCGGGAACGCGCCGGACTGAAACGCGAGGACGCCGCCCGCGTCCTGCGCGTCGCACCCGCCACCGTCCGCCGCATGGAGATGGCCGAGGTCGCCCTCAAGATCCCGTACCTGCAACTCCTGCTCAGGGCCTACGGCGTACCCGACGACGAGGCCGAACTCTTCGTCCAGGTGGCCGAGGAGGCGAACAGGCCCGGCTGGTGGCAGCGCTTCCACGACATCCTGCCCGGCTGGTTCTCGATGCATGTCAGCCTGGAGGGCGCGGCGAGCCTCATCCGCTCCTACGAGCCGCACTTCGTCCCCGGCCTGCTGCAGACCGAGGACTATGCGCGCGCTGTGCTCAAGTCCGGTGCCATCGGCCAGACGAGCCCGGACGACACCGAGCGGCACGTCGCCCTGCGCATGCAACGCCAGCAATTGCTCACCCGTAGCGACGCCCCGCGCTTCTGGGCGGTGATGGACGAGACCGCCCTGCGCCGTCCGGTCGGCGGTCCGGAGGTGATGCGCACGCAGATCGACAAGTTGCTCGAGGCCACAAAGCTGCCCCATGTGACGCTCCAGGTCGCCCCGTTCGCGAGCGGACCGCACCCGGGGACGTACGGGCCCTTCGTGCTGTTCCGATTCGCCGTTCCGGAGCTGCCGGACATGGTCTACAGCGAGTACCTGACGGGCGCCGTCTACCTGGACGCGCGCGCCGAGGTGGCGACCCATCTCGAGGTCATGGACCGCATGGCGGCGCAGGCCGCTACGGCACAACGCACGAAGGAGATCCTCCGGGACCTCCGCAAGGAGCTGTGAATGGATCGCATAGAGCCGCGCGGACACGTCTACAACGGCATGCCCGCGCGGGAGCTGGGCAGCGAGGGCTGGCACAAGCCCTGGAGCGGCGGCAACGGCGGGAACTGCCTGGAGGCGATGAAGCTGGCCGACGGCCGGATCGCCGTACGCCAGTCCACCGACCCGGACGGCCCGGCGCTGATCTACACCGCGGACGAGATGACCGCGTTCATCGAGGGCGCCAAGGCGGGAGAGGCCGACTTCCTGCTGTCCTGATCCGGTTCATGCGCGCGTTCATGCAGTGCGCCACGCGGTGGCCGGTCCAGCAGGGCGTACGGCAGTTACGTCACCGCTGACGAGCCCGTCTCCGAACCACCGGTCCTCATCCGGGAGGCCCGGGAAGCCGGGGAGGCTCGGGTGGCCCGGGAGGCAGCACCCCGCACAGCGCCCCCAATGCTGCGCCGAAGGCGTGCTCGGCGGCGGTCGCGTACCCCACCACCAGCCCGTCACCCAACGTCGCCTCGGCCTCCGGATGCCGGAACGCGGCCAGTCCGTCCACGGCGACGCCCTGCCACGCGGCGGCCTTCAGCGTGGACCGCTCGGTGCCCGGCGGCAGCCGCAGTACCGCGTGCAGCCCGGCCGCGATGCCCGTCACCCCGACGTGCGGCGCGTGCGCGGCGAGCGCGGCGACGAGCCGGTCACGCCGGCGCCGGTAGCACTGCCGCATGCGCCGCACATGACGGTCGTACGCCCCGGAGGCGATGAACTCCGCCAGCGCCAGCTGGTCCAGGACGCTGGCCCAGCCCTCCCGCTCGCCCTTGGCCGCGAGCACGGGCCCCGCATACCGCTCCGGCAGGACCATCCAGCCCAGCCGCAGCGCCGGTGACAGGCTCTTGCTGACCGACCCGAGGTGGATCACGCGCTCCGGATCGAGCCCCTGGAGCGCGCCGACGGGCTTGCGGTCGTACCGGAACTCGCCGTCGTAGTCGTCCTCCAGTACGACCGCCCCACGCGCGCGTGCCCAGTCGATCACGGCCGCCCGGCGCTCGGGGTGCAGCGGGCCGCCGGTCGGGAACTGGTGCGCCGGAGTGAGCAGCACGGCCCGCTCCCGCGCGAGTACGTCCACGCGTGCGCCGTGCTCGTCCAGCGGGAGCGGCACCGTCCGCACCCCGGCCGTGGTGAGCAGTCCCCGGTGGAACTCCAGCCCGTACGCCTCCACGCCGAGCGGGCCGCGCAGCACCCCGCCCGCCCCCTGGCCGAACAGCAGCCGCAGCGCGTGCGCGAAGCCGGAGCAGATGACGATCCGGTCCGGCTCGGTCCGCACCCCCCGCGCGCGTGCCAGATATGCGGTCAGTGCCTCCCGCAACTCCCGGCGCCCGGCCGGGTCTCCCGGCCCGAACGCCTCGCTCGGCGCCGCCCGCAGCGCTCGCCGGTAGCAGGCGGACCAGGCGGCCCGCGGAAAGGCCGAGGCGTCCGGCGTGCCCTGCCGCAGATCGTGCCGCGGGCCACGCGCGCGTGGAGGTGCCTTCACGGGCGTCCGTACGGCGTGCCGCAGCGGTTCCGCCCGGTCGGCGACCCGGGTGCCCGAGCCCTGGCGGGCGGTCAGCCAGCCCTCCGCGACCAGTTCCGCGTAGGCGTCCGCCACCGTGTTGCGGGCCACGCCCAGATCGGCGGCGAGCGACCGGTACGGCGGCAGGCGGGTGCCGGCCGCCAGCCGCCCGCTGCGCACGGCTTCCCGCAGCGCCCGGGTCAGCGCCGCCCGCCGCCCGCCCGGACCCGACAGCTCCAGAAGCAGGTCGGCGCCGATCCGCTCCGCGGAATTGACCCATGATCCCGTCACGGAAATGCACCCTACAACCGGTCTCTCGGGTTCGTAGGTTGAAGCCATGACGACGAACACGACCGCCACCGCAGCCGACTTCACCCCCGCGATCGCCGAGGCCGACACCGGCCGCATCCGACTGGATTTCGCGAAGTCCGCTCCGAAGGTCTTCCGCGCCCTCATCGGCTTCGACGCAGCCGCCCGCGCGGGCCTGGACCCGGCGCTGGTCGAGCTGATCCAGATCCGCGCCTCGCACCTGAACCACTGCGCCTACTGCCTTCACATGCACACCAACGACGCCCGCAAGGCCGGCGAGAGCGAGGACCGGCTGCACATGATCGCCGTCTGGCGCGAGGCCCGGCACTTCTTCACCCCGAAGGAGCAGGCCGCCCTCGCGCTCACGGAGGCCCTGACCCTCGTCGCCGACGCGGGCGTCCCCGACGCCGTCCACGCCGAGGCCGCCGCCCGTTTCGAGGAGGAGGAACTGGCCCATGTCCTGGCCCTGATCTGCACGATCAACACGTGGAACCGGGTGGCCCTGTCGACGGGCAAGGTGGCGGGGACGGACGAGAGGAACGGCTGACCAGGGCGGCCGCAGGGCCGACCAGGACGGTAACGGCCGCACGGAAACGGTCTCGGCCGCGGCCGGACCCTCATCCACGTCCTCGTCTACACCCTCATCGGGCGATCCCTCGGAGAGACCGGCGCGGGCAACCGGGAGCTGCCCGTCAGATAGCGGTCGACGGCCGCCGCCACCGCCCGCCCCTCCGCGATCGCCCACACGATGAGCGACTGTCCGCGGCCCGCGTCCCCGGCGGCGAACACGCCGGGGACGTTGGTCGCGAAGCCGTCGTCCCGCGCGATCGTGCCGCGCGGGGCGAGTCCCAGCCCCAACTGCCCGATCAGCCCGTCCCCCTGATCCGGCCCGGTGAACCCGAGGGCGAGCAGCACGAGATCGGCGGGGAGCGTCTGCCCGGTGCCCGGCACCGGGCGCCGCAGCTCGTCGACCTCCACCAGGTGCAGCGACCGCACCCGCCCGCTGTCGTCCCCGGTGAAGCGGAGCGTGGACGCCGCGAACAGCCGCGCGTCCGCGTCCGCCGCCGGTGCCGTCCGCAGGTCCCGGGCCTCTTCGTGCGCGGCGGACAGCCGGTAGATCTTCGGATACGTCGGCCACGGCTCGACGTCCTCGTCGCGCTCGGCGCCCGGCTGCGCGTAGATGTCCAGCTGGGTCACGGACGCGGCCCCCTCGCGCACCGCGGTCCCCAGACAGTCCGCGCCGGTGTCCCCACCGCCGACGATCACCACGTGCTTGCCGGCCGCGGACAGCGGTGAAACCTGCAGATCCCCCTCACACACCCGGTTCGCCAGGGGCAGATACTCCATCGCCTGGTGTATCCCGGCCAACTCCCGACCCGGCACCGCAAGTTCCCGCCACGCGGTCGCCCCCGTGGCGACGACCACGGCGTCGTACCGTCCGCGCAGCTCCGCCGCCCCGACATCGCGCCCGACCGTCGTCGACGTACGGAACTTGGTCCCCTCGGCCCGCATCTGCTCGACCCGCCGCTCCAGGTGCCGCTTCTCCATCTTGAACTCGGGGATGCCGTACCGCATCAGGCCGCCTATCCGGTCGTCCTTCTCGTACACGGCGACCGTGTGCCCGGCCCGGGTCAGCTGCTGTGCCGCGGCGAGCCCAGTGGGTCCGGAGCCGATGACGGCGACCGTCCTCCCGGACAGCCGCTCGGGAGGCCGCGCCGGGACGAACCCCTCCGCCCAGGCCCGGTCGGCGATCGCGCACTCGACGTTCTTGATCGTGACGGCCGGCTGGTTGATCGCCAGCACGCATCCCGCCTCACAGGGCGCCGGACACAACCGGCCGGTGAACTCGGGGAAGTTGTTCGTCGCGTGCAGGCGGTCGCTCGCCGCGCGCCAGTCCTCCCGCGAGACCAGGTCGTTCCACTCCGGGATCAGGTTGCCCAGCGGGCAGGCCTCGTGGCAGAAGGGGATCCCGCAGTCCATGCACCGGTCGGCCTGCTTGCTGATGATGGGCAGCAGCGCTCCGGGGACGTAGACCTCGTCCCAGTCCCGCACCCGCTCCTCGACGGGCCGCCGCGGCCACTCCTGGCGCGGCGTGGTCATGAACCCCTTGGGATCGGCCATGGTCGTCTTCCTCGCGTACGGGTACCGCGCGGGCACCGGGTGTACGACGGGCCGTACGCCGTCGGACGGCGTCCTTCAGCACCCTTTGGGCGCTCTGACGGCACTCTTCCGGCCACGATACGTCCGCACCGACCAGCGCGCAGAGCGACGGACAGCGCTTTCTGTCGCGAGGTCCTCGTCCCCGGGCCACTCTCCTTCCCGTCCTCTTTCCCGCCTCGCTTTCGTCGCCCTGTGCTCAGCCCACCCTGCCCGGCCCTCAGCCCACGTCCGCCCCGGCGTCCTGCCAGGCCCGCAGCACGCTGTCCACGGCCGGGGCGATCCTGCGCCGTGCCTCGTACCGACACACACCGCGCATCAGCAGCTGGTCGTACGGAGTGTCCACATGCCGTACCGCCGCCACCACCGCCGAGATCACCGCCTCCTCCACAAGCACGCCCTGCCGCTCGTAACGGCTCTTGCGCCGGTTGAACCGCACCACCACGACCGACAGCCCGCTCTCCTCCCTCGACCTGCGGGTCAGCGCGGTGTCCCCGCGCGGCAGGAACACCAGGTGCCCGAGGTCCGCGCAGTGCAGGCAGCGCGGTGCCCCGTCCTCCAGCACGAGCAGCGACAGCGGTCCACGCCGGCAAGCGGCACACCGCTTCGGCTTCAGCGCCTGGATGACGACAAGCCGACCGGTGGAACGGGGAGTTGAGGGAAGCGCCATACCCGATACTTTCCCCGTCACCGCCCGCGCGTCCCATGCCCTCCCTGCACCTTCTGCTCCTTCCGCATGCCGCCCTTCTCGCCGTTCCGGACGTTGAACACCGGCACCCGCGTGCGGTGCCGCAACGGCGTCTGGATCTCGTCCGCCGTCGCCACCGCCAGGTCGGTGTATGACCACCACGTCTCACCACCGTGCTCGTCACCACCGTGCTCGCCCTCCTCCTCACCCTTGATCCCGGGCAGCCGCTCCCCGCCGGCGCGATACCGCCCCGTCCGCGGCCCGCCACGCTCCGGAACCCGGCGGGCGTGAGCATCACCCGGTCGACGGGTCCGTCCGCGTGTTCCCGCAGCCGTTCCAGCCCCGCGGCGCCCGCGCGAAAGGGCGGATCTCCGGCAAGAACACCACCGGGTCGTCCATCACCGGCCGCCCGTCCGCCCCGACCAGGTTCGCAAAACGTCCCACCGCGACGAGCCGGCCCACCCCGGCCCCGGCGAGCCCGTCGAACAGCGCGTCGGCCGCCTTCACGAAGAACCCGGGATCGAGTGTGTCGCACCCCTGCTCAGGCCCGCTGAACGGCGCGAAGGCGTGTACGTCACCGGCCTGCCCGGCGGCGACCGCGGCGACGGACGACGGCTGCGGCGGACGACGGCTGCGGCGACGGCTGCGGCGAGGGACGACGGCTGCGGCGAGGGACGACGGCTGCGGCGACGGACGAGGTGTCCGTGATGTCACCTCGTACCACGGTGACGCCCTCTCCACCGGGATCCGGATGCCGCGCCGGATCCCGCACCACGGCGATCACCGAGTACCCGCGCGCAAGCGCCTCGTGTGTCACCGCCTGGCCCGGCCCGGCCTCCGGCGCCGAAGACCGCAATCCCGCTCATCCCACCTCCATGTCCGGCCGGCAGCACCGGCACCGCACCACCTCCCGGCCACCCGGCATCATTGACCCCGTGCGACTGGAAGCGATCACCTGGGACCGGCTCGCCGAGCTGCTGGCCGACCGGCTGGCCGGCCTCGAGCCGACCGACGGAAGCGCCTGGCCGCGCGTCGGCTTCGACGGGGCCCCGGCCGCCCGGCCCGGCGACCTGGCCGAGCGGGTCGGGGAGGCGCTGCGGGTGCGCGGCCGGCCCTCGCTGGTGGTCGGCGCCGAGGGCTTCCTGCGGCCCGCCTCGCTGCGCCTGGAACACGGGCGGCGGGACGCGGAGTCGTACTACGGGGGATGGTTCGACACCGGCGCCCTGTGGCGCGAGGTCTTCGGCCCGCTGGACCCCGGAGGCACCGGGCGCGTCCTGCCCGACCTGTGGGATCCGGCCACCGACCGGGCCACCCGCAGCCCCTATGTCCAACTCCCGCCCGGCGCAATCCTGCTGCTCCACGGCCCCCTGCTGCTGCGTCACTGGTTCCCGTTCGACCTGACCGTGCACGTGTTCCTCTCGCCGGGTGCACTGCGCCGCCGCACCCCCGAGGCCGACCACTGGACGCTCCCCGCCTTCGAGCGCTACGAGTCCGAGACCGACCCCGCCGGCACGGCGGACGTCCTGGTACGCGCCGACGACCCACGCCACCCCGCCTGGAGCGGCTGATCGGTACGTCCGGGCCGCAGGCTCCCGCGGCTCAGAGCCAGCCGTTGCGCCGGAAACCCCGGTACAGCACCAGACACGCCCCTGCCATGACGGACATGACCAGCGGATAGCCGAACCGCCAGTGAAGCTCCGGCATGTGGTCGAAATTCATGCCGTACACCCCGCACACCATCGTCGGCACGGCGATCACCGCGGCCCAGGCCGTGATCTTCCGCATGTCCTCGTTCTGCGCGACGGTCACCTGCGCCAGGTGGGCCTGCAGAATCGAGTTGAGCAGTTCGTCGAACGCGGCGATCTGTTCCTTGGCCCGGATCAGATGGTCGAGCACATCCCGGAAGTAGGCCTGTATCTCCGGGGCGACGACCCGTATGGGCCGGGTGGCCAGATCCTCCACGGGACGGCCCAGCGGCACCACCGCCCGCTTCAACTCCAGCAGTTCACGCTTCATCTGGTAGATGCGACCGGGGTCGAGGCGAGCGCCGTTCTCCGAGAACACCTCCGTCTCGACCTGGTCGATGTCGGCCTGTACCGCGTCGGTGACGTTCAGGTAGTCGTCGACGACATGGTCGGCGATCGCGTGCAGCACCGCCGCCGGGCCCTTGGCGAGCTGATGCGGATGCGCCTCCAGCTCCTCGCGCAGCGGCCCCAGTGAGCCGTGCCGGCCGTGCCGCACCGTGATGACGAAGTCCTCACCGACGAACACCATGATCTCTCCGGTGTCCACCACTTCGCTGGTCGCCGTCAGCTGTTCGTGCTCCACGTAGCAGACGGTCTTGAACACTGCGAAGAGCGTGTCCCCGTAGTGTTCCAGCTTCGGGCGCTGATGAGCCTCGACCGCGTCCTCCACCGCCAGCGGGTGCAGGTCGAACAACTCGGCGATGCCGGCGAACTCACGGTCCGTAGGCTCGTGGAGCCCGAGCCAGACAAACCCCTCGCCGGTCTTGCGTACCATCCGCACGGCATCCACCAGGTCCGTGCACTGCGGCACGCGCACGCCGTCCTGGTACGTCACGCAGTTGACCACCGACGAGCCCAGTGGCGACCTGGCGGGATGACTCAGGTCCACGCGCGGGCGCCGCCGGGCCAGTCGCGCCATCTTGCGCAGGCCGCCGACCCTGCCCAGCTCCGTGACCTTCCGCAGATTCCCCGCCATGGACATCTGGATCTCCTCGCTTGGATCTCCCTCACGCAACGCTTGCGCGCCTTGCCCGGGCAAGTCTGCCAGCCGAGGGCAAAGCGCGGGCAAGCCTGTGGGAATGGAGCGTTCCGCTTGGTTCCCGCCGGTGGACGAAGCGCCGGCCGTCCCGGACAGGCCAGGTGACGGGGATGATCGTGGCATGACGCCATCCGACGGGTACCTCCTGGACAACCGGCAGAACGAAGCGGCACGGCGCTTCGACGCATTCGCCACCCTCTTCGATCCCACGACGTTCCGGCACATCGAGGCGTTCGGCATCGGACCCGGCTGGCGCTGCTGGGAAGTCGGGGCCGGCGGTACCTCAGTGGTGTCCTGGCTCGCCGAGAAGGCGGGGCCCACCGGCAAGGTCGTGGCGACCGACATCGACACCTCGCGGCTCGCCGCCGCTGCCCGTCCGCCGGTGGAGGTGCGCGTCCACGACGTCGGTGCGGAGGAACCTCCGGGCGAGGGCTTCGACCTGGTCCACGCCCGGCTCGTCCTCGTCCATGTCCCGGACCGGGAAAGGGCGTTGCGGTCCATGATCCAGGCCCTGCGGCCCGGCGGACGGCTGCTGCTCGAGGACGCAGACCCCGCTCTCCAGCCTTTGACCTGCCCCGACGAGTACGGCCCCGAGCAGAAGCTGGCGAACCGGCTGCGCCGGGGCTTCCGCAAGCTGCTCGCCGAACGCGGCGCGGATCTGTCGTACGGCCGCAAACTCCCGCGTCTCCTGCGCGAAGCCGGCCTGTGCGGCGTGGAGGCCGATGCGTTCTTCCCGGTGACATCGCCTGCCTGCACCGCCCTCGAGGCCGCGACGGTCCGTCAGATCCGCGCCAGGCTCGTCGCCGCGGGGCTCGCCACCGACGAGGACATCGACCAGCATCTGGCCAACGTCGAGGCCGGCGGCATGGACCTGGTCACCGCACCGATGATCTCGGCGTGGGCGACGAAGGCCTAGACGACCGCGCACAAGAGCCCGGGCCGCGCGGCTCCGACCGCTCTGCCCACGCGCCGCGGTGCCGCGCGGGGGCGCACCACGGCTGCCGGCGTCCCCATGGCACCGGCAGGTGGCCATCCGCCGCTCCTGGTCGCGGTGATCTGCCTCTCAGAGATGGCCAGCCACCGTGTCCCCCACGCGGTGGTTCGTCTCCTACCCCTGGCCAGCCGTCGTTCCCCGAGCGTGGCGGTCTGCCGTCCGGGCGCGGACAAGCGGCCGCTCCTGGCGTTGTGCCGGCCGTGTGGGGTCGGCCTGGCTTCCGGATGCGGCGCTGTGCCTCGCAGGTGTGGTCAGCGGTCGCTTCCGGGGGCGTGGCGGTCTGCCGTCCAGACGCGGGCAAGCGGCCGCTCCTGGCGCTGTGCCTGCCATGAGCGGCCAGCCTTTGCCCGGGTGCGGTGCTGCGCCTCCCAGCCGTGGTCAGCCGTCGCTTCCGGACGCGGCGGTTTTGCCCCCGGCGTGGCCAGCCGGCGTTTCCCGCACGCGGTGGCTTTCCATGGCTAGCCGTCGTCCCCCGCACGCGGTGGTCTGCCTCCCACCCGTTCCACCGCCACGGCGCCCGCCCGGCAGCCCCGGGCCGCCGCCTCCTCCGGATCCGCGCCCGCGAGCAGCGCGGCGAGGAACGCGCCGGTGAAGGCATCACCCGCGCCCGTGGTGTCCCGGGGAACCGCCGGCGTCGCCGCGACCCTGGCCGGTGCGTGGCCGGAACGGGCCACCAGCGCGCCGGCCGCGCCCGCCTTGGCCACCACCAGCGGAACGAGACGGCTCAGCTTGGCCGCCGCGTCCACCGGATCCGGCAGCCCCGTCAGCAGACACGCCTCGTCCCGGCTGGGCAGCAACACGTCCAGGCCCTCCGCGAACGCCAGGAAGCGATCCACGCCCAGCCGCACCAGGAAGCCCGCCGAAGCCGGATCCAGGCTGACCGGCACACCACGCGCGCGTGCCGCCATGAGCGCCGTCCGCGCGAGCTCCCGGCTCGGTTCCGTGAACAGCAGATAGCCGGACAGGTGCAGCCTGGCCACGCCGTCGAGCAACGCGTCCGACCAGTCGGCGGGTTCGAGCCGCAAAGACGCCCCGCTGTCCGTGAGGAACGTGCGCTCCGCCGCCGCGCCCGTGTCGACGAGGCAGATCACCGTCCCGGTCGGGGCTGTCGGATCGACCACCAGCCGGGGCCGCACTCCGGCCGCGACCAGCTCGCGCTCGTGCCACGCGGCCGCATCCACGCCCACCCGCCCGAGCAGACGTACGTCCGCACAGCCCGCGTGTGCGGCCCAGCAGGCCACGTTCGCGCCTGCGCCGCCCGGCACCGTACGGATCGCGGCGGCCGTGTCGGTGCCGGCCGCGAGCGGCCCGCGGTGCCGGGCGACCACATCCGTGACCACGTCCCCGACGACCAGCAGTGCCCCGTCCGCGGTCACCCCCTGGTCCACGCCGTGGCGATCCGTGCCGCCAGCCGTACGTTGCCGCGTACGGCCGCCAGATTGGCGCTCAGGGAGGCGCCGTCGGTGTGCCGGACCAGGTAGTCCAGCAGGAACGGGGTGACCGCCTGCCCGGTGACCCCCTGCTCCGCGCAGGCGCGCAGCGCGTCGGCGAGCACGCGCGCGTGCAGTTCCGGATCGAGCTGCTCCGCCTCGGGGACCGGGTTGGCGACGATCAGCGCCGACCCCGGCGCGTCGAGCGCGTCCTGGGCCCGCATGACGTCCGCGACCTGCTCCGGAGTCCCCAGGGTCCAGTCGACCGGATGCCCCGAGTCCGACAGATAGAAGCCGGGAAACCGGTCCGTGCCGTACCCGGCGACGGCCACACCCAGCGTCTCCAGCCGCTGCAGGGTCGCCGGCACGTCCAGGATCGACTTCACGCCCGCACAGACCACCGTGATCCGGGTGCGGGCCAGCAGACCCAGGTCGGCCGACTCGTCCTGGGTCACCGTCCACTCCCGGTGGACACCGCCCAGCCCGCCGGTGGCGAACACCCGGATGCCCGCGAGCGCGGCCAGCTGTGCCGTGGCCGACACCGTGGTCGCACCGCTCGCACGCGCCGCCACGGCGAGCGGAACGTCGCGGTGGCCCAGCTTGCGGATGCCGTCCTCGTTCGCGACCCGCTCCAGTTGCTCCTTGTCCAGGCCGACACGGGGGCGGCCGTCGAGCACGGCGATGGTCGCCGGTACGGCGCCCTCCCGCCGTACCGCGTCCTCCAGCTCCCGCGCCGCCTGCAGGTTCCGCGGGCGGGGCAGGCCGTGCGCGATGATCGTGGACTCCAGAGCCACCACCGGCCGCCGTGCGTCGATCGCTTCCCGGACCTCTTGCGACACCATCAGCACCACGCGCACCGCCTCCTGTCCGTCGGTCCCTTCCCCATCTCTGGCGGGTGCCGGCCGTCGCTAAACGCTTGCGGACTGTGGGGGACGCCACCAGCCTGGGCCGCATGAGGAAGAACAGCACGCGTCTCGACCACGTCGTCCTGTGGGTGGCCGATCCGGTCGCCGCGGCCGGCTTCTACCAGGATGCCGTCGGCCTGGAACCCGTGAGAGTCGCCGAGTACGCCGACGGAAAGACGGCGTTCCCCTCCGTGCGCGTCAACGAGGAGACCATCCTGGACCTCGTCCCGCTCACCTCGGCCGAGGGCATGAACATGCTGCCCGGCGCTGCCGACGCCGCCGGCCATCCGGTCAACCACATCTGCCTGTCCCTGCCCGCCGACGCCTTCGACGCCCTCCGCGCCCGGCTGGAGGAGCACGGCGTACCCATGAGCGACATGGGCCGCGACTCCTTCGGCGCCCGTGGCAGGGCCCGGCGCAACTTCTACTTCCGGGACCCCGACGGCAACGTCTTCGAGGCCCGGCACTACGACGACTAGCCGGGCCGGTCAGAACAGCGGCTCGGGCAGCACGCCCTCGAGGGCGAGCAGCTTGCGCTTGGTCTCCAGGCCGCCCCCGAAGCCGCCGATGCCGCCGTCGCTCTCCACCACCCGGTGGCACGGCACGACCACCGGCAGCGGATTGGCACCCATCGCCATGCCGACCGCCTGCGCCCCGCCGGGCTGCCCGACCCGCCCGGCGAGATCGCCGTACCCCACCACCGAGCCGTAGGGCACGCCGGACGCCAGCTCGCGCAGCACCTGCCGGTTGAATCCGGAGATCAGCGACCAGTCCAGCGGCAGGTCGAAGCCGTGCCGCTCGCCCGTGAAATAGGCCCGCAGCTGGCGTATCGCCTCTGCCAGCAGCGGCGAGTCCGGATCCTCCACGGGAGTGCGGCCCAGCCGGGCCGCCAGCCGCTCCACGGCGCGGTCGCGCACCGCGTCCGTGGCATGGAAGACCACGTTGACCAGGCCGTCACGGGTCGCCGCCAGCATCAGCGGACCGATGTCCGTGCCCACCACGGCCCACACGACCCGCTGCTCATCCTGCCCATCGCTGTCCATGCGCCCACGGTACGACCCGCCACTGACAACGCCCGTCCCGCTCAGTGCGAACCCAGCGCCGCCCGCACCACGTCGGGCTTGTTGCTGATGATCCCGTCGACGCCGTAGTCCGCGACCCTGCGCGCGGTGGCCGCGTCGTTCACCGTCCAGGCGAACACCCCGAGCGGCTTGTCATGCGGTCCGTCGACGGCGTGCACGGCCGAGACGTACGCCTGGGAGAGCGACCCGTACGAGGGATTGATGAGATCCGTGTAGGGCGCGTATTGGCGCAGTTGCGCCGTCGTGGGCGACCCGAGGTAGGCCGTGGTGACCGCGGGCCTCAGCTCGTGCACGGTCCGGATGCTGTCGCCGCTGAAGCTCTGCACGATCAGCCGCCCGAGGTGCTTGTGGTCCAGCCAGCCCTCGTTGCCGAGAAGCTTCAGCGTCTGCTGCTCGATGCCCGGGTACAGCTCCGGGTTCTTGATCTCCAGGAGCAGTTTCTCGTGGTTGTGTTCGATCCGGCACATGTACTCCTTCAGTGTCGGCACGCGCGTGCCCGCGTACGCCTGGGAGTACCAGCTGCCCGCGTCCAGCCGGGCGATCTCGGCGGCGGTGAAGTCCTTCACCTTCCATGGGGCCCGGTCGGGGAAGACCTGCTCGACGTCCGTGGTGCGCTGCAGGCTGTCGTCGTGGATGACGACCAGCTCGCCGTCCTTGGTGCGCTGAACGTCGTTCTCGACCCAGGAGAAGCCCAGCTGCGCGGCCTTGTCGATCGAGGCCAGCGTGTTCTCGGGGGCATAGGCGGAGGCACCCCGGTGGGCGATCACCGTGGGCACGCCGACGTCGCCGGCCCGGGTGTCGGAGGTGGGGCTCGGCAGGGCCGCCGTCCCCAGGACGGCGGCGGCCGCGGCGGCAAGTACGCGCGCGTGCATGCAGACTCCTCGCGTCGAGTGAATTCCGACAGCAACCAGAGTGACAGCAGACGGTCAACGGCACGCGGGCGCACGATGGCCACAGAGCGAATGGAGATGTCCAGGTCCGCTCACCGGTACCCCACAACTGAGGCAAGGCCGTGTTTCTTTGCCGGAAAATCGTTCGACCATTCCGGTGGGGGTCATACTCTCTGCGACAACCCTGACCGCCGGCGCGGTCCTGGGCCGGGGGGACAAGTCGGGGATTCCGGGACGCAAGAGGGCGGAAGGGCAGCCGCGGATGCAAGGCACGGTCGACGGATTCAGCTACGGGGCCGTCACCCCGTTGGTGGCCTATCTGATGGCCTGCCTCGGTGGCGCCCTCGGCCTGCGCTGCACCACCCGGTCCCTGCTGGTCACGCACTCCTGGCGGCCCGCCTGGCTGGCCCTCGGCTCCGCCGCGATCGGCTCCGGCATCTGGACCATGCACTTCGTCGCCATGATGGGATTCGCCATCAAGGAGACGCCGATCCACTACGACAAGTCGATCACCTACGCGAGCCTCGGCCTCGCCGTCGTCATGGTCGGGGTCGGGATCTTCATCGTCGGCTACCGGGGCGCCACCGGCACCGCTCTGTTCACCGGTGGCACGATCACCGGCCTGGGTGTGGCCTCGATGCACTACCTCGGCATGGCGGGCGTGCGCTTCCACGGGCGCTTCACCTACAACACGTTCACCGTCGCCGCCTCCGTGGTCATAGCGGTCGTGGCCGCCACCGCCGCCCTGTGGGCCGCCGGACGCGTCCGGGGCTTCATGTGGAGCGTGGGCGCGAGCCTCGTCATGGGGCTCGCGGTCAGCGGCATGCACTACACCGGCATGGCCGCCCTGGGGGTCCACCTCGACGGCACGACCCACGCCGCCGGAGGCGCGCCCGAGCCGTCCGTGCTCGCACCGATGCTGATCGGCCCGCTCGCCTTCCTGCTCCTCGCGGGCGTCGTGGTGATCTTCGACCCGCTGATGGTCATGGGCCGGCCCGTGCCCAGGCCCATCGAGCAGAAACCCGGTGTCCCGGCCACCGCCGTCGCCTTCCACCCGGACCGCCGTGCCGCCCTTCACGAGGAGCGCCGCACCGCGCACCACGTCTCCCGGACCCCGCAGAATCGCTGATCCGGACCTGTTGTCAGTGCGGGGTCGTACGGTGGATGACATGCGGCCCGTTTCCCACATCGAACGCACGGTGGCGCCCTTCGAGGTCGTCAGCCCCTACCAGCCCAGCGGCGACCAGCCGACGGCCATCGCCGACCTGGCCAAGCGCATCGGGGCCGGTGAGAAGGACGTCGTCCTGCTGGGCGCGACCGGCACCGGCAAGTCAGCCACCACGGCGTGGATGATCGAAAAGCTCCAGCGCCCCACGCTCGTGATGGCGCCGAACAAGACGCTGGCCGCCCAGCTGGCCAACGAGTTCCGCGAGCTGCTGCCGAACAACGCGGTCGAGTACTTCGTCTCGTACTACGACTACTACCAGCCCGAGGCCTACGTCCCGCAGTCGGACACCTACATCGAGAAGGACTCCTCGATCAACGAGGAGGTCGAGCGGCTGCGCCACTCGGCGACCAACTCGCTGCTCACCCGCCGCGACGTCGTCGTGGTGGCCTCGGTGTCCTGCATCTACGGCCTCGGTACTCCGCAGGAGTACGTGGACCGCATGGTTCCCCTGAGGGTCGGCGACGAGATGGACCGCGACGAGCTGCTGCGCCGCTTCGTCGACATCCAGTACACGCGCAACGACATGGCCTTCAGCCGCGGCACCTTCCGGGTCCGCGGCGACACCATCGAGATCTTCCCGGTCTACGAGGAGCTGGCCGTCCGCATCGAGATGTTCGGTGACGAGATCGAGGCGCTGTCCACGCTGCACCCGCTCACCGGCGAGATCATCAGCGACGACCAGCAGCTGTACGTCTTCCCCGCCTCCCACTACGTCGCCGGCCCCGAGCGCATGGAGAGGGCCATCAACGACATCGAGAAGGAGCTGGGGGAGCGCCTCGCCGAGCTGGAGAAGCAGGGCAAGCTCCTGGAGGCCCAGCGCCTTCGGATGCGCACCACGTACGACATCGAGATGCTCCGCCAGATCGGCAGCTGTTCCGGCGTGGAGAACTACTCGATGCACTTCGACGGCCGCCTGCCCGGATCCCCGCCCAACACCCTGCTGGACTACTTCCCGGACGACTTCCTGCTCGTCATCGACGAGTCGCACGTCACCGTCCCGCAGATCGGCGCCATGTACGAGGGCGATGCCTCCCGTAAGCGCACGCTCGTGGACCACGGCTTCCGCCTGCCCTCCGCGCTGGACAACCGCCCTCTGAAGTGGGAGGAGTTCCAGGAGCGCATCGACCAGACCGTCTACCTGTCGGCCACCCCCGGCACCTACGAGCTGTCCCGCTCGGACGGCGTCGTGGAGCAGATCATCCGCCCGACCGGCCTGGTCGACCCGGAAGTCGTGGTGAAGCCCACCGAGGGCCAGATCGACGACCTGGTGCACGAGATCCGTAAGCGCACCGAGAAGGACGAGCGCGTCCTCGTCACCACCCTCACCAAGAAGATGGCCGAGGACCTCACCGACTACTTCCTGGAGCTCGGCATCCAGGTGCGCTATCTGCACAGCGACGTCGACACCCTGCGCCGCGTCGAACTGCTGCGCGAACTGCGCTCCGGTGAGTACGACGTCCTGGTCGGCATCAACCTCCTCCGCGAGGGCCTCGATCTGCCCGAGGTGTCCCTGGTGGCGATCCTGGACGCCGACAAGGAGGGCTTCCTGCGCTCGGGCACCTCGCTGATCCAGACCATCGGCCGCGCGGCGCGCAATGTCTCCGGCCAGGTCCACATGTACGCCGACAAGATCACCCCGGCGATGGAGAAGGCCATCGAGGAGACCAACCGCCGCCGGGAGAAGCAGGTCGCCTACAACAAGGCCAACGGCATCGACCCCCAGCCGCTGCGCAAGAAGATCAACGACATCGTCGCGCAGATCGCCCGTGAAGAGGTCGACACCGAGCAGCTCCTCGGCTCCGGCTACCGCAAGTCCAAGGACGGCAAGGCCGCCAAGGCACCCGTTCCGTCGCTCGGAGACAAGACCGCCAAGGGCGCAAAGGCGGGCAAGGCCGCCAAGGGCAAGGCGGCGGCCACGGTGCCCACGGACCGTCCGGCGGCCGAACTCGCCGAGCAGATCGAGGAGATGACCGAGCGCATGCGCGCCGCCGCCGCGGAGCTGCAGTTCGAGATCGCGGCCCGGCTGCGCGACGAGGTCTCGGAGATGAAGAAGGAGCTGCGCCAGATGCGGGAGGCCGGCCTCGCCTGAGCCCCGCCACCCTGTCGGACCTCGGCATATGCGCCAAGTGTTGCAACACCGACACAAAGCGCGGGCCGGGGTGCGGCACTGTCGGTGCCCCTGCGTAGGGTTCTGGACAACCGCGCACTGCGCGGCAACAGGGGACCATCGAGAGGGGATTCAGCGGTGTCCGTCAACTTGAGCAAGGGTCAGGCCATCAGCCTGGAGAAGAAGGACGGGGCCACCCTGACCGCGGTCCGAATGGGACTGGGCTGGCAGGCGGCGAAGCGACGCGGCCTGTTCGGCTCCCGCACCCGCGAGATCGACCTGGACGCCTCGGCCGTCCTCTTCGCCGAGAAGCAGCCGGTCGACGTCGTCTTCTTCCGCCACCTGGTCAGCGACGACGGCTCCGTCCGGCACACCGGCGACAACCTCGTCGGCGGTGTCGGCCAAGGCGGTGACGACGAGGCGATCCTCGTGGACCTGCAGCGCGTCCCGGTCCACATCGACCAGATCGTCTTCACCGTGAACTCCTTCACGGGCCAGACCTTCCAGGAGGTGCAGAACGCGTTCTGCCGCCTCGTCGACGAGACCAACGGCCAGGAACTCGCCCGCTACACCCTGGACGGCGGCGGCGACTACACCGCCCAGATCATGGCGAAGGTGCACCGCGCGGGCTCGGGCTGGACGATGACCGCCCTGGGCGCCCCGGCCAACGGCCGCACGTTCCAGGACCTGATGCCGGCGATCCTGCCGCATCTGTAGGACCGCCCGTTCGACCGGCAGGGCGCACGAGACAACGACACAGGGGGCGACGGCGATGACGGCCGAGCTGGTGCGGGGACAGAACCACCCGCTGTCCCACATCCGGCTGACCATCCGGATCTCGGCCGGGGCGCCGGTCCTGGCCGGGGTCACCCTCGGCGACGAGAACGGCGCGGTGCACGGCATCCAGTGGGTGGCCCATCCCGGCTCCCCCGCTCTGCCCGGCATCGAGGTGTCCCGGCAGGCCGCAACCGAGCACCGGCTGGCCGTCGACCTGGGCGCCCTGCCCGAGGCCGTGCATCGCGTGGACGTCTTCCTCGCCCTGCCCGAAGGGGCGGCAGTGCCCCCGCGGTTCGGGGCCGTCGCCGCCCCGCACACCGCCGTCGAGGGCTTCGACGGCACCGAACTCGCCTGCTTCACCCTCACCGGCCTGGACAGCGAGACGGCCGTGCTCGCCCTGGAGCTGTACCGCAGACAGGGCGCCTGGAAGGTGCGTGCGGTGGGTCAGGGCTACGCTGCCGGGCTCACGGCGCTCCTCGCCGACCAGGGGCTGCGCGAGGCCGCCGACCTCGCGGCCGCCGTCCATGAGGCGGCGGCGCACGGCCCGTCCCGCCCACTGCCGCACCCCTCCGCCGCGCCGACGCCGCAGGACACCTCGGTCTGCGACGCCTCGGCCCGCACGCCGCAGGGCACCTCCGCGACCGTCCCGCACGACGCCTCCACTGCCGCGGCTCGCGACACGTCGGCAGGCGCACCGCACGACACCCGTGCGCCGGAGCCCCCGTACGCCGCGCAGCGGCCGGAGCCGGCACCCTCGTACGACGTGCGGAACCCGTACGACGCCCAGGCCTCGGGCGCCGGCCCGCGCGACACCGGCGCCCGGGTCGACTACACGCACCCCGGCCGCCGCCGCCATCACGCCCCACCGCCCCCGGCGTCTGCGGACACCGACGGCCGGCCCGCGCTGCCCGTAGCGGGTGACGCCGTGGGCTGGTCGATGGAGGAGCGGCTGTACAACCAGGTCTGGGGCATGTTCGAGGACGTGGCCCGCACGACCGCCGCGTACCGCAGCGCCGTCGACTTCGCCGACTCCCGCCTGGAGAAGGAACTCGACCAGGCCCTCACCGACCCCCGCGGCCGGCTCGGCACCGCGGGAGAGACCGCGCGTGAGGTGGCCCACGCCCGCCGGACGCAGTTGGTGGACCAGGCCCGCGCGGTCCTCGACCGCGACCTCGCCCAGCTCACCGCCGAGTCCGAGGTGGTCGAGCCCGCGCTGCCGCCCGCATACGCCGGCTGGGACAACCCCGTCTGGCACGGCTACCGCATGCCCACCGAGCCGCCGATGGCCCTGCGCCTGGGCGACCTGTATCTGCCCGAGAGCGTGCCGCTGCGCATCCCCATGCTGGTCAGGCTGCCGCTGGAGCGCGGCCTGTGGGTCGACAGCGGGCCGGCGTCCGCATCCGACGGCTTCCCGGACTCCGCCGAGCTGCGGCATCTGGCCATGGAGGCGGCCGTGGCGGTCGCGGCGAGGCTGCTCGCCGTGCATCCGGCGGGGGACTTCGCCGTGCAGATCATCGACCCGGCCGACGCCGGGGCAGCGGCGTTCGCTCCGCTCAGGCGGACCGGCGTGCTCGCCGCGCCTCCCGCGACCGGGGCGCCCGGGGTGACCGAGGTGCTGGAGAAGCTCACCCGGCGGGTCGACCTGGTGCAGATGGCCCTGCGCGGCGGCGCGCCCGAGTCGCTGCCGGCCGACGTCGACACCGCACGACAGCTGCTCATCGTCAATGACTTCCCGCACGGTTTCGACGACCGGGCCGTGACCCGGCTGCGCTATCTCGCCGACGAGGGGCCCGACGTCGGCGTGCACCTCCTGCTGGTGGCGGACCGCGAGGACGCAGCGGCCTACGGCCCTCTGCTCGATCCGCTGTGGCGTTCGCTGATGCGACTCACCCCCCTGCCCGACGACCACCTCGCCGATCCCTGGGTCGGGCACGCCTGGACCTACGAACCCTCTTTGGTGCCGGCCGGCAGCCAGATCGTGCACCAGGTCCTCGCCGAGGTGGCCAGGACTCTGACCAAGCGCAGGTAAAGCCCCGTTGACCAGGTCACTTGGTCTTTATTTTGCCTTTCCCTTTACCTTTCCTTGGTGGTTCGGGTACTGTTTCCGTACGGAGGGGAGTACTCCCTGACTGCGGCGCACCCGTCAGTACGGACCGTTTCCGGTCCCGGGGCGTCGGCCCGACGCGGGTGGAAGAGACCTCCGGCAGCGACGACGCTGACGTGTTTGCCGTTACGTAATGCCGGAGGTGCAGTGGAAGTCTCCATGACCCTGTGGGTCCTGACCGTCGTGGGTCTCGCCGCCCTGATCGCGGTCGATTTCTTCATCGGGCGCAAGCCGCACGAGGTGTCGATCAAGGAAGCCGGTATCTGGACCGTCGTCTGGATCGCCCTGGCCGGCCTCTTCGGCCTCGGTCTCCTCGTCTTCGGCGGCGGACAGCCGGCCGGCGAGTTCTTCGCCGGGTTCATCACCGAGAAGTCGCTGAGTGTCGACAACCTCTTCGTCTTCGTCCTGATCATGGCGAAGTTCGCGGTGCCCACCCAGTACCAGCAGCGCGTCCTGCTCGTCGGCGTGCTGATAGCCCTGGCCCTGCGGACCGTCTTCATCGCCGCGGGAGCCGCGATCATCGGCAGCTTCTCCTGGGTTTTCTTTCTCTTCGGCGCCTTCCTGATCTGGACCGCCTGGAAGCTCGTCCAGGAGGCCCGCGCGGACGAGGAGGACGAGGAGTACGAGGAGAACAAGCTGCTGAAGGCCGCGGAGCGCAAGTTCGGCGTGGCCGACCGGTACCACGGCACCAAGCTGTGGATCCAGCAGAACGGCAAGCGGGTCATGACCCCGATGCTGGTCGTGATGCTGGCCATCGGCACCACGGACGTCCTGTTCGCCCTGGACTCCATCCCCGCGATCTTCGGCCTGACCCAGGACCCGTACATCGTCTTCACCGCCAACGCCTTCGCCCTCATGGGTCTGCGGCAGCTGTACTTCCTCATCGGCGGCCTGCTGACGAAGCTGGTCCACCTCTCCTACGGCCTGTCGATCATCCTCGGCTTCATCGGCGTCAAGCTGGTGCTGCACGCCCTGCACGAGTCCGGCGTCCACGTCCCCGAGATCAGCATCCCGGTCTCGCTCGGCGTGATCTGCGCGGTCCTGGTCGTCACCACCATCACCAGCCTGATGGCCTCCAGGAAGCAGGCGGCCGTCGAGGCGGCGCACGCCGGCGGGGAAGGCGCTCCGAAGGACAGCGTCGACGCCTGACCGAGGCCGCGGCGGATGTGGCCGTGGGGGGGGGGGGGGGGGGGGGGGGGAAAAAACCCCCCCCCCCCCCCCCCCCCCCCCCCCCCGATGCCGGTCTGCACGACGGAAAGGACGAGAAGTATCCGAAAAGAGCGGAATGCGAACCCAGTACCTGTCTGCGACCATCGCCGCATGATCACTCGGTTCCGGTCGCTCACCCGGCAATGGACGATCCTCGTGCCCGTACTCGCGGTCGTTCTCCTGGTGTTCACCTGGGGCCGTGACCTGCCGGGCGCGGTCGTCGCCCTCGTGACCGTGGTGCTCGCCGGGGCCGTCCTGGCCGCGGTGCATCACGCCGAGGTCATCGCTCACCGCGTCGGCGAGCCCTTCGGGTCCCTGGTGCTCGCCATCGCCGTCACGATCATCGAGGTGGCCCTGATCGTCACCCTCATGGCCGACGGCGGCGACAAGAGTTCCACCCTGGCCAGAGACACCGTCTTCGCCGCCGTGATGATCACTTGCAACGGCATCGTCGGCCTCTGCTTGCTCGTCGCCTCGCTGCGGCACGGCACGGCGGTCTTCAACCCCGAGGGGACCGGTGCCGCCCTGGCGACCGTGGCGACGCTCGCCACGCTCAGCCTGGTGCTGCCGACCTTCACCACCAGCAAGCCCGGACCCGAGTTCTCCACGGTGCAGCTGACCTTCGCCGCGCTGTCCTCACTGATCCTTTACGGCCTGTTCGTGGCCACCCAGACCGTGCGCCACCGCGACTACTTCCTGCCGATCACCCGGCAGGGCGAGGTCATCACCGCCGACGACCACGCCCAGCCCCCCTCCGCGCGCACCGCCTGGATCGGCCTCGGTCTGCTCGGCCTGGCCCTGGTCGGCGTGGTCGGCCTGGCCAAGGGTGTGTCGCCCACCATCGAGTCGGGCGTGGCGGCGGCGGGCCTGCACCAAGCCGTCGTCGGTGTGATCATCGCCCTGCTCGTCCTGTTGCCGGAGACGATCGCAGCCCTGCGCTCCGCACGCCGCGACCGGGTGCAGACCAGCCTCAACCTCGCTCTCGGCTCAGCCATGGCCAGCATCGGACTGACCATCCCGGCCGTCGCCCTCGCCTCCGTCTGGCTGTCCGGACCGCTCGTCCTCGGCCTCGGCTCGACACACATGCTGCTGCTCGCGCTGACCGTGGTGGTCAGCTCCCTGACGGTGGTGCCGGGACGGGCCACGCCCCTGCAGGGAGGGGTCCACCTGGTGCTCTTCGCGGCATACCTGGAGCTGGCGATCAATCCATAGCGCAGCGGCGCCGGGTCAGCCTGCCACGGGCTCCACCGCCGGCACCGGTACCGGCCGCGTCTCCGGAAGCAGCGCGAAGCACACCAGGCTGACCAGTGCGACACCCGTCAGATACGCGCCCACGGCCCACGGCACCCGTCCGCCCTGCTCCGCGAGCGCCGTGGCCACGATCGGAGTGAGGGCGCCGCCGAGGACCCCGCCGAGGTTGTAGCCCACCGCGGCGCCCGTGCAGCGCACCCGCGCTTCGTACAGTTCCGGCAGATAGGCGGCGACGACCGCGAACATGATGACGAAGGTGATCAGGGCACCCAGAATGCCGAGGAACATCAGCAACGGCTCACCGGTGGCCAGCAGCGCCACCATCGGGAGCATCCACAGGGCGCAGGCCGAGCACCCCGTCAGACACATCGCCCGGCGCCCGTAGCGGTCGCCGAGCAGCGCCATCACAGGCGTGAGCGCCCCCTTGACGACCACCGCGGCCATGACACAGGTCAGCATCACTGTCCGGCTCACCCCGAGCCGTTCCGTCGCATACGCCAGCGACCAGGTCGTCACCGCATAGAACACCGCGTACCCGACGGCCAGCGCGCCGGCCGTCAGCAGCACCAGCCGCCCGTGATGCCGTACGACCTCGACGAACGGCACGCGCGCGTGGTCGTCGATCTCCAGGAACCGAGGGCTCTCGGCGAGCGACGAGCGCAGCCACAGCCCGGCCAGCGCCAGCACCCCGGCCGCCCAGAACGGCACCCGCCACCCCCACCGCGCGAACTCCGCGTCCGACAGTGCCGCAGACAGGGCGAGCATCACCCCGTTGGCGAGCACGAAACCGAACGCGGGGCCGACCTGAGGGAAGCTCGACCACAGCGCGCGTCGCGCGGCCGGCGCGTGCTCGGCGGTCAGCAGGACCGCTCCACCCCACTCCCCGCCGAGCCCCAGCCCCTGCAGGAAGCGCAGGACGAGCAGCAGTACGGGTGCGGCGACGCCGATCGCGCCGTACGACGGCACGCAGCCCACCGCGACCGTCGAGGCGCCCGTGAGCAGCAGCGAGAGGACGAGCACCGGCCGCCGCCCGCGCCGGTCGCCGAGATGCCCGAACAGCACCGCGCCGAGCGGACGGGCCACGAACCCCACCCCGAACGTCGCGAACGCCGCCAGGGTCCCCGCAACGGGCGAGAACGTCGGGAAGAACAGCGGCCCCAGCACCAGGGCCGCCGCCGTCCCGTAGACGAAGAAGTCGTAGAACTCGATCGCGCTCCCCGCCAGCGATGCGGCGGCGAGTCTCGGCATCGAAGGGGCACTTACGGCGCGTAGAGGCTGCATGCCGCGTCAACTACTCCCTGTGATCGGCGGTTACGGGGCGCGCGGAGGTGATCGGGCGACCGTGGCGTGCGCCGAAGTCACCGGGGCACACGGCCCGCCCTTCGCTCCGGCCACCGTGATACACCGGGTGCGAGCAGCGGTCGTCGACGTACCGCCCCGAACGGACCGGAGGAACCGTGCCCCGCACCCTGGCCAACGCCCCGATCATGATCCTCAACGGGCCCAACCTGAACCTGCTCGGCCAGCGCCAGCCCCAGATCTACGGCAAGGACACGCTGGCCGACGTCGAGGCGCTGTGTGCCAAGGCCGCGGCGGCGCACGGCGGCACGGTGGACTTCCGGCAGTCCAACCACGAAGGCGAACTGGTCGACTGGATCCACGAGGCGCGCCTGAACCACTGCGGGATCGTCATCAACCCCGGCGCCTACTCCCACACGTCGGTCGCGATTCTGGACGCACTCAACACCTGCGACGGCATGCCCGTGCTGGAGGTGCACATCTCCAACATCCACCAGCGCGAATCGTTCCGGCACCACTCGTACGTCTCGCTGCGCGCCGACGGTGTGATCGCCGGGTGCGGAGTGCAGGGCTATGTGTTCGGCGTGGAGCGCGTGGCCGCCCTGGTGGGCGCGGCCCAGGCCGACGCGTAGCCCTGCGCCGCCGCGTGGGCCTGCGCTGTCACAGCCGGCCCGCCTCCACGATCCGCCGCAGGAAGCGCCGCGTGCGCTCCTGCTGTGGGTCGCCGAAGACCTGCTCGGCGGTGCCGCGCTCCAGGACGACTCCACCGTCCAGAAAGCAAACCTGGTCGGCCACGTCCCGCGCGAAGCCCATCTCGTGCGTCGCCAGCATCATGGTCATGCCGTCGTCCTTCAGGTCCCGGACCACCTCCAGCACCTCGCCCACGAGTTCGGGGTCGAGCGCGGCCGTGATCTCGTCCAGCAGCAACAGCCGGGGCCGCACGGCAAGCGCCCGTACGATCGCCACACGCTGCTGCTGGCCGCCGCTGAGCCGGTCGGGATAGGCATCGGCCTTGGCGGCCAGTCCGAGGCGCTCCAGCAGCTGCCTGGCCCGTTCCTCGGCCTCGGCGCGGGCGGCGCCGTGCACGCGGCGCGGCGCCAGCGTGATGTTGTCCAGCACGGTCATGTGCGGGAACAGGTTGTACGCCTGGAAGACCACACCGATGCGCCGCCGCACCGCGTCCTGGTCGGCACGGGGATCGGTGATCTCCTCGCCGTCCAGCCAGATCGCACCGTCGTCGATCTCCTCCAGGAGGTTGGCGCAGCGCAGCAGCGTGGACTTGCCCGATCCGGACGCGCCGATCAGGGCGGTCACCGTGTGCGGCGCGACCTCCAGTTCGACGTCCCGCAGGACGATGGAAGCGCCGAAGGTCTTGCGGACGGACTCCATGCGCAGGACGGGTGCGTCTGCGTCACTCATAGCGCTCCTCCCTGGGCCCGCCGCCGGTCCATCCGGGCCGTCACCCAGTCCGTGAAGCGGGTCATCGGAATGGTCAGCGCCACGAACACCAGCCCCGCGACGATGTACGGCGTGTAGTTCATACTGCGGCCCACGATGATGTCGGCCGCCCGCACGGCGTCCACCGCGCCCCCGATCGACACCAGGCCCGTGTCCTTCTGCAGCGACACCAGGTCGTTGAGCAGCGGCGGCACCTGACGACGTACCGCCTGGGGGAGGACGACGTAGCGCAGGGCCTGCCGGTTGGTGAGGCCCAGCGAGCGGGCCGCGGCGTGCTGCGAAGGGTGGATCGACTCGATCCCGGCCCGGAACACCTCGGCCACATACGCCGAGTACGTCAGCGTCAGCGCCGTACCGCCCAGCAGCACCGGATCGACCGTCACGCCCTGCAGCCGCAGCGCCGGCACGCCCAGGACGACGATCATCAGGTTGATGATCAGCGGAAGGCCGCGGAAGAAGTCGGTGTACGCCGCCGCCAGCACCCGTAGCGGGAAGAAGACCGGACCGCGCAGGGTGCGCGCGATCGCGATCAGCATGCCCAGGACCAGGACGGCGACGCCGCAGACCGCGAGCAGGCGGACGTTCAGCCACAGACCGTCGAGGACCTTCGGCAGCGCCTCGCGCGCGTAGTGCGCGTCGAAGAACGTCTCCTTGGTGCGCGGCCAGCCCGGCGCGTCGACCACGACCAGGTACAGCACGACGGCCGTGACCAGCGTCGAGAGCGCCGCGACGGCCGTGGCGCGGCGGGCACGCGCGCGTTGGTGGCGCTCGCGCTCCAGCCGCCGCTGGGAGGGTACGTAGCCGTCACCGGGGACACCGCCGGCGGCGGCTCCGGTCATGTCGCCCTTGCCGTCGGCCCCCTCCCGGGCCGACTCGCCCTTGGTGACCGTCACTTGAGCACCGGAGCGTCGACGGCGTCGGAGAGCCACTGCTTCTCGAGCTTGCCCAACGTGCCGTCCTTGCGCAGGGCGTCTACGGCGCCGCTCACGCACGAGGTCAGTGCGCTGCCCTTGTCCAGCACCAGCCCGAACTGCTCAGGCGCGGCACCCTGGTTCTCGAACTGGCCGACGATCTTCGCGTTCGTCACCTCGGCCGCGGTGATGTAGAACGCGGTCGGCAGGTCGACGACGATGGCGTCGACCTGGCCGTTCTTCAGGGCGGACTTGGCCTGGTCGTTCTTGGCGTACACCGCGGCCTCCTGCTTCGGCTTCACCACGTCGGTGATGTAGTCGAGGCTCGTGGTGCCCACCTGGGCGCCCAGCTTGAGGTCCTTCAGGTCCGCGATGCTCGTCGCTCCGGCGGCCTTGCCGCCCTTCAGGGCGATGACGGCCTGACGCACGTCGTAGTAACCGGAGGAGAAGTCGACGGCCTTCTTGCGCTCGGTGCTGATCGACACCTGGTTGATGTCGAAATCGAAGGCCTTCACACCGGGCGCGAACGCCTTGTTGAACGGCACGCTCTGCCATACGACCGCGCTCTTGCCGTAACCCAGCTGCTGCGCCACGGCGTAGGCGACCGCCGACTCGAAACCCTTGCCGTTCGCCGGCTTGTCGTCCTTGAACCACGGCTCGTACGCCGGCTCGTCCGTCGCGATCGTCAGCTTGCCGGAGGTCTTGGTGGCCAACGTGCCCTTGGCGCAGCTCTTCGCGGCCGATCCGGACGGACTTGCCGGCGCGTTGTCCTCGGGCTGCGGAGCACAGCCGACAGCGGTGGCGAGCAGGGCTACGGTGGCGGCGGCCAGCGCACGGCGCAGGGTGCGAGGGGCGAGATACATGGCGGGAGATTGGCAGCGAACCCCATGCTTGTCCAGGTCATGACCGTAAGTGTCCGCATAGTGGGAACGGGTGTTGCGGTCCTGTGAACGCCGCGCGCACGCGCCCGCCGAAGCGACACGGCGAACCGCACCAACAGCTCACCAGCCTCGGGATCTCCACTCCGCCAGGTGCGGTCGTTCGTCGCCGAGCGTGGTGTCGTTTCCGTGGCCCGGGTAGATCCACGTTTCGTCGGGCAGCGGACCGAAGACCTTCTCTTCCAGACCGTCCATCAGACTCGTGAAGTCCACCGGATTCGTTGTCTTTCCAGGACCTCCCGGGAAGAGGCAGTCGCCGGTGAAGACGTGCGGGTGGCCGTGCGGGTCGTCGTAGACCAGCGCGATCGAGCCCGGGGTGTGCCCCACGAGATGCCGCGCGGTGAGTTCGACGCGCCCCACCCTGATGACGTCGCCGTCGTCCACGAGGACATCGGTGGGCACCGGGATGCCGGGGGCGTCCTCGCGGCCGGCGTACGTGCGCGCGCCCGTCGCGGCGACGACCTCGGCGAGTGCCTGCCAGTGGTCGCCGTGCCGATGCGTGGTGACCACGGATGCGATGCCGTCGTCGCCGATCATGCCGAGGAGCGTCTGCGCCTCGTTGGCGGCGTCGATCAGGAGTTGCTCGTCGGTGGCCCGGCAGCGCAGCAGATAGGCGTTGTTGTCCATCGGGCCGACCGCGATCTTCGTGATCATCAGGTCTTTCAGCTCGTGCACGTCGGCCGGTCCGCCGACCGTGACCTCTCCGCTGTACGTCATGGCGATCAGCCTATAGCGGGGAGCGCCCGGCGGACCGTTGTCGCGCTACAGCGGCGGCAGCTTCGGCAGTACGCCGCCGGTCGCCTTCAGCGCGGCCCCCTCACGACGTCCGGCGAGCCAGCCCAGCAGATCCGCCGGAGCGCCGCCGACCGTCACCTCGGGCTCGGCCGCCTCGCGTCCCGTGCTCCACGCGCGCGTGCCGTCCGTGACGCGGGTCGCGGGGACCTCGGAATGCCCGGAGAAGCGCTCCACGAGGAAGCCGATCTCCCGCTCCGTGAACTCCGCCGGAAGATCCTCCAGCTCGTACCCGATGCCGAGATCCACATGGTGCAGGTCGACCTCGGCCCACCTGCGGAACGGCACGCGGGACGCGGAGTCGGTGACCCCGTTGCGCAGCTCCACCGTGCGCGTCCAGTTCGCCGGCGCGTCTCCCGCCGCCTCGAAGCGGGCCGTGCTCTCGCGCAGGTCGGCGAGCTGGACGTCGAGGGGACGCGCGGCGTCGCGCTCGATGTCGGCGTTGCGTGCCTCGGCGCTCGCGTACATGGGCCGGCCCTCGAGAACGTTCACGAGCGCGTCCGCGTTGCGGGCGAGGTGGGCGAGGACATGGCCGCGAGTCCAGCCCGGAAGCCGTGACGGCTGGGCGAGCGATGCGTTGTCCAGCGCGGCGACCGCGGTGAGGAGCCGTTCGGTCGCATCGCGTACACATGCCAGGTCATGAGCGTGATCAATCATGGGCCTGACATTAGTCCCGCCACACCTTCGGGTGAAGGTGGTGAAGGCCGTCCGCAAATCGAAAGCACGTGCTATATCGTCGAGGGTGACGTCGGGCATGCTGGATGGCCGGGGGTTGTTATGCGATCGGGCAATCCGACCGGCGTTGTCAGTGGCTCCCCCTAGTCTGAAGAAGCACGGGGGCCCCGCCCCTGTCACTTCTCTCAAGAAAGGTGCGGACCGGCGTGGCCGACCGTCTCATCGTCCGTGGCGCGCGCGAGCACAACCTGAAGAATGTCTCGCTCGACCTGCCTCGTGACTCGCTCATCGTCTTCACGGGCCTGTCCGGGTCGGGCAAGTCCTCCCTGGCCTTCGACACGATCTTCGCGGAGGGCCAGCGCCGCTACGTGGAGTCGCTCTCCTCGTACGCCCGGCAGTTCCTCGGCCAGATGGACAAGCCGGACGTGGACTTCATCGAGGGCCTGTCCCCGGCGGTCTCCATCGACCAGAAGTCGACCTCGCGCAACCCGCGCTCGACGGTCGGCACCATCACCGAGGTCTACGACTACCTGCGCCTGCTCTTCGCGCGCATCGGCAAGCCGCACTGCCCCGAGTGCGGCCGTCCGATCTCGCGCCAGTCGCCGCAGGCCATCGTGGACAGGGTCCTGGAGCTGCCGGAGGGGAGCCGCTTCCAGGTGCTGTCGCCGCTCGTGCGCGAGCGCAAGGGCGAGTTCGTCGACCTCTTCGCCGACCTGCAGACCAAGGGCTACTCCCGTGCGCGCGTGGACGGCCAGACCATCCAGCTCTCCGACCCGCCGACGCTGAAGAAGCAGGAGAAGCACACCATCGAGGTGGTCGTGGACCGCCTCACGGTGAAGGAGTCCGCCAAGCGCCGCCTCACCGACTCCGTGGAGACCGCCCTCGGCCTGTCCGGCGGCATGATCGTGCTCGACTTCGTCGACCTCCCCGAGGGAGACCCCGAGCGCGAGCGCATGTACTCCGAGCACCTGTACTGCCCGTACGACGACCTGTCCTTCGAGGAGCTGGAGCCCCGCTCCTTCTCCTTCAACTCGCCCTTCGGCGCCTGCCCCGACTGCACCGGCATCGGCACGCGCATGGAGGTCGACCCCGAACTGATCGTCCCGGACGAGGACAAGTCCCTGGACGAGGGCGCCATCCACCCCTGGTCGCACGGGCACACCAAGGACTACTTCGGCCGCCTGATCGGCGCTCTCGCGGACGCCCTCGGCTTCCGCACGGACATCCCGTTCGCGGGCCTGCCCCAGCGCGCGAAGAAGGCCCTGCTCCACGGCCACAAGACCCAGATCGAGGTCCGGTACCGCAACCGGTACGGCCGTGAGCGTGTGTACACCACGCCTTTCGAGGGCGCGGTGCCGTTCGTGAAGCGCCGGCACAGCGAGGCCGAGAGCGACGCGAGCCGCGAGCGCTTCGAGGGTTACATGCGCGAGGTGCCCTGCCCCTCCTGCGAGGGCACGCGCCTGAAGCCGATCGTCCTCGCGGTCACGATCATGGAGAAGTCGATCGCCGAGGTCTCCGGGATGTCGATCAGCGACTGCGCGGACTTCCTGGGCCGGCTGAAGCTGAACGCCCGCGACAAGAAGATCGCCGAGCGGGTGCTGAAGGAGGTCAACGAACGGCTGCGCTTCCTGGTCGACGTCGGCCTGGACTACCTCTCGCTGAACCGCGCGGCCGGCACGCTCTCCGGCGGCGAGGCCCAGCGCATCCGCCTGGCCACCCAGATCGGCTCCGGTCTCGTCGGCGTCCTGTACGTCCTGGACGAGCCGTCCATCGGTCTGCACCAGCGGGACAACCACCGGCTGATCGAGACCCTGGTCAGGCTGCGCGACATGGGCAACACGCTCATCGTCGTGGAGCACGACGAGGACACCATCAAGGTCGCCGACTGGGTCGTGGACATCGGTCCCGGCGCCGGCGAGCACGGCGGCAAGGTCGTACACAGCGGCTCCCTGAAGGAACTGCTCGCCAACACCGAGTCGCAGACCGGTGCGTACCTCTCGGGCCGCAAGGCGATCCCGCTTCCGGACATCCGCCGTCCCCGCGACCCGTCCCGGCGGCTCACCGTGCACGGCGCCCGCGAGAACAACCTGCAGGACATCGACGTGTCCTTCCCGCTGGGCGTGTTCACGGCCGTCACGGGCGTCTCCGGATCCGGCAAGTCCACGCTGGTCAACGACATCCTCTACACGCACCTGGCCCGTGAGCTGAACGGCGCGCGGAACGTCCCCGGACGGCACACGCGCGTGGACGGCGACGACCTGGTCGACAAGGTCGTGCACGTCGACCAGTCGCCGATCGGCCGCACTCCGCGGTCCAACCCGGCGACGTACACCGGCGTCTTCGACCACATCCGCAAACTGTTCGCCGAGACCACCGAGGCGAAGGTCCGCGGCTACCTGCCCGGCCGCTTCTCCTTCAACGTCAAGGGCGGCCGCTGCGAGAACTGCGCGGGCGACGGCACGATCAAGATCGAGATGAACTTCCTCCCGGACGTCTACGTGCCGTGCGAGGTCTGCCACGGCGCCCGGTACAACCGGGAGACCCTGGAGGTCCACTACAAGGGCAAGTCCATCGCCGACGTGCTGAACATGCCGATCGAGGAGGCCACCGACTTCTTCGAGGCCGTCCCGGCCATCTCCCGGCACCTGAGGACGCTGAAGGACGTCGGCCTCGGCTATGTCCGCCTCGGCCAGTCCGCCACCACCCTCTCCGGCGGTGAGGCCCAGCGCGTGAAGCTGGCCAGCGAACTGCAGAAGCGCTCCACCGGGCGCACGGTCTACGTCCTGGACGAGCCGACCACCGGTCTGCACTTCGAGGACATCAGCAAGCTGCTGACGGTCCTCGGCGGCCTGGTCGACAAGGGCAACACGGTCATCGTCATCGAGCACAACCTCGACGTGATCAAGACCGCCGACTGGATCGTGGACATGGGTCCCGAGGGCGGTGCCGGCGGTGGCCTCGTGGTCGCCGAGGGCACGCCCGAGGAGGTCGCCGGGGTGCCGGCCAGCCACACCGGCAAGTTCCTGCGCGAGATCCTCGGGGCCGACCGCATCAGCGACGCGGACCCGGTGACGGCACCGCGTGCGACCACGGCCAGGAAGACGGCCGCGGCGACGGCGGCGGCGAAGAAGACGGTGACGGCCAGGGCCAACAACACGGCCACCAAGAAGGCCGCCGCGGCCACGAAGAAGACGACGCCCGCGAAGAAGACGACGCGGGCCCGCAAGGCCTGAGGCGGTAGCAGCCAAGGCCTGACACACCAACAAAAAGCGGCGCCCCGCGGGAACTCCCCGCGGGGCGCCGCTCGTTCCCTCATCAGCAACCCCGGATCGAGGTTCGACAGGCCCACGCCGCACGGGTCCGGCCGCACCTTGACAACAGCAGAGAAAGAAGGGGCCGCTCACAGGCCACTCAGCTCGGCCGCGTACGGCGGCTCGGCCCCCGCCCGCGAGCAGGTGATCGCCGCCGCGCGTGCCGCGAAGCGCAGCAGCCGCGTCCAGCCCTGAGTCCCCAGGGCGGCGAGCGCTTCCTCCGACAGCGCGTCCTGCGTGGACAGACCGTGCAGCAGGGCCGCGTTCACCGTGTCACCGGCGCCGATGGTGTCCACCACGGCGACCTTCTCACCCGGAACGGAGTACTCCCCGCCGTCTCGGGTGAACACGGTCAGGCCGTCCCCGCCCCGGGTCACCACGACGGCCGCCGGTCCCGCGGCCAGCCACTCGCGCGGGGTGCCGCCCAGCCACTCGGCATCCTCCGCGGAGAGCTTCAGCAGCGTCACCGAAGGCAGCCAGCTCTTGAAGCGCGCCCGGTAGGCGTCCGCGTCCGGGATCAGCCCCGCCCGGACGTTGGGGTCGAGCGCGGTGAACAGCCCCTGCCCGGCCGCTGTGCGCATCAGCTCCTCATAGGCGCTCGCTCCCGGTTCCAGGACGAGCGAGCAGGTACCGAAGGAGACCGCGCGCGTGCCGGCGGGCAGCGCGGTGGGAGCGGTGAACAGACGGTCGGCGGTGCCGTCGACATAGAAGGAGTACGCGGCCGAGCCACCGTCGTCGACCGTGGCCACCGCCAGAGTCGTCGGCTCCGCCCCGCGCTGCACGCCCGACACATCCACCGCCGCCCGCCGCAGCCCGTCGAGCAGGGCCTCGCCGAAGGCGTCGTACGACGTCCGGGAGCAGAACGCGGTGCGGGAGCCCAGTCGGCCGAGGGCCACGGCGGTGTTGTACGGGCCGCCGCCGAGCGCCGGCTTCAGGTCCGCGAGGGCACCGGAGCCCTGCGGCACCAGGTCGATCAGTGCCTCACCGGCGACGACGATCACGAGGCGGTTCCCTTCTCCGACGGCGTGGATGACGTGGTGTGCCCGGGCTCTTCGGACCGGCCCGGCTCCTCCGGGCACCCGCAGGACGTGCGGTGGACGAACGCACACGGCAGCCGCACCCTCCGGGTCGGCCGGCGCGGCTGGTCCAGACGGCCCAGCAGCAGCTGGACGGCCTGTGCGCCCAGCTCTCTGCTGGGCTGGGCGATGGCGGTGAGCCGGGGCGAGAACAGGTCGGCCCAGGCGAAGTCGTCGAAGCAGCACAAGGCGATGTCGCCCGGGACGCACAGGCCGTGCCGGCGCAGGGCGCGCAGGGCGCCGATGGTCATCGCGTTGTTGGCGGTGACGAGCGCCGTGGGCGGACCGGGCAGGGCGAGGAGGGCGGCCGTGGCCTGTTCGGCAGCCGCCGACTCGGAGTTGCCGGACACGAGGAGCCGTTCGTCGTGGGCCAGGCCGGCGGCGGTGAGGCCGTCCCGGTAGCCGGAGACACGCTCGCTGGTGGTGCTGAGCCCTGGCAGGCCCGCGACCATACCGATCCGACGGTGACCCAGCCCGGCGAGATGGGTGACGAGACGGGCGGTCGGTTCGGCGCTCTCGGCGCAGACCTGGTCGTACCAGGGCGCGCCCTCGCCGGGGGCGGCGCCCGCTGCACCGTCGACAGCGGTTCTGTCGAGCACGTCCGCGTCGATCATCCGGTCCAGGAAGACGGTCGGTACGGCCTGGCGGCGAAGGTAGCCGACCAGATCGTGCGGGTGCGCGGACGGAGTGACGATCATGCCGTCCACCCGGCGTTCGTGGAGGAGCTGCACGACCTTGCGTTCGTGCCCGGGGTCGTCGTGCGGGTCGGCGATGAGCAGGCTGTACCCCGCCTCCAGTGCGGCGGCCTCGACGCCCTGGAGGATCTCCGTGAAGTACGGGTTGCTGATCGCCGATACCGCCAGCCCGATGGAGCGGGTGCGGGAGGTCACCAGGGAGCGGGCCAGTGTGTTGGGGGTGTAGCCGAGAGCGTCGATGGCGTCCAGCACGGCCTGGCGGGTGCGGGGCAGCACCGGGCGGGTGTCGTTCAGGACATGGGAAACGGTCGCCACGGAAACCCCGGCGCTCCGTGCGACGTCCGCCATCGTGGGCATCGCGTTTCCCTTCGTGAGCCGACTGCGCCGACGCAGCGGAACGCACTGCAGGGGCGCATTGCTTAAACCGAGCAGAGCCGCCAGGCCGAACGGCCGTGGGCCCTTCCGGCCGGGACGGTATCCCATCAACCGCCCCCGCGTAAACGCTTGCGCAAGCGTTTACGTCCCCGCTTCGAGCCCGCCGACACCTCCTCGCCCCTCACCACCGCTCCCGACACCTCGCATACGGTCAATGAAGGCCCCCGCTCCAAGGCCGACCGTTGTGCCTGGGTATCGTCGCCCTGCACACCCCTTGAGCAGTGGAGTTTCCAGATGCCTGCCCGCCCCTCCGCCAGCCGCCGTACCGTCCTTCGAGGGGCCGCCGTGGCCCCGGTCGCCGGACTCGGTCTGGCGGCGTGCTCGGCGCCGGGGCAGGGCAGCTCGGCCGCGGCCGCCCCGACCGCGCCGGTCGACCTCGGTGCCGAGAGTGAGGTCTCGAAGGGCGGCGCCAAGCTCTACCGGGATCACAACGTGGTCGTCAGCCGCGACGGGAGCGGTGAGCTGACGGCGTACAGCACCATCTGCACGCACGCGGGATGCCCCATCAACAAGCTGCAGGGCACGACGCTGATCTGCCCCTGTCACGGCAGCCAGTTCGATGCCGTGACGGGCAAGGTGGTCCAGTCACCGGCCACCGAGCCCCTGGTCAAGCTGCCGGTGAAGACCACGAACGGCAGGATCATCGCCGGCCCGGGCGCCTGACCGGCCTGCCGCGACGCCCCGCTCCGACGCCCCGCACCCGCGGCCGTCCGGCGCCGCCGCACAGCTGTCCCGCCCCGCAGCCGCCCGGCGCCGCAGCCCCACCACCCGTTGCCCCGCGCCGCCGATCCGCCCGCCCCTTCCGCGTCTCCGCCGAGCCGGCATCCCCCTCCTTCGCAGTCCGGCGTGACGGATCCCGGCGCCTCGACAGGCCTTCAGCGGGACCCGCAACAGACCCACGGCGCACGACACCCCCGAGGCGACTTCACTCCCACTCCCAGGCAATGCCGACGATCCCCGGACGTATCCGTGGCTCGACCACGTGGACGCAGTGGTGTGGGCCGGTGACCGGCAGGTCGTGCCGGCCACTGCGCGGGGCCGCCGTCGAGTGCTGGGCGAAGCGGTGGCAGCGCATCGGCAGCGCGGCCGCGTCGAACCGCACCTGGAGGGCGTACTGGCCGCCCGGGAAGCCGAAGTGGTGGAGGTACTCGCGGGAGGCCCCGGCCGTGCCGTCCTCGATGCCGTACCGGAAGAGGAAGGTGTCCCCGGAGCGCAGCCGGGTGCCGAAGAGCAGCTCCGCCACCAGCACGCCGGTGTCCTGGTCCCAGCGGACGCGGCCCGTGCGGCAGTTCTCCAGCGCCCGCACCCTGATGTCGTGCGGGCGGCAGCCGGGGTCACCGTGGTGCACGGCGACGAAGCGGTCGACGCCGTCGCGGTGGGCCCGCACGATGTGGTGGGCCTCGCGGCCCGCCAGCTCGCGCCGGGCGCCGATGCGGACGCACTCGTGGTGGCCCAGGGTGCGCAGCCCGCCGTCGAGAGACCAGCCCAGCTCGGCCCGGAGCCGGTCCAGCACGTCCGAGGCCTCGATCAGGGAGCGGTAGGAGCGCACGGCCGGGTGGCCGGTCACCGCGCGCTCGTCGGCCTCGGCGAGCAGCCGGATCAGCGACTCGTCCGGCAGGTGGAGGATCTCCTCCAGTGCCCGTACCGCACGCAACGACTCCGGGCGCTGCGGGCGGCGGGCGCCCTGTTGCCAGTAACTCAGGCTCGTGATGCCGACCTTCACCCCGTGGCGGGACAGATGGTGCTGGACGCGCTGGAGCGGCAGCCCGCGTGCGGCGATCGCGGCGCGCAGCGCCACATGGAAGGGGCCGCCCCGCAGGGCCGTGTCCAGTTCCGCGGTGGGGAGGTGCGCGTGCTCCGTGGCATGCCGCATGCCGTGGCGCCTTTCTGTGAGGTGTCACTACGGCTGGTCAGACCGTCTGAGCGGGTGTGCGGGGCCACCCCCGTGGGCGCCGGTGGGCGCCCGTGACTGCGCACGCCGCGCCCGTACGCGGACGTGCACGGCCCCGAGTTCCCCCGCATTGAAGCGTGTTGACCAGACCCCGACAACACCTGGAACCCGCCACGGCCGCGGCCGGGCGGGTCGCGCGACGGAGCAGAGCAGCCGGCCACGAGCGGTACGCCCCCCGCGGCGTCCGGTGGGCAGATCGGCACGCGACGCAGATCCGGTCCCACCGGTGTCCGGGGCGTCCGGCACATGACCGGTACGGGCCCGCCCCGGTGGGGCACCCAGGGGGCATGTGGACGGCCGGGCGGCACGCGGCTGGCGTTGTCCACAGGCCCGACGCGGTGTCGGCGCTCGCCAGTAGGGTGTGAGACATGGCCGACCCCTCCAGCTACCGCCCCAGGCCGGGTGAGATCCCGGACTCTCCCGGGGTGTACAGGTTCCGTGACGAGCACCGCCGGGTGATCTACGTCGGAAAGGCGAAAAGCCTGCGTCAGCGCCTGGCGAACTACTTCCAGGACCTGGCGAACCTGCACCCGCGCACCCGGACGATGGTGACCACCGCCGCGTCCGTGGAGTGGACCGTGGTGTCCACGGAGGTCGAGGCCCTCCAGCTGGAGTACTCCTGGATCAAGGAGTACGACCCCCGGTTCAACGTCAAGTACCGCGACGACAAGAGCTACCCGTACCTCGCGGTGACGATGAACGAGGAGTTCCCCCGCGTGCAGGTGATGCGCGGTCACAAGAAGAAGGGCGTCCGGTACTTCGGGCCGTACGGGCACGCGTGGGCCATCCGGGACACCGTCGACCTGCTGCTGCGCGTGTTCCCGGTGCGCACCTGCTCGGCCGGCGTGTTCAAGAACGCCGCCCGTACGGGCCGCCCCTGCCTGCTCGGCTACATCGGCAAGTGCTCCGCCCCCTGCGTCGGCCGGATCGGCCCCGAGGACCACCAGGAGCTGGCCGAGGAGTTCTGCGACTTCATGGCCGGCCGCACCGGCACCTACCTCCGCCGTCTGGAGAAGCAGATGATGGAGGCGGCCGAGGAGATGGAGTACGAGCGGGCCGCCCGGTTGCGCGACGACATCGAGGCCCTGAAGAAGGCCATGGAGAAGAACGCCGTCGTGCTCGCCGACGCGACCGACGCCGACCTCATCGCCGTCGCCGAGGACGAGCTGGAGGCGGCCGTGCAGATCTTCCATGTGCGCGGCGGCCGGGTGCGCGGCCAGCGCGGCTGGGTGACCGACAAGGTCGAGGAGATCACCACCGGCGCCCTGGTCGAGCACGCCCTGCAGCAGCTCTACGGCGAGGAGACCGGGGACGCGGTCCCCAAGGAGGTCCTGGTCCCGGCGCTGCCCGAGCCGGTCGAGCCGGTCCAGGAGTGGCTGGCCGGCCGCCGCGGGGCGAACGTCTCCCTGCGCATCCCGCAGCGCGGTGACAAGAAGGCGTTGATGGAGACCGTGCAGCGCAACGCCCAGCAGGCTCTGGCGCTGCACAAGACCAAGCGTGCCTCCGACCTGACCACGCGCTCGCGTGCCCTGGAGGAGATCGCCGACGCCCTCGACCTGGACAGCGCGCCGCTGCGGATCGAGTGCTACGACATCTCGCATCTGCAGGGGGACGACGTGGTCGCCTCCATGGTCGTCTTCGAGGACGGCCTGCAGCGCAAGGGGGAGTACCGCCGCTTCCAGATCAAGGGCTTCGCGGGCCAGGACGACGTCCGCTCCATGCACGAGGTGATCACCCGCCGCTTCCGGCGTTACCTCGCGGAGAAGGAGAAGACGGGGGAGTGGGCCGACGGCGAGGAGACCGCCGTGAACGGCGAGAGCGCCCTTCCCGACGGCGAGCCGCTCACCAGCTCGCTGAAGGACGACGACGGCCGTCCCAGGAAGTTCGCCTACCCGCCGCAGCTGGTCGTCGTGGACGGTGGTCAGCCGCAGGTCGCCGCGGCCCGGCGCGCCCTGGACGAGCTGGGCATCGACGACATCGCCGTCTGCGGCCTCGCTAAACGGCTGGAGGAGGTCTGGGTCCCCACAGAGGACGACCCGGTGGTCCTGCCGCGCACCAGCGAGGGCCTGTATCTGCTCCAGCGCGTGCGGGACGAGGCCCACCGCTTCGCGATCACCTACCAGCGCACCAAGCGTGCCAAGCGCTTCCGGGCGGGCCCCCTGGACGACGTCCCCGGTCTCGGCGAGATGCGCAAGCAGGCGCTCATCAAGCATTTCGGCTCGGTGAAGAAGCTGCGATCCGCGACAATCGAACAGATCCAGGAGGTGCCCGGGATAGGCCGGAAGACGGCCGAGACCATCGCCGTGGCCCTCGCTCAGGCGGCCCCGGCCGCACCCGCCGTGAACACGGCGACTGGAGAGATCATTGATGATGAGGAACCCGATACGACGGCGGGTTCCTCGGGGGAGCCCGTAACCGCGGGCCTCCCGGACGAACGACGGGGGCAGGAGACATGACCGAGCACGACGCACAGCCCACAGCGGAGCGAGATCCGGCCCACGAGGAAGCGGGGCGGGACCAGCCACCGCCCGCGGCCGGCGAGCAGCCCGCGGCGCAGGAAGACGGAGCACAGGTGAGCACGGACGGCACGCCCGCCCAGGCCCCCGAAGCGGCCATCCCCGAGCTGGTGATCATCTCCGGCATGTCCGGAGCGGGACGGTCGACGGCGGCGAAGTGTCTGGAGGACCTCGGCTGGTTCGTCGTGGACAACCTCCCGCCCGCCCTCATCCCCACCATGGTGGAGCTGGGCGCCCGCTCGCAGGGCAACGTGGCGCGGATCGCGGTCGTCGTGGACGTGCGGGGCCGGCGCTTCTTCGACAATCTGCGCGAATCCCTCGCCGATCTGGACACCCGGGGCGTCACCCGGCGCATCGTCTTCCTCGAGTCCTCCGACGACGCCCTGGTACGCCGCTTCGAGTCGGTGCGCCGCCCGCACCCCCTGCAGGGCGACGGCCGCATCGTCGACGGCATCGCCGCCGAGCGAGAGCTGCTGCGCGAGCTGCGCGGAGACGCCGACCTGGTGATCGACACCTCCAGCCTCAACGTGCACGAGCTGCGCGCCAAGATGGACGCCCAGTTCGCCGGCGAGGAGGAGCCCGAGCTGCGGGCCACCGTGATGTCCTTCGGCTTCAAGTACGGCCTGCCCGTCGACGCCGACCTGGTCGCGGACATGCGGTTCCTGCCGAACCCGCACTGGGTCCCGGAGCTGCGCCCGTTCACCGGCCTCAACGAGGAGGTCGCCGCGTACGTCTTCAACCAGCCCGGCGCGAAGGAGTTCCTCGACCGGTACGCCGAACTGCTGCGGCTCATCGCGGCCGGCTACCGGCGCGAGGGCAAGCGGTATGTGACCATCGCCATCGGCTGTACCGGCGGCAAGCACCGCTCGGTCGCGATGTCGGAGAAGCTCGCCGCGCGCCTCGCGGCCGAGGGCGTGGAGACGGTGGTCGTCCACCGGGACATGGGACGGGAATGACGGAACGTACACGGCGGCTCAGCCGGCTGCGCAGGATGGTGCCGGAGGGACGCGCGAGCCGTGCGGCCGCCGAGTCCCGGCCGGCCCGCACCGCCGAGGCCCGGGGCGGCCGGCCCCGCCGCCGGGGCGCACAGCCCAAGGTGGTCGCGCTCGGGGGCGGCATGGGCCTGTCGGCCTCCCTCGCCGCACTGCGCCGGATCACCGGTGACCTCACCGCCGTCGTCACCGTGGCCGACGACGGCGGTTCCAGCGGCCGGCTGCGCGACGAGCTGGGTGTGTTGCCGCCCGGCGACCTGCGCAAGGCGCTGGCCGCGCTGTGCGGTGACGACGACTGGGGCCAGACCTGGGCCCGGGTCATCCAGCACCGCTTCCAGTCCAAGGGGGATCTGCACGAGCACGCGGTCGGCAATCTGCTGATCGTCGCTCTGTGGGAGCAGCTCGGCGACCATGTGCAGGCGCTGGACCTGGTCGGCAAGCTGCTCGGCGCGCACGGGCGCGTGCTGCCCATGTCCGCCGTGCCGCTGGAGCTGCAGGCCCTGGTCAAGGGGCACGATCCCGAGCGCCCGGACGACGTGGACACCGTGCGCGGGCAGGCGACGGTCGCGCTGACGCCCGGCGAGGTCCAGTCGGTGCACCTGGTGCCGCACGACCCGCCGGCCGTGCCCGAGGCCGTGGCGGCGGTCCTGGACGCGGACTGGGTGGTGCTCGGCCCCGGCTCCTGGTTCTCCTCGGTGATCCCGCACCTGCTCGTCCCCGAGCTGCTGGACGCCCTCACGCAGACCAAGGCGCGCAAGGTGCTGTCCCTGAACCTCGCCCCGCAACCGGGAGAAACCGAGGGCTTCTCCCCGCAGCGTCATTTGGAGGTTTTGGGGCGACACGCCCCTAAACTCGCCCTGGACGTGGTGCTGGCCGACGAGGCTGCCGTGCCCGACCGCGACTCGCTCACCGAGGCCGCCAAACGGCTGGGAGCCGCGATCGAGCTGGCACCGGTGGCCCGGACCGACGGATCACCCCGGCATGATCCGGAGCTGTTGGCCGCCGCGTACGACCGTATTTTTCGGATGCATGGAAGGATCGGCCCATGGCGATGACGGCAGCGGTGAAGGACGAGATCTCCCGGCTCCCCGTCACCCGGACCTGCTGCAGGAAGGCGGAGGTCTCCGCCATTCTGCGGTTCGCCGGCGGCCTTCACCTGGTGAGCGGGCGCATCGTGATCGAGGCGGAGCTGGACACCGCGATGGCGGCTCGCCGTCTCAAGCGGGACATCCTGGAGATCTTCGGCCACAGCTCCGAGCTGATCGTGATGGCGCCCGGCGGTCTGCGCCGTGGCTCGCGGTACGTCGTCCGGGTCGTCGCCGGTGGTGACCAGCTGGCCCGCCAGACCGGCCTCGTGGACGGCCGGGGCCGGCCGATCCGCGGCCTGCCCCCGCAGGTGGTCTCCGGGGCCACCTGTGACGCGGAGGCGGCCTGGCGCGGAGCCTTCCTGGCGCACGGTTCGCTGACCGAGCCCGGCCGTTCCTCCTCCCTGGAGGTGACCTGCCCGGGCCCGGAGGCCGCGCTCGCGCTGGTCGGTGCCGCCCGCCGGCTGTCCATCGCCGCCAAGGCACGTGAGGTGCGGACGGTGGACCGGGTCGTCGTCCGGGACGGTGACGCGATCGGGGCGCTGCTGACCCGGCTCGGCGCACACGAGTCCGTGCTGGCCTGGGAGGAGCGCCGGATGCGCCGCGAGGTGCGGGCCACCGCCAACCGGCTCGCCAACTTCGACGACGCCAACCTGCGCCGTTCGGCCCGGGCCGCCGTGGCCGCCGGTGCCCGCGTCCAGCGGGCGCTGGAGATCCTCGGTGACGAGGTCCCCGAGCACCTCGCGGCGGCGGGCCGGCTGCGCATGGAGCACAAGCAGGCCTCCCTGGAGGAGCTGGGCGCGCTCGCCGACCCGCCGCTGACCAAGGACGCGGTCGCGGGCCGTATCCGCCGTCTGCTGGCGATGGCCGACAAGCGCGCCGCCGACCTGGGTATCCCGGGTACGGAGGCGAACCTCAGCGAGGAGCTGGCCGACAACCTGGCCGGCTGACCGACGCGTCCGAAGTCGCCGGTGCCGTACGCCCGTTCGGGTGGTCGGCACCGGCGTTGCGTGTCCGTGAGGCGCTCTTGACTCGATCATGAGGTGACATGAGCCTGGCAACCTGTTCGCCGCTGTGGCGGACCACCGCTAGGGGGGTTCATGAGACACAGAGCGAAATCGATCCTCGCTGTCGGCGCGCTTCTCGTCGGCGGAGCGAGCCTCGCACCCCACGCCCAGGCCCGCAGCGGTGACCCGGCGACGTCCGGCTCGGACGAGGTCAGGGTCTACCGCGCCGACGTCACCCCGCAGCAGATCCCTCTGCTCCTCCGGGCCGGACAGGACGGGCAGGAACTCGGCGAGCAGGTCACCGGACCCGGGAAGACCGAGGTCGAGGTCTACCTCACCGGCAAGCAGGCGGCGACGCTGCGGAAAGAGGGCGTCGACCTCACCGAGCACACCCTGTCGGCGCGGGCACAGGCACGCGTCACGACCGCGTCGCAGGGTGTGTTCCGCCCGTACGGCGGCAGTGGCGGACTGAAGGAGGAGATCCTCCGGACCGCCCGGGACAACCCCGGCCTGACCAAGGTCGAGTCCATCGGAAAGACGATCGACGGCCAGGACATCCTCGCCCTCAAACTCACCAGGAACGCCGGGAAGACGAAGGACGGCTCCAGGCCGTCCGTGCTGTATCTGTCCAACCAGCACGCGCGTGAGTGGATCACGCCCGAGATGACCCGGCGTCTGATGCACTACTACCTGGACAACTACCGGACGGACAAACGCATCCGGAAGATCGTCGACTCGAACGAGCTGTGGTTCGTCATCTCGGCCAACCCCGACGGCTACGACTACACGTTCAAGAACGCCGGAACGCGTCTGTGGCGCAAGAACCTGCGGGACGTCAACGGCGACGGCGTCATCGGCGCGGGCGACGGCGTGGACCTCAACCGCAACTTCCCCTACAAGTGGGGCTACGACGACGAGGGTTCGTCCCCCAACCCCACCAGCGAGACCTACCGCGGCGCGAGCCCGGAGTCGGAGCCCGAGACCAAGGCGCTGGACGGCTTCGAGAAACGCGTCGGGTTCAGATACGCCGTCAACTACCACTCCGCCGCCGAGCTGCTTCTCTACGGTGTCGGCTGGCAGGTCGCCACACCGAGCCCCGACGACGTGCTCTACAAGGCGCTCGCCGGCACCCCTGACCACCCGGCCGTCCCGGGTTACCACTCGCAGCTCTCCTCGGAGCTGTACACCACCAATGGCGAGGCGGACGGGCACGCGTCGAACGTCGACGGCGTCGCGATGTTCACTCCGGAGATGTCGACCTGCCAGACCGCGTCGAACGTCGACCCGGACGACGCATGGAAGCCGGAGGACTGCCCGTCGGAGTTCAGCTTCCCGGACGACGAGAAGCTGATCCGGCAGGAGTTCGCCAAGAACGTCCCGTTCGCGCTCTCCGTCGCCGAGAGCGCCGCGCACCCGGACCGGCCGGCCTCCTCGGTCGGGCTGAGCGCGGCCGACTTCACCCCGGCCGCGTTCTCCACGTCGTACTCCCGGGGCGCGGACCAGGAGGTCTCCGTGGTCGTCCGCAAGGCGGTCCGCGACAAGGAACTGAAGTACCGCGTCAACGGCGGCCGCGTCCTCGACCGGGCGCTGCGGCACTGGAAGGGCGGCACGACCTACGGCGGCGCGGACGACCTGTACTTCGACGAGTACCGGGCCGAGGTGCACGGCGGCGAGCCGGGCGACAAGGTCGAGGTGTGGTTCACCGGCGAGACGAAGAGCGGCAGGAAGGTCTCCAGCTCCCCCTTCACGTACACCGTCGCCGAGCGGCCCAGGGCCGACACACTCGTCGTCGCCGAGGAGGGGACGACGGCCACGCAGTCACGGAAGTACGTCGACGCGCTCAAGGCGGCCGGGCACCGGGCGATCGTGTGGGACGTGGCGACGCAAGGGGTGCCGGACGCGCTCGGTGTGCTGAAGCACTTCAGGACGGTCGTGCACTACTCCGGCGCGAACGGCCCCGCGAACGCCACCCAGCTGCAGCTGCGCGCCTACCTCAACGAGGGCGGCAGACTGATCGAGGCCGGTGAGCTGGCCGGCGGCAGCGTCAGACTCGGCGACGGCAGCCTCTCGGACGACTTCAGTCAGTACTACCTGGGCGCCTACAGCCGGACCTCGGCCAAGGGGGCCACCGGCTTCACCGGCTCCGGCGCCCTGGACGGCTACACCGGCGCCCTCGGCGACGCGCCCGGCAACCCGCTCGACAAGGCCGGCACCTACGGCGTGACCTCCGACGAGCTTCCGGTGGCCAGGTACCCGCAGTTCAAGAGCGCGGGGGCGGGCCGGTTCGCCGGGGCCGTCAACCCCTACGGGCCGTACTCCGGTTCGTACATGGCCGCCGCCGTGCACACCGACGACGCCTACAAGCGCCTCACCCGCACCATCGACCTCACCGGCGTCAGCGCCGCCGACAAGCCGGTCCTGACCACCCGGCTGCTGTGGGACACCGAGCCGGGCTACGACCACGCGGTGATCGAGGCGCACACCGTGGGCGCGGACGACTGGACGACCCTGCCCGAGTCCGGCGGCGCCACCAGTACGGCCGTGCCGTCCGACTGCGGGGACGGGTTCCTGATCGCCGAGCATCCATGGCTGAAGCACTACCTGGCACTCGCGGACAAGGCCTGCACCGCGAGGGGTGCGACCGGCTCCTGGAACAGCCTCACCGGCAGCTCCGGTGGCTGGCGGCAGCTCACCTTCGACCTGAGCGCCTACGCAGGGAAGTCCGTCGAGGTCTCGGTCAGCTACATCACCGACCCCGGCACCGGCGGACACGGAGTCCTCGCCGACGACGCCTCGCTCGTCGTCGGCGGCACGGCCAGGGAGACCGAGGGATTCGAGTCGTCCCTGGGCGCCTGGCACGTGGCCGGACCGCCCGCGGGCAGCCCGGCCGTCCTGAGGGAGTGGGCGCGCACCGGGGCGCTCTTCCAGACGTACGGAGCGGTCACCACGCACGACACCGTGCTGCTCGGTTTCGGCCTGGAGCAGGTGTCGTCGGCGGCCGATCGGGCAGCCCTGGTGAGGAAGGCGTTCGTGGCGCTCGGCACGTGAGGGCCGCCACGTTGACAGATCCCGCTCATCTTGTTCCAACAGGTGAGCGGGAGCCCTCTCAAGGGTGCGCGGAAGGGGCCCTGATCAAGTGAGCCGACCCGCTCACGAACGAGTGAAGACAGCGCAAAAACCGCCCGGCATTCCATGCTAAATGCGGGCGAATCCACTGCCGTTCCGGGGCGGTCCGTACCCCTACTGGCGGGTAAGGAACGCCTGCCCGTGTATGCGCCATCTCGATGTCACTCCGGGGCTCTCCGGGAGGTAGGGTCGGTGGTGGTCGGGGACATCCCAAACAGAGCTCGCCGGCACCGCATGGCCGGCGTACCAACGAGGAGATCGGTTCGTGACGATCCGCGTAGGCATCAACGGCTTCGGCCGCATCGGGCGTAACTACTTCCGCGCGCTGCTGGAGCAGGGGGCGGACATCGAGGTTGTGGCTGTCAACGACCTGGGTGACACCGCGACCACCGCTCACCTGCTCAAGTACGACACGATCCTGGGCCGCCTCAAGCAGGAGGTCTCCCACACCGCCGACACCATCACCGTGGACGGCCACACCATCAAGGTGCTCTCCGAGCGCAACCCGGCCGACATCCCCTGGGGTGAGCTGGGCGTCGACATCGTCATCGAGTCGACCGGCATCTTCACCAAGAAGGAGGACGCCGCCAAGCACATCGCCGGCGGCGCCAAGAAGGTCCTCATCTCGGCTCCGGCCAAGGACGAGGACATCACCATCGTGATGGGCGTCAACCAGGACAAGTACGACCCGGCGAACCACCACGTCATCTCCAACGCCTCCTGCACCACCAACTGTGTGGCGCCGATGGCGAAGGTCCTCGACGAGAACTTCGGCATCGTCAAGGGTCTGATGACGACGGTGCACGCGTACACGAACGACCAGCGCATCCTGGACTTCCCGCACAAGGACCTGCGCCGCGCCCGTGCCGCCGCCGAGAACATCATCCCGACCACCACCGGTGCCGCCAAGGCCACCGCCCTGGTCCTGCCGCAGCTCAAGGGCAAGCTGGACGGTATCGCCATGCGCGTCCCGGTCCCGACCGGCTCGGTCACCGACCTCGTCGTCGAGCTCGGCCGCGAGGTCACCAAGGAAGAGGTCAACGCCGCCTTCCAGAAGGCCGCCGAGGGTGAGCTGAAGGGCCTCCTCGACTACACCGAGGACCAGATCGTCTCCTCGGACATCGTCAACGCCCCGGCGTCCTGCACCTTCGACTCCTCCCTGACCATGGTCCAGGAGGGCAAGAACGTGAAGGTCATCGGCTGGTACGACAACGAGTGGGGATACTCCAACCGCCTCGTCGACCTCACGGTCTTCGTCGGCAACCAGCTCTGATCGCAGCAGGACCTCGCAGTGAGACCAGGGCCCGGGCAGCGCGTCGCCGCGCTGTCCGGGCCCTGTCCCGCGTACGGACCACGTCCTTCTACGATCAGGTGCACCACGAGCCCTCCCCAGGAGTCCACTCAATGAAGACGATCGACGAACTTCTCGCCGCCGGCGTGAGCGGCAAGCGGGTCTTCGTCCGCGCCGACCTCAACGTGCCGCTGGCCAGCGGCACCATCACCGACGACGGCCGTATCCGTGCCGTCCTGCCCACCGTCAAGGCGCTCGCGGACGCGGGCGCCAAGGTGGTCGTCGCCTCGCACCTGGGCCGCCCCAAGGGTGCCCCGGACCCCGCCTTCTCCCTCGCTCCGGCCGCCTCCCGCCTGGGTGAACTCCTCGGCTCCGCCGTGGCCTTCGCGACCGACACCGTCGGCCGGTCCGCCCAGGACACGGTCGCGGGCCTCGTCGACGGCCACGTCGCCGTCCTGGAGAACCTGCGCTTCAACCCCGGTGAGACCAGCAAGGACGACGCCGAGCGCGGCGCGTTCGCCGACCAGCTGGCCGCCCTCGCCGACGTCTACGCCAGTGACGGCTTCGGCGCCGTGCACCGGGGGCACGCCTCGGTCTACGACCTGGCGAAGAAGCTGCCGCACTACGCCGGCTACCTCATCGCCACCGAGGTCGGCGTCCTGAAGCAGCTCACCGAGGACGTCAAGCGCCCCTACGTGGTCGCGCTCGGCGGCGCCAAGGTCTCCGACAAGCTCGCCGTCATCGACAAGCTGCTCGCCAAGGCCGACCGGCTGCTCATCGGCGGCGGCATGGCCTACACCTTCCTCAAGGCCAAGGGCTACGAGGTCGGCATCTCCCTCCTGCAGGAGGACCAGATCCCGGCCGTCACCGAGTACATGCAGCGCGCCGAGCAGCAGGGCGTCGAGCTGGTACTCCCCGTCGACGTCCTGGTCTCCCGGGAGTTCCCGGACCTGAAGACCAAGGCGCCGGCCGACTACACCGTGGTCGACGCGGACAAGATCCCCGCCGACCAGGAGGGCCTGGACATCGGCCCGAAGACCCGAGCGCTGTACGCCTCGAAGCTCGCCGACGCCGAGACCGTGTTCTGGAACGGTCCCATGGGCGTCTTCGAGCACCCCGACTATGCCGAGGGCACCAGGGCGGTCGCCCAGGCCCTCGTCGACTCGAACGGGTTCACCGTCGTCGGCGGCGGTGACTCCGCCGCGGCCGTGCGTACGCTCGGCTTCGACGAGAACGCATTCGGCCACATCTCGACCGGTGGCGGCGCCTCCCTCGAATACCTCGAGGGCAAGACGCTCCCCGGCCTCGCCGCACTGGAGGACTGACCCTTGGCAGCATCGATTTCTTCTGGCCGCACGCCGATCATGGCGGGCAACTGGAAGATGAACCTCAACCACCTCGAGGCCATCGCGCACGTCCAGAAGCTCGCCTTCGCCCTGGCCGACAAGGACTACGAGGCCGTCGAGGTCGCCGTCCTGCCGCCCTTCACCGACCTGCGCTCCGTGCAGACCCTGGTCGACGGCGACAAGCTCAAGATCAAGTACGGCTCCCAGGACATCTCGCAGCACGACTCCGGTGCCTACACCGGTGAGATCTCCGGCCCGATGCTGGCCAAGCTGAAGTGCAGCTACGTGGTCATCGGCCACTCCGAGCGCCGCCAGTACCACAACGAGACCGACGAGCTCGTCAACGCCAAGGTCAAGGCCGCCTACAAGCACGGCCTGACCCCCATCCTGTGCGTCGGCGAGGAACTGGCCGTCCGCGAGGCGGGCAACCACGTCACCCACACCCTCGCCCAGGTCGAGGGCGGTCTGAAGGACCTCCCGGCCGAGCAGGCCGAGACCGTCGTCATCGCCTACGAGCCCGTCTGGGCCATCGGCACCGGCAAGGTCTGCGGCGCCGAGGACGCCCAGGAGGTCTGCGCCGCCATCCGCGCCAAGATCGCCGAGCTGTACACCCAGGACGTGGCCGACAAGGTCCGCATCCAGTACGGCGGCTCCGTGAAGTCGGGCAACGTCGCCGAGATCATGGCCCAGGCCGACATCGACGGCGCCCTGGTCGGCGGTGCCTCGCTGGACGCCGACGAGTTCGTCAAGATCGTGCGTTTCCGCGATCAGTGACACGAGCTGTGAGTAGGCGGTAGCGGCGATACGTCGTACCCTTGCGGGGGCACAGCCGGGATGCTGTGCCCCCGTCGTCCATCCGAATCCGAGGAAGTTGGTCCAGCCGTGGTTTTGGGGTTCTCGATCGCCCTGATCGTCTTCAGCCTGCTGCTGATGCTGCTGGTGCTGATGCACAAGGGGAAGGGCGGCGGCCTCTCCGACATGTTCGGTGGCGGCATGCAGTCCTCCGTCGGCGGCTCCTCGGTCGCCGAGCGCAACCTGGACCGGATCACCATCGTGATCGGTGTGCTGTGGTTCGCGTCCATCATCGTCCTGGGCATGCTGATGAAGACGAAGAGCTGACGCCCGCGCAGCACACATATCACGCATATTCGGTATGTAAGGCCCCATGTTCGGTACGCGCTCCTGAGCGCGGCCTATCATGGGGCTTGCGTCTATGAGCGGGGACCTTGTAACTCCAATCACTGGACGCGCGTTGGGCCTTACGTAGACTGAGGCGCTCGCAGCGAAGCGAAACGCCGACTCACTTCGCGGCACCATCACGCAGGGAGTTACGACCGTGGCAAGTGGCAACGCGATCCGAGGAAGCCGGGTCGGGGCGGGGCCGATGGGCGAGGCCGAGCGCGGCGAGTCCGCGCCGCGTCTGCGCATCTCCTTCTGGTGCTCCAACGGGCACGAGACGCAGCCGAGCTTCGCCAGCGACGCGCAGGTTCCCGACACCTGGGACTGTCCGCGCTGCGGCTTCCCGGCCGGCCAGGACCGGGACAACCCGCCGGACCCGCCCCGCACCGAGCCGTACAAGACGCACCTCGCGTACGTACGGGAGCGGCGCAGCGACGCGGACGGCGAGGCGATCCTCGCCGAGGCGCTCGCCAAACTGCGGGGAGAGATCTAGCACTTGACACCGGCCGGGCGCCTTGAGGCGCCTGGCCGGAGCCGTCTCGGCCCGCTCGCGGCCAGCCCGTTGTCAGTGGCACCCTCTACGGTTTTTCGTGAAGGCGAGAACCGTGAGGGGGAGTTGTGACGGCGGTCGAAACGGGGGAGAGGCATGCGCCCGTGTGGCGCGGAGGGTTCGCGCGCTCGTGGAGCGCCGCCGTGCTGTCCGGCTTCGGTGCCGCGCTGCGTACGGCCGCGCTGCCGCTGCTCGCAGCCTCGCTGTTGCTCGGCGGCGCCGTGGCCACGGCCTGGGGGCGGAACACCCCGGCCCTGCTCACCGCCGCCTTCTTCGTCCTGTCCGTCACCGTGCTGATACCGGCCCGCAAGCCGGACGTACCTGTTGTTGCGCCGGACGGCGGCGTCACGACGGCTCGCGCCGCGCGGTGATCAATTAGGTTGGAACAGCTGGGACAGGCACGAAAGAAGGCGGAAGTCGGAAATGAACGCAGACGGCCGTACCAGGCTCAACCAGACGCCCGAATGGGCCGCTCTCGCCAAACACCGGGAGGAGCTGGCCGACACCCACCTGAGGGAACTGTTCGCCGCCGATCCCGGGCGCGGTGCGGGATACACGCTCCAGGCCGGCGATCTGTACCTCGACTACTCGAAGCACCTGGTCACCGACGAGACGCTGCGGCTGCTGCGCGAGCTGGCCGCCGCCACGGACGTGTTCGGCCTCCGGGACGCCATGTTCCGCGGAGAGAAGATCAACGTCACCGAGAACCGCGCGGTACTGCACACCGCGCTGCGCGCCCCGCGCGACGCGGTGATCGAGGTCGACGGGCAGAACGTGGTGCCGGCCGTGCACGCCGTGCTCGACAGGATGAGCGACTTCGCCGACCGCGTCCGCTCCGGCAGCTGGACCGGCCACACCGGCAAGCGCATCAAGAACGTGATCAACGTCGGCATCGGCGGCTCCGACCTGGGCCCCGCGATGGCCCACGAGGTGCTGCGCAGCTTCACCGACCGCGAGCTGACCGTCCGCTTCGTCTCCAACGTGGACGGTGCCGACCTGCACGAGGCCACCCGGGACCTGGATGCGGCCGAGACGCTGTTCATCGTCGCCTCGAAGACCTTCACCACCATCGAGACGATCACCAACGCCACCTCCGCCCGTACCTGGCTGCTGGACGCGCTCGGTGACGACAGCGCGGTGGCCAAGCACTTCGTCGCCCTGTCCACGAACGCCGAGAAGGTCGCCGAGTTCGGCATCGACCCGGCCAACATGTTCGAGTTCTGGGACTGGGTCGGCGGCCGGTACTCGTACGACTCGGCGATCGGCCTGTCGCTGATGATCGCCATCGGCCCCGACCGGTTCCGGGAGATGCTCGACGGCTTCCGGCTGATCGACGACCACTTCCGCACCGCCCCCGCCGAGGCCAACGCCCCGCTGCTGCTCGGCCTGCTGGGCGTCTGGTACGGCAACTTCCACGACGCCCAGTCGCACGCGGTGCTGCCGTACAGCCACTACCTGTCGAAGTTCACCGCCTACCTCCAGCAGCTGGACATGGAGTCCAACGGCAAGTACGTGGCGCGGGACGGCAGGCAGGTCGACTGGCAGACCGGGCCGGTCGTCTGGGGCACGCCCGGCACCAACGGGCAGCACGCCTACTACCAGTTGATCCACCAGGGCACCAAGCTGATCCCGGCGGACTTCATCGGCTTCGCCGAGCCGGTGGCCGAGCTGAGCGGTGAACTGAAGGCGCAGCATGATCTGCTGATGGCCAACTTCTTCGCCCAGACCCAGGCGCTCGCCTTCGGCAAGACCGCCGAGGAGGTGCGCGCGGAGGGCGTCCCGGAGGAGCTGGTCGCGCACAAGACCTTCCAGGGCAACCGGCCGACGACGACCATCCTGGCGAAGGAACTCACCCCGTCCGTCCTCGGCCAGCTGATTGCCCTGTACGAGCACAAGGTGTTCGTGCAGGGCGCGGTGTGGAACATCGACTCCTTCGACCAGTGGGGCGTGGAGCTGGGCAAGGTCCTCGCCAGGCGGGTCGAGCCGGCCCTCACCGAGGGAGCCGAGGTCCCAGGCCTTGACGCCTCGACCAAGGCGCTGGTGGCGACGTACCGGGAGCTGCGCGGCCGGGCCTGACCCGCCCGTGCTGATCCGTCGTCCGAGCCGTCGTGGTGACCCTTTTGTGCGTTCTCTTTGCAGATCCCTTAAGGTTCGGGTGATCTTCAGGGGAGGAAGGCACATGGTGCACAGAGGGTTCGCCGCGGCGGTCGCGGCGGCCGTCGTCGGGGCGTCGGCGGTCGGTTGCGGCAGCGGCCACCAGCCGGCGGAGTCCAAGGACGACGGGCCTGCGGCCAAGGGAAGGGCCGAGGCCACGGGCCCGGCCCGGCCGGGCTACTCCGGGCTGGCGGAGATGCCGGAGCGGCTGGGGAAGGACGGCACGACCATCACGGTCGGGGACCCGGCCGCCCCGGTGGCCGTGCACCTGTACGAGGACCCGCGGTGCCCCGTGTGCAAGGAGTTCGAGACCACCGGCGGCGCCCCGCAGCTGCGCGCGGCGACCGTCCGGCGGGAGACGAGGACCCAGTACACCCTCGCCTCCTTCCTGGACGACCGGCTCACCGGTTCCGGGTCCGAAAAGGCGGTCAACGCCCTGCGGGCCGCGCTGGACAAGGGCAGGTTCGCCGAATACCACGACGTGCTCTACGCCCACCAGCCCGCCGAGAGCGTCGACGGCTTCACCGACGCGTATCTGCTGAAGCTGGCCGGGCAGGTCCCCGGACTGCGCGGGCCGGACTTCGACACGGCCGTGAAGACCATGAAGTACCGCGCGTTCGTGACCCGGTCGCAGAAGGCGTACGAGGACGCGGGCGGAGCGCAGGACCCCAAGGGCCCGGGCACCCCCACGGCCGACATCAACGACGTACGCGTCCCCGCCGAGTACAACGCCGTGCTGTTCGACGGTGACGCCTTCTCCGGTCTGCTCGCCAAGATCCGGGCCCACCCCGAGCAGTGGCATTAGCCGACTCCCTGGCCTCCGTCAGACCACGGACCCCCGTCAGAACACGGACCTCCGTCAGGCCACGGCGCTGAGCGTGTCCGCGAGCCGTCTGCGTGCCGCGCGGGCCGCGGGCAGTGCGGCGAGCGCCGCCGCCCCGAGCACGGCCGCCGCGCCGAGGGCGAGCAGCAGCACCGGCGAGGGAGACTGGGCGATACCGGCACCGATACCGCTGGAGCTGCCCTGGGCGTCGATCAGCCGGCGGGCCAGCGGCAGCCCCAGCGCCGTACCGGCGAGCGCCGCGGCCAGGGTCGTACAGCTCGTCGCCGTGACGGTGATCGCGGTGATCTGCCGCGGGGACATGCCGATCGCCTTCAGCGCCAGCACATCCCGCTCGCCCTCACGGACGCTGCCGCCGATGGCGGTGAGCAGCTCCACCAGCCCGATCAGGGCCAGTACGGCGATCAGCCCGGCGACGACGGCGCGCAGCGGGGACAGCCCGTCGGCGGGGTTGTCCACGGGGTGCACGTCCAGGTGGCCCCGGCCGGCCGCGGACAGCGCGGCGGCCACGCGCAGCGGGTCGGCGCCGGGGCGCAGGCGCAGCTCGTAGAAGGCGGGGGACAGCCCGGGGTCGTTCTCGCGGAGGGTGTCCAGGGACGTGGTGACGACCCGGCCGGCGTTCTGCGGTTCGATGCTGCGGCCCACGATGTGCAGGATCTGCGGCCGGTCGCCCACCGTCATCCGCACCCAGTCACCGACCCGCGCGTGCAGCAGGTCCAGCAGGCCCTGGCCGGCCACCGCCTCGTCCGGTCCCCGTGCGGTCCGGCCCTCGGCGAGGGCGCAGGGGTAGGGCGCGGTGCGGGTGCCGACGCCGCGCAGCGCGATGGTGCCGGTCTGGCCGGGGACCAGCGCGGCGACCTCGACTCCGGGATAGGCGCCGGTGACCCGGTGCTCGGCGGTGAGCACGGCCCGTACGGCGGGCGCGTCCAGGGCGCCGTCGGAGCGGACCGTGAGGGCCGTCGGCATTCCCACGCGCTCCGGGCTGCTGTGGAAGCGGTCGATCGTGGTCCAGGCGCTGAGCGCGACCACGATCAGCAGCAGCGGCAGCGTCAGCCGGGCCACGGTGGCCAGCGACCGGCCGCGCCCCGCACACGCCTTGTGGCAGCCGAGGACCAGCGCGGCCGGCAACCGCAGCCCGAGCGCCCGCCGGGCCGGTCCGGTCAGCCCGCCACCGGCCGGCGCGGCCGGGCGCGGCACCGGAACCGGCGGGACCCGCCCGGCCCGCCAGGCCGCGAGCCCCGTGGTCAGGCCGATGAACAGCACGGCGCCCACGGGCACCACGAACAGCGCCACGGTGTGGCCCGGCAGTCCCTGCCACACGCCCACGGCGTCGCCGAGCCGCCCGGGGATCCGGCTGCCGAGGGCCTCGGTGAGGGCCACGGCGGCCACCGAACCGAGCAGCGCGTACGCCAGGTGCTGGAGCAGGAAGACCCGGACGACCTGGCCGGGTGTGAAACCGATCGCCTTCAGCACCGACAGGTCCCGCAGATGCCCCCGGATGCGGGTGGCGATCGCCCCGTGCACGGCGAACCCCGCGGCGACCAGCGCGCCCAGTCCGAACAGGCCGAGCACCTGCCCGAGCAGCCGGTTGTCGCCCTGGGCCGCGGCGCGCGCCTGCTGCCAGGTGGAGACCTCGCCGACCGCGCCCGCGCCCAGCACCGTGACGGCACGCTGCACGGCGTAGTCCGTGTCGCCCGGGTCGGCAAGGCGCAGCCCGATCACCTCGGTGACGGGGGCGCGCACGGCCGACGGCAGCGCCCAGACCAGGCCCGGCTGCTCGCCCGGGCTGTAGTGCGGCTCGGCGCTGTCCGCGATGCCCTCGACGGTCAGGGTGCGGGCGGTACCCGGCAGCGTGAGGGTGTCCCCCGGCTCGGCCAGCAGGGCCCGGGCCAGGCTGCTGTCCAGCACCACGCCGTTCGGTTCGGCCGGATCCAGCCAGTGCCCGGCGGTGAGCAGCGGCCGGCCGACGGAGGGCCGCTGGGAGACGCCGCGCAGTTCCACGGCGGCACGGCTGCCGCGTACGGCGACGGTGGCGGACTCGGTGCGGTAGGGACCGGCGACGGACTCGACGCCGTCCAGCCGGGCGAGCTCGCGGGTGTCCGCGGAGGGGACGGTGTGGATCCACACGTGTGCCCCGCGGGCCTGCGTGAAGATCCGCTGCCAGGGGTTGGTGGCGTAGCCGAACAGGGCGGTGGCCAGCAGCAGCGAGGCGACGATGCCGGCCGTGGCCAGGACGAGGAAGAGCGCCTCGCCGCGATGCGTGCGCAGATCGGAGTGCGCCCAGCGCCGGCCGGCCGCGCCGCCGACGGCCGCGCCGCCAAGAAGGCCGCGGTGCGTCGTCGGTCGTGTGCTGCGCCGTCGTGGCCGGGCGCGCGGTTCCCCGCGCCCCTGCCGGGCGCTGTCCGGACCGCGGCCAGCCATCAGTCCCTCAGCTCCAGCACGCCCGAGATCCCCGACTTCCGGGACGGCGGTGCGCTGTCCAGGCGCGCGTCGTCGGCTATCCGGCCGTCGAAGAAGCTGATCACGCGGTCGGCGGCGCTCGCCAGCCGGGCGTCGTGGGTGACCAGGACGATGCTCTGCCCGCGTCCGTGGAAGCGGGACAGAAGCCGCATCACCTCGCGTGTGCCCTTGCTGTCCAGGCTTCCGGCGGGCTCGTCGGCCAACAGCAGCGGCGGATGGTTGACCAGGGCCCGGGCGAGCGCGACCCGCTGCTGTTCGCCACCGGACAGCTCGCCCGGCATGCTGCGCTCCTTGCCCTCGAGCCCCAGCTCGGCCAGGAGCTGCTCCCGTTCGGCGCGCGCCTTCTTCGGCGGGACGCCGGCGAGCAGGGCGGGCAGCTCGACGTTGTCGGCCACGGACAGGTTCGACACCAGGTTGAAGAACTGGAACACGATCCCGATCGCCTTGCGGCGCTCCACCGCCCAGCGCGCCTCGCTGAAGGAGTCCGTGCACCGCCCGTCGAGCCAGATGGTGCCCTGGTCCGGCCGCTGCAGCCCGCCGAGCAGATGCAGCAGCGTGGACTTGCCGGCGCCGGACGGGCCGGTGATCGCCACGAACTCGCCGCGTCCCACGGACAGATCGACCCCGCGCACGGCGTGCGCGGGCGCGCCCTCGCCGTGGTGGGTCTTCACCAGACCCTCGGCGCGCAGCACCGAAGTGCCCTCGGCGTGCGGCACCGGAGCAGCGTGCTCGCTCATTCCAGTTCCTCCTGGCACCGCTCGAGCCAGTCGAGGTCGGCCTGCAGATGCAGCATCGCGCCCTCGATGAGCAGGTGGGCGATTCGGTTGTCCCGGTTCTCGGCCGCGGCCAGTTTCGACAGGTTGCGCATGGTGGTCAGGTACTGGCGCCGCTGCTTGTTGATGAGGGCGATCTGTTCGGCGAGACCGGTCTGCGGGGCGAGGGCGAGCTTCATGAAGAACTCGTCCCGCACCCGCGGCTCGTCCTCGGTCTCCTCGAACCAGGCGTGCAGCGCCTCGCGCCCGGCGTCGGTGAGGTGGTAGACCTTCTTGTTGGGCCGGCTGGACTGCTCGACGTCCTCGCCCTCGATCAGTCCCGACTTCTCGAGGCGGCCGAGGGTGACGTAGATCTGGCCGACGTTCGGCTGAGGGTACGCGGAGCCCAGCAGTTGCTCAAGGTCCTGCTTCAGCTCGTAGCCGTGAGCCGGGCCACGGGCGAGGAGTGCCAGGAGGGGCAGGCGCACTCGTGCTGTCCTCCTGTCTGCTCACAATGTGCTCCAGGCCCTAGTATCGCCCATACCCAACAGGTATACATGGCCTCTGACTCCCGGGCGAGGGTGCCCGGAGCCGTGTGTACGTGTTCAGGGAGGAACCTATGCGGTGGATACGCGCCGCCGGTAGGGGCCTCCTCGTTCTCGCCGTGATCATGACCGGGTACGTCGCCTCCGGCGCACAGGCCGACGAGGCCGCGGGAGGCGGCCGCGGCCCGCTCACCCTGGCCACCGCCGGCGACCTCACCGGCTATCTCGGCCCGCTGCTCCAGGGCTGGAACCGCACCCACCCCGGCGAGAAGGTCACGCTCGTCGAGCTGCCGGACTCCGCCGACGAGACGCATGCGCAGATGGCCACCGACCTGCGCGGCGGCGACCGGGGCCGCTTCGACGTCCTGAACATCGACGTCAACTGGACCTCCGAGTTCGCGGCGGCCGGCTGGATCCGCCCACTGCCGCGCGACCGCTTCCCGCTGAAGAGCTTCCTGCCGCCGGTCGTGGACACGGCCACCTATGACGGACGGCTGTACGCGGTCCCGTATGTCACGAATGCCGGACTCCTCCTGTATCGCAAGGACATCCTCGCCAAGGAGGGTGTCCCCCCGCCGCGCACCTGGACCGAGCTGGAGCACGACGCGAAGACGATCGCGCCGAAGTACGGACTCGGCGGCTACGCCGGCCAGTTCCTGCCCTACGAGGGACTCACCGTGAACGCGGCCGAGGCCGTGTACTCGGCGGGCGGCACGATCCTCGGCGACGAGGGCACCCGGGTCACCGTCGACTCGGCCGGCGCCCGCGAGGGCATCGGCTTCCTCGCCCGCGGCATCCGCGAGGGCTGGATACCCAGGGCGGCGCTGACGTACAAGGAAGAGGAGTCCAAACAGGCCTTCCAGGACGGCAGGCTGCTCTTCCTGCGCAACTGGCCCTACGCCTACGCCGTCGCCTCCGCCAAGGGCTCCAAGGTCGCCGGCAAGATCGGCGCCGTACCGATCCCCGGCCCCGACGGGCCGGGGACGAGTGTGCTCGGCGGCTCGAACCTCGCCGTCAACTCCCATACCCGCCACCCCGATTCGGCCGCGCGCCTGATCGCCTACCTCACCAGCGCGCCCGTCCAGCGCCAGGTACTCGTCCGGGGTGCGCTGCCGCCCGTACGGGCCGCGCTCTACGAAGACCCCGCGCTGGTGCGGCGGTTCCCTTATCTGCCGACCCTGCGCACCGCCGTGCTCACCGCCGCCCCGCGCCCCAAGAGCGCGCACTACGACCAGGTCAGCCTGGTGGTCCAGGCGGTCGTGCAGGACGCCCTGACGGGGCACGAGACGCCTGCGGCGGCGGTACGCCGACTGGCCCGGGAGCTGGCGGCCGTCTCCGGCCACTAGTTACTTGTTAAGTAACGCCCACATCTCATCTGCCGCTCGGATGCCCCAGTAAGTCCGTATTTGGCACCCCAACTCCGCAGTAACCAAAGTTCTTTTCATTGACACCCTCGCGATACGCCTACCTAACATGCATGCATGTTGAGTAAGCACCACTGGTGGCGCGACGCCGTCATCTACCAGGTGTACGTCCGCAGCTTCCTGGACAGCACCGGCGACGGCATCGGCGATCTGGCCGGGGTCCGCGCGGGGCTGCCGTACCTGAAGAAGCTCGGTGTCGACGGCATCTGGCTGAGCCCCTTCTACCCCTCGCCGCAGCACGACCACGGCTACGACGTGGCCGACTACTGCGACGTCGACCCGCTCTTCGGCGACCTCGCCGAGTTCGACCTGCTGATGGCGGCGGCCCGGCGGCTCGGCATCAAGGTGCTGCTCGACATCGTCCCCAACCACTGCTCCAGCGAGCACCCGTGGTTCCGCGAGGCCCTGGACAGCGCCCCCGGCAGCCAGGCCCGCGCCCGCTTCCACTTCGCCGACGGCCGCGGCCCGGACGGCAGCGAGCCGCCCAACAACTGGCACGCCATGTTCGGCGGCCCGGCCTGGACCAGAGTCGGCGACGGCCAGTGGTACCTGCACATGTTCACGCCCGAGCAGCCCGACTGGAACTGGCGCGACCCCGAGGTCGCCGCCGAGTTCGACCGTGTCCTGCGCTTCTGGCTGGACCGGGGCGTCGACGGCTTCCGCATCGATGTGGCGGCCGGGCTGTACAAGCACCCCGAACTGCCCGACTCCGACGACCCGGAGGCCGACGCCCGCACCCGCGACTCGGTCAACCCGCTCGCCTGGAACCAGCCCGAGGTGCACGAGGTGTGGCGCTGGTGGCGCGCCGTGTGCGAGGAGTACACCGCACGCGACGGCCGCGAACGCCTCCTCGTCGGCGAGGTCTCCGTCCCCACCGCCCGCGAACACGCCCTGTACGTCCGCCCGGACGAACTCCACCAGGCCTTCTTCTTCGACCTGCTCGGCGCCCCCTGGGACGCCGACGCCTTCCGCAAGGTCATCTCCGAGGCCATGCAGGACATCGCCGGCACCGGTTCCACGGTCACCTGGGTCCTCAACAACCACGACCAGGTCCGCACCGTCACCCGCTACGGCGAACCCGCCACCGAGGGCAGCGGCCTCGGCGCCGCCCGTGCCCGCGCCGCCGCGCTGCTGATGCTGGCGCTGCCCGGAGCCGCGTACATCTACCAGGGCGAGGAACTGGGCCTGCCCGAGGTCGTCGACCTGCCCGACGACGTCCTCACCGACCCGATCTTCCGCCGCACCGGCAGCCGCGCCCGCATACGCGACGGCTGCCGGGTGCCGCTGCCCTGGTCCGGGCAGGCATCCCCGTTCGGCTTCACCTCCGGCGCCGAGTCCGCCAAACCCTGGCTGCCGCAGCCGGAGTACTTCGCCGAGTACGCCACCGACCGCGCTCTCGCCGACACCCGCTCCTTCTGGCACCTGTACCGCGACGGTCTCCAACTCCGGTCGTCGCTGCCGCAGCTGGGCGAGGGCACGCTGCGCTGGCTGGACAGCCCGCCCGGCGTCCTCGCCTTCGCCCGCGGCGACGGCCTGGTCTGCGCCGTCAACTTCGGTACGGCCCCCGCCCCCGCGCCCGTCTCCGGCACCCCCCTGCTCTCCAGCGGCCCCTGCCCGGCCGGGGTACTGCCCGGCGCCACGGCGGCCTGGTGGCTGAGCGACCACTGACCCCCACCCGTCACCTCCCATCCCCCTGAAGGGACATCAACGATGATGCGACGACGTACCACCCTGCTCACCAGCTGCACCGCGCTGGCCCTGGCCCTCGGTGCCACCGCCTGCGGCGGCGGACCGGTCTCCGCGGGCGGCGGCGACAAGGCCCTCAGCGGCCAGACGGTCACCGTGGCCGGCGTCTGGACCGGCAGCGAACAGAAGAACTTCCAGAAGGTGCTGGACGCCTTCACCGCGAAGACCGGCGCCAAGACGCAGTTCATCTCCACCGGCGACAACGTCTCCACCGTCGTCGGCAGCAAGATCGAGGGCGGCAACGCGCCGGACGTCGTGATGGTCCCGCAGGTCGGCGTCCTCGACCAGTTCGCGAAGAAGGGCTGGCTCAAGCCGCTGTCGCCGACCACCCAGCAGACGGTCACCGCCGACTACGCGCCGGTGTGGAAGAAGTACGGCAGCGTCGACGGCACCCTGTACGGCCTGTACTTCAAGGCCGCCCACAAGTCGACCGTCTGGTACAGCCCCGACGCCCTCACCCAGGCCGGGGTCAAGCCGCCGAAGACGTACGACCAGATGCTGAAGGCCGGCCACACGGTGTCCGACTCCGGCCTCGCCGCCTTCGCCGTCGGCGGAGAGGACGGCTGGACCCTCACCGACTGGTTCGAGAACGTCTACCTCTCCCAGGCCGGACCCCGGAAGTACGACGCCCTCGCCGCGCACAAGCTGCAGTGGACCGACCCGTCCGTCGTCAAGGCGCTCACCACGCTCGGCAAGCTGTTCAAGGACAAGCAGCTCGTCGCGGGCGGCCAGAAGGAGGCGCTGAACACCGACTTCCCGAGCTCGGTGGAGAAGGTGTTCGGGCCCAAGCCCGAGGCCGGCATGGTCTTCGAGGGCGACTTCGTGGCCGGCGTCGCGCACGACCAGTTCGGCAAGGCGATCGGCAAGGACGCGAACTTCTTCCCCTTCCCCGCGGTCGACGGCGGTACGGCACCGGTGGTCAGCGGCGGTGACGCGGCCGTCGTCCTCAAGGACGGCAAGAACGCCAAGGCCGGCATGAAGCTCCTGGAGTACCTGGCCACCCCCGAGGCCGCGGCCGTCTGGGCGAAGGCGGGCGGCTTCCTGTCCCCGAACAAGAAGCTCGACCTCGCCTCCTACAGCGACGACGTCACCCGCGCCACCGCCAAGTCCCTCGTCGGGGCCGGCGATTCGGTCCGCTTCGACATGTCCGACCAGGCACCGGCGGCCTTCGGCGGCACCAAGGGGGCCGGCGAGTGGAAGCTGCTGCAGGACTTCCTGCGCGACCCGTCCGACCCGAAGGGCACCGCGGCGAAGCTGGAAGCCGCGGCGGCCAAGGCCTACCAGGGCTGAGCGGCAGCACCATGACCGCCACCGCTCTCGTGAAACAGCAGGCGGGCCCGCGGGCCGCCGGCCCGGCGCCCGTGCGCCGCGGCCGGCGGCGCGCCCGGCTGATCGCCCTGCTCTTCGTCTTCCCCGCGCTGCTCCTGCTCGGCGCGCTCGTCGTCTACCCGGTGCTGTTCTCCGTCGGCCGCAGCTTCTTCGACGCCTCCGGCACCCGGTTCGTGGGCGGCGACAACTACGCCGAGATGTTCCGCGACCCGGCCACCCTGAAGGCCGTCCGCAACACCACCATCTGGGTGGTGGTGGCCCCGGCCCTGCTCACCGGCCTCGGCCTGATCCTGGCCGTCCTGGTGGAGAAGGTCCGCTGGGCCACGGCGTTCAAGCTGCTGCTCTTCATGCCGATGGCGGTGTCCTTCCTCGCCGCCGGCATCATCTTCCGGCTCGCCTACGACGAGGACCCGAACAAGGGCGTGCTCAACGCGGCCGTGGTCTCCGTCCACGACGCCTTCAAGGGCACGTCGTCGTATCCGACGGCCCGGGGCCGTGCGGGTCTGCTGACCCAGGACAAGGACGGTTCCTGGAGTACGACCGCCTCCAGCGGCCACTCGGTGACGCTTCCGATGGTCGGCGTCCTGCCCAAGGACCTGCCCAAGGGAGCCGAGCCCGCTGATGCGGCGGCCTCCCGCAAGGCCGCACCCGGCGAGCTGCGCGGTGTCGTCTACCTGGACTTCACCCCGGGAGGGGGCGGCAGGCAGGGCAAGGTCGACCCGAAGGAGAGCGGGTTGCCCGGCATGAAGGTCGAGGCGGTGCACGACGGGCGGACGGCCGCGAGCACGACCACCGCCGCCGACGGCTCCTTCACCTTCTCCGGGCTGCACACGGGCCCGTACACGGTGAAACTCCCGGAGTCCAACTTCGCGCCGCCCTACCAGGGCGTCTCCTGGCTCGGGCCGACCCTCGTCACCCCGGCGATCATCGGCGCGTACCTGTGGATCTGGACCGGCTTCGCGATGGTCCTGATCGGCGCGGGCCTGTCCACGCTGCCCCGGGACACGCTGGAGGCGGCCCGGATGGACGGCGCGAACGAGTGGCAGATCTTCCGCCGGATCACCGTCCCGCTGCTCGCACCCGTGCTCACCGTGGTCTTCGTGACCCTCGTGATCAACGTGATGAAGGTCTTCGACCTCGTCTACATCATCGCGCCCGGACCCGTGCAGGAGGACGCCACCGTCCTCGCCACCCAGATGTGGCTCGTGTCCTTCGGCGGCGGCAACAACCAGGGCCTCGGCAGCGCCCTCGGCGTGCTGCTCCTGCTCCTGGTGATCCCCGCGATGGTCTTCAACGTCCGCCGTTTCCGCAGCAGTCAACGATGAGGAGTCAGCGATGAACGCCCTACGGCGCTCCCTGGGCAACGGTCTCGTCCAGGCCGTCCTCGTGGTCGTCGGCCTGGTCTGGCTGACCCCGCTCGCGGGACTGTTCCTGTCCTCCCTGCGCTCGGCGCAGGACACCGCGAAGGGCGGCTGGTGGACGGCCCTGGCGAGCCCCGGCCAGCTGTCCTTCGACAACTACTCGGCGCTGCTGAAGAACTCCGGGATGACGCAGGCCTTCTGGAACACGGTCCTGATCTCGGTACCGGCCACGACCCTCGTCGTGGTGATCGCCGCCCTCGCCGGATACGCCTTCGCCTGGCTGGACTTTCCGCTGCGGGAGCCGCTCTTCCTGCTGGTGGTGGCCCTGTTGGTGGTGCCGGTCCAGATCGGCCTGCTGCCGGTGGCCAAACTCTTCGGCGCGCTGGGCCTGTTCGGCACGATCCCCGGTGTCGTCCTGTTCCACGTGGCGTACGGGCTGCCGTTCGCGGTGTTCCTGCTGCGCAACTACTTCGCGGAGATGCCGAAGGAGATGCTGGAGGCGGCGCGGATGGACGGCGGCAGCGAGTGGCGCATCTTCACCCGGCTGGTCCTGCCGGTGGGGCGCCCGGCGATCGCCTCGCTCGCGATCTTCCAGTTCCTCTGGGTCTGGAACGACATGCTGGTCGCCCTGCTCTTCGCCGACAGCTCCTCCCAACCGCTGACCGTGGAACTCCAGTCACAGATCCGCCAGTTCGGCAGCAACATCGACGTCCTGGCACCGGGCGCGTTCCTGTCCCTGATCGTGCCGGTGGTGGTGTTCTTCGCGTTCCAGCGGCACTTCGTGCAGGGCGTGATGGCGGGGTCGGTGAAATGAGTGACGGCGGGAACCGCAGTTCCCGCCGTCCTCTGCGGCTGCACGTGCCTCACGGTGACGCGGGCGGATACAGCGACCGGGGCAGCTGCGCAGCCGCAGCCGCATCCAGCAGCCACAGGGTGCGGGCGCGGCCGTACGCCCCCGCCGCCGGCGCCTGGATCTCACCGGCGCCCGACAGGGCGATGGCCACGGCCTCCGCCTTGTCCCCGCCGGCCGCGAGGAGCCACACCTCGCGGGCCGAGCGGATCGCCGGGAGGGTGAGGGAGACCCGGGTCGGCGGCGGCTTGGGCGCGCCGTGCACGCCGACCACCGTGCGTTCGGTCTCCCGTACGGCCGGCAACTCCGGGAAGAGCGAGGCCACATGGGTGTCCGGGCCGACGCCCAGCATCAGGACGTCGAAGGTGGGTACCGAGCCGTGGTTCTCCGGCCCGGCCGCCTTCGCCAGCTCGGCCGCGTACGCCTCGGCCGCCGCATCGACGTCCTTGCCGTACGGGCCGTCGGAGGCGGGCATGGCGTGCACGCGCTCCGGGTCCAGCGGCACGGAGTCCAGCAGCGCCTCGCGGGCCTGCGTGACATTGCGCTCGGGGTCGCCCTCGGGGAGGTAGCGCTCGTCGCCCCACCACAGGTCGAGGCGGCCCCAGTCGATGGCGTCCCGGGCGGGCGCCGCCGCCAGCGCGGCCAGCAGGCCGTTGCCGTTGCGGCCGCCCGTGAGGACCACGGACGCGGTGCCCCGGGAGGCCTGCGCGTCCACGATCTTCGTGATCAGGCGGGCCGCGGCGGCCTGGGCCATCAGTTCCTTGTCGCGGTGGACGACCAGCTGCGGAGTGCTCACTTCGCCGCCGCCTTCCTCGCCGGTGCCTTCTTCGCGGTCTTCGCCGCGGCCTTCCTGGCCGGAGCCTTGGCCGCTTCCTCCACCGGTTCCGGCTCGGCTGCCGCGGGCTGCTGCTCCGGAACCGTGTTCAGCCGCTGCACGCCATAGCGCAGTGCCGACGCGTAGGTGTCGTCCGGGTCGAGCCGGCGCAACTCCTCCGCGATCAGCTCGGCGGTCTCCCGCCTCTTCAGCGCCACCGCGCGGGCCGGCTGGCCCTCGATGGACAGGGTGGCCAGCGAGCCGTCCGCCCGGTCCAGCACGATCGGACCGCAGTCGGTGTCCATGCGGACGGCCGTGAGGCCCGGGCCCGAGGACAGCGAGCGCTTCACCGGTACGTCCAGCCGGTCCGCGAGCCACATCGCCAGCAGCTCACAGCTCGGGTTGAACTCCTCGCCCTCCACCTCGACGGCCTTCACCTCACAGACCACCTGGTCCAGGGCCGCCGCGAGCATCGAACGCCACGGCGTGATCCGGGTCCAGGACAGGTCGGTGTCGCCGGGCGTGTAGGCCTCCGCGCGGGCGGACAGCTCCCGCACCGGCTGCTCGGCGGCGTAGGTGTCGGTGACCCGGCGCTGGGCGAGCGCGCCCAGCGGGTCCTTCGCGGGGTCCAGCGGGGCGTTCACCGGCCACCACACGACGACGGGCGCGTCCGGCAGCAGCAGCGGCAGCACGACCGAGTCGGCGTGGTCGACGACCTCGCCGTACAGCCGCAGGACCACCGTCTCGCCGGTGCCGGCGTCCGCGCCCACCCGCACCTCGGCGTCCAGCCGCGAGGACGTGCGGTCGCGCGGGGAGCGGGAGACCCGCTTGATGACCACCAGCGTGCGCGAAGGGTGCTCGCGCGAGGCTTCGTTGGCGGCCTTCAGGGCGTCGTAGGCGTTCTCCTCGTCGGTGACGATGACGAGGGTGAGGACCATGCCGACGGCGGGTGTGCCGATGGCGCGGCGGCCCCGTACGAGCGCCTTGTTGATCTCTCCGGCGGTGGTGTCGGTCAGGTCTATCTTCATGGCCGGCGCCAGCTCCGTCCGTCTCGTGCGAGCATCTCGTCCGCCTCGGCGGGGCCCCAGGTACCCGACTTGTACTGCGCGGGCCTGCCGTGCTTGTCCCAGTACTCCTCGATCGGGTCGAGGATCTTCCAGGACAGCTCGACCTCCTCCGTGCGCGGGAAGAGGTTGGCGTCGCCGAGCAGCACGTCGAGGATCAGACGCTCGTACGCCTCCGGGCTGGACTCCGTGAACGACTCGCCGTAGGCGAAGTCCATGGAGACGTCCCGGATCTCCATCGAGGTGCCCGGCACCTTCGAGCCGAACCGCACGGTCACGCCCTCGTCGGGCTGGACCCGGATGACGATCGCGTTCTGGCCCAGCTCCTCCGTCGCCGTGGTGTCGAAGGGGGAGTGCGGGGCCCGCTGGAAGACGACGGCGATCTCCGTCACGCGGCGGCCGAGGCGCTTGCCGGTGCGCAGATAGAAGGGGACGCCCGCCCAGCGGCGGTTGTCTATCTCCAGCTTGATCGCCGCATACGTGTCGGTCTTCGACTTCGGGTCGATGCCCTCCTCTTCGAGGTAGCCGATGACCTTCTCGCCGCCCTGCCAGCCGCCCGCGTACTGCCCGCGCACGGTGGCGCGGCCCAGGTCCTTGGGCAGCCGTACCGCGCCGAGCACCTTCTCCTTCTCCGCGGCCAGCGCGTCCGCGCCGAAGGAGGCCGGCTCCTCCATGGCCGTGAGGGCCATGAGCTGGAGCAGGTGGTTCTGGATGACGTCACGGGCGGCGCCGATGCCGTCGTAGTAACCGGCCCGGCCGCCGATGCCGATGTCCTCGGCCATGGTGATCTGCACGTGGTCCACGAACGACCGGTTCCAGATCGGCTCGAACATCGTGTTGGCGAACCGCAGCGCCAGGATGTTCTGGACGGTCTCCTTGCCGAGGTAGTGGTCGATCCGGAACACCTGGTCCGACGAGAACACCTCGTGCACGACCTTGTTCAGCTCCTCGGCCGACTCCAGGTCGTGGCCGAACGGCTTCTCGATGACCGCGCGCCGCCAGGAACCGCCCGACTGGTCGGCCAGCCCGTGCTTCTTCAGCTGCTGGATGACCACCGGGAAGGAGCGCGGCGGCACCGACAGGTAGAAGGCGAAGTTGCCGCCCGTGCCCTGCGCCTTGTCCAGCTCCTCGATGGTGGCGCGCAGCCGGTCGAAGGCGTCGTCGTCGTCGAAGGTGCCCTGGACGAAGCGCATCCCCTGGATGAGCTGCTGCCAGACCTCCTCACGGAACGGCGTGCGCGAGTGCTCCTTCACCGCGGCGTGCACGACCTCGGCGAAGTCCTCGTGCTCCCAGTCGCGGCGGGCGAAGCCCACCAGCGAGAAGCCCGGCGGCAGCAGACCCCGGTTGGCGAGGTCGTACACCGCGGGCATCAGCTTCTTGCGCGACAGGTCGCCCGTGACACCGAAGATGACCAGACCCGACGGCCCCGCGATCCGCGGGAGCCGTCGGTCGGCCGGGTCACGAAGCGGGTTCGCTCCGGAACCGGAAAGGGGTGACAAGTCAGCCCTCCGAAGGGGCGAGGCGCTCGAGCTCCGCCTGGGTGGACTTCAGCAGGTCGTTCCAGGACGCCTCGAACTTCTCGACGCCCTCGTCCTCCAGCACCTGCACGACGTCGTCGTACGAGACGCCGAGCTTCTCCAGCGCGTCCAGGTCGGCACGCGCCTGCTCGTAGGTGCCGGCGATGGTGTCGCCGCTGATCTCGCCGTGGTCCTCGGTGGCCTCCAGCGTGGCCTCCGGCATGGTGTTGACCGTGTTCGGGGCGACCAGCTCGGTGACGTACAGCGTGTCCGGGTACGCCGGGTCCTTCACACCGGTCGACGCCCACAGCGGACGCTGCTTGTTGGCGCCGGCGTTCTCCAGCACGTTCCAGCGGTCCGAGGAGAAGACCTCCTCGTACGCCTGGTACGCGAGACGCGCGTTGGCGACGGCGGCCTTGCCGCGCAGCGCCTTGGCCTCGTCGGTGCCGATCCCGTTCAGGCGCTTGTCGATCTCGGTGTCCACGCGGGAGACGAAGAAGGACGCCACGGAGTGGATCTTGGACAGGTCCAGGCCGCGCTCCTTGGCCTTCTCCAGACCGGAGAGGTAGGCGTCCATGACGGCCCGGTACCGCTCCAGGGAGAAGATCAGGGTGACGTTGACGCTGATGCCCAGGCCGATCGTCTCGGCGATCGCCGGCAGCCCCGCCTGGGTGGCCGGGATCTTGATCAGGGTGTTGGGCCGGTCCACCAGCCAGGCCAGCTGCTTCGCCTCGGCGACGGTGGCCTTGGTGTGGTGCGCCAGGCGCGGGTCGACCTCGATGGAGACCCGGCCGTCCTTGCCACCGGTGGCGTCGAAGACCGGACGCAGGATGTCGGCGGCGTCGCGGACGTCCGCCGTGGTGATCATGCGGATGGCCTCTTCCACGGTGACCTTGCGGGCGGCGAGGTCCGCGACCTGCTGCTCGTAGCCGTCGCCGGCGGAGATCGCCTTCTGGAAGATCGTCGGGTTGGTGGTGACGCCCACGACGTGCTGCTGGTCGATCAGCTCGGCGAGGTTGCCGGACGTGATCCGCTTGCGCGACAGGTCGTCCAGCCAGATCGCGACGCCTTCCTCGGAGAGGCGCTTGAGTGCGTCTGTCATGGAATTACATCTCCTACGTGTCGTATATGAGCGTCAGCGCTGGGCGGCGGTGAGGGATTCCCTGGCCTTGGCGGCCACATTCTCCGCAGTGAAGCCGAACTCGCGGAAGAGGACCTTGCCGTCGGCGGAAGCACCGAAGTGCTCCAGGGAAACGATGCGGCCGGCATCCCCCACGTACTTGTGCCAGGTCAGCCCGATGCCCGCCTCCACGGCCACCCGGGCCTTGACGGACGGCGGCAGCACGGAGTCCCGGTACCCCTGGTCCTGCTGCTCGAACCACTCGACCGACGGCATGGACACGACCCTCGTCGGCACGCCCTCGGCCTGCAGCTGCTCGCGCGCCCCGACGGCCACGTGCACCTCGGAACCGGTGGCGATCAGGATGACCTGCGGCTCGCCGCCCTCCGCCTCGAACAGCACGTAACCACCGCGCGCCGCGTCCTCGTTGGGCTCGTACGTCGGCACGCCCTGACGGGTCAGCGCCAGGCCGTGCGGCTGGCCCTTGCCGAACTCCTTGGTGTAGCGCTTGAGGATCTCGCGCCAGGCGATCGCGGTCTCGTTGGCGTCGGCCGGGCGGACGATGTTCAGGCCGGGGATGGCGCGCAGCGAGGCGAGGTGCTCGACGGGCTGGTGGGTGGGGCCGTCCTCGCCCAGGCCGATGGAGTCGTGCGTCCACACGTACGTCACCGGCAGGTGCATCAGGGCCGACAGGCGCACCGCGTTGCGCATGTAGTCGGAGAAGACGAGGAAGGTGCCGCCGTAGATCCGGGTGTTGCCGTGCAGGGCGATGCCGTTCATCTCGGCGCCCATGGAGTGCTCGCGGATGCCGAAGTGGATCGTGCGGCCGTAGGGGTTGGCCTCCGGCAGCGGGTTGCCCTCGGGCAGGAACGAGCTGTCCTTGTCGATGGTGGTGTTGTTCGACCCGGCCAGGTCGGCGGAGCCGCCCCACAGCTCGGGGATCACCGCGCCCAGCGCCTGCAGCACCTTGCCGGAGGCGGCGCGCGTGGCGATGCCCTTGCCGGGCTCGAAGACCGGGATCTTCTCCTCCCAGCCGGTGGGCAGCTCACCCGCGCTGATGCGGTCGAACTCCGCCGCGCGCTCCGGGTTGGCGTCGCGCCACAGCTGCAGGGACTTCTCCCACTCGGCCTTCGCCTGGGCGCCGCGCTCCAGGGCCTTGCGGGTGTGGCCGATCACCTCGTCGGAGACCTCGAAGGTCTGCTCGGGGTCGAAGCCGAGGACACGCTTGGTGGCCGCGACCTCCTCCTCGCCCAGCGCCGAGCCGTGCGCGGCCTCGGTGTTCTGCGCGGTCGGGGCGGGCCAGGCGATGATGGACCGCATCGCGATGAAGGAGGGCCGGTCGGTGACGGCCTTCGCCTCCTGGATCGCGGCGTAGATCGCGGCCGGGTCCAGGTCCCCGTTGGCCTGGGCCTCCACGCGCTGCACATGCCAGCCGTACGCCTCGTACCGCTTGACCGTGTCCTCGGAGACGGCCGTCTCGGTGTCGCCCTCGATCGAGATGTGGTTGTCGTCCCACAGCAGGATCAGATTGCCCAGCTTCTGGTGCCCGGCCAGCGACGACGCCTCGGCGGAGATACCCTCCTGCAGACACCCGTCGCCGGCGATGCAGTAGACGAAGTGGTCGAACGGCGACTCACCGGCCGGGGCGCCCGGGTCGAACAGGCCGCGCTCGTAGCGGGCCGCCATCGCCATGCCCACCGCGTTGGCCACCCCCTGCCCGAGCGGGCCGGTGGTGGTCTCCACGCCCTTGGTGTGCCCGTACTCCGGGTGGCCCGGGGTCTTCGAACCCCAGGTGCGGAAGGCCTTCAGATCCTCCAGCTCCAGGCCGAAGCCGGCCAGGTACAGCTGGGTGTAGAGGGTCAGGGACGAGTGGCCGGCGGACAGCACGAAGCGGTCGCGCCCCACCCACTCCGGGTCGGCCGGGTCGTGCCGCATCACCTTCTGGAAGAGGGTGTAGGCGGCCGGAGCCAGGCTCATCGCCGTACCGGGATGGCCGTTGCCGACCTTCTGTACGGCGTCGGCGGCCAGGACCCGGGCGGTGTCCACGGCCCGCTGGTCCAGCTCGGTCCACTCAAGGTCTGTGGTGGTCGGCTTGGTGCTCACCCTGGGTCAGGGCTCCTCTCCACATGTCGGTCGCCGGTCTTCAGGGCATGCGCCCACCCGGCCGCCGGCGTGCTTGGCGCCCACCGGCCGCTGACGAGCCTACCCCCGTGAGGACGTGCATTTTTTCGAGTGTTTCCAGACTGCCGGGAGTCCGTCGGATCCGCCTCCCGACTGGCCGAACGCCGTATTCGGCACATGAATACGGACGCTGACATCTGAGCGCTCAATCGAGTGGCGGGACCTCTCTCATGGGGCTCCTCTTATGGGGGCTGTCAACACGACCCCACCCCCGCGAAGGCCGGGGTATGGGCAACGTCTAAAGTGGCGTGGTACGCGCGAGCCTTTACCGGGACTTCACACGGGGAGGCTCGCTGGGATGTCTCTGTCAGGGGTGTGCGTGACGGCCGTCGAATCCCGTCCTGGGGGTACCTCCCAGGCCCTTCAGGCTCGGGGGGAGGGCGTGCTGGGTGGTGCGAGCCAGGGCCCGGTTCACCGGCCGTTCGGGGCCCGTGTCAAGGCGTTCGTGGCTCTGACCAAGCCGCGGATCATCGAGCTGCTGCTCATCACCACCGTTCCGGTGATGTTCCTGGCGCAGCGGGGCGTGCCGGACCTCGAGCTGGTCCTGCTCACCTGCGTCGGCGGCTACCTCTCCGCGGGCGGCGCCAACGCGCTCAACATGTACATCGACCGGGACATCGACGCCCTGATGGACCGCACCTCGCAGCGGCCGCTGGTGACCGGCATGGTCAGCCCGCCCGAGTGCCTGGCCTTCGGCATCACCCTGGCGGTCGTCTCGACGCTGCTGTTCGGCTTCACCGTCAACTGGCTGAGCGCCTGGCTGTCGCTCGGAGCGCTCCTCTTCTACGTCGTCGTCTACACGATGATCCTCAAGCGGCGTACGTCGCAGAACATCGTGTGGGGCGGCATCGCCGGCTGCCTCCCGGTGCTCATCGGCTGGTCCTCGGTCACGAACTCGATGTCCTGGGCGCCGGTCATCCTCTTCCTCGTCATGTTCTTCTGGACGCCGCCGCACTACTGGCCGCTGTCCATGAAGGTCAAGGAGGACTACGCGCGCGTGGGCGTGCCGATGCTGCCGGTCATCGCCTCCAACAAGGTCGTCGCCCGCCAGATCGTCATCTACAGCTGGGTGATGGTCCTGGTCTCCCTGCTCCTGACCCCGCTCGGCTACACCGGCTGGTTCTACACGGTGGTCGCCCTCGCGGCCGGCGGCTTCTGGCTGTGGGAGGCGCACGGGCTGCAGAACCGGGCGAAGGCCGAGGTGACGGGCGGGAAGCTGAAGGAGATGCGGCTGTTCCACTGGTCGATCACCTATGTGTCGATCCTGTTCGTCGCGGTCGCGGTGGATCCGTTCCTGCGCTGACACACGTCACACAGGCCTGCTCTCGCCAGTTGATCTACTCATGAGTAGCATCCTGGTCATGGCAGACACGCAGCAGGTTGACCCGAAGGCCGAGCGCAAGGCGGCGAAGCTCGCCCACCAGATCAGCACCTTCGCCAAGGCCCACGGCGGCGCCGAGGGCCAGGTGGCCCACATCGGCGAGCGCGGCGCCCGTATCGTGCTCGTGGGCGAGGACGGCGGCTGGGGCGACCTCGTGGCCCCCAGCACCGAGATCGCCGAGAAGGCCGTCGAGAAGTCCGGCATCACCGTCCACGAGTCCTTCGACGGCGAGTTCGCAGCGAAGGTGACGACGGGGAAGTACGAGTGGAAGCGGATGGCCGGCATGCAGATCGGCGGTTGATCCCGCGCTCGAAAGGGCGCGGAATCGTATCGGTATGCGGCTCCGCCGCGGGGACGCGATCAACCACATACGGTCTCAAGCCGCCAACGAACTCGCAGTCCCGAGCTCGACCGCGACCTCGAACCCCGTTCACCCGTTAGGCCGGTCAAGCCAGCGCACGCGGGGAGCCCCGGATGATCGAAACGCCGTCCCTCGTGGACCAGTACTGCCACGGCGTACTGCGGACGGAACTGGGCCTCGGCACCTTCGAGGCCCAGCTGGCCCGCACCGAGGGCCCACCCGCGCCCGGCACCACCCTCTTCGACACCCAGACGGGCTTCGCCGTACGGCGCTGGTGCCCACCCCTGCTCGGCCTCGAACCGCACTGCCTGCCCGCCCGCTATCTGGCCCGGCGCCGGGAACTGGGCGTCCTGGAAACGGGCCGCAGGCTGCTGCGCGGCAGCGGCATCACCACGTATCTCGTCGACACCGGCCTGCCCGGCGATCTCACCGGCCCCGCCGAGATGGCCTGTGACGGCGGCGCCCAGGCCCGTGAGATCGTCCGGCTGGAGCTGCTCGCGGAGCAGGTCGCGGACACCTCCGGCACCGTCGAGTCCTTCCTCGCCAACCTCGCCGAGTCCGTGCACGGCGCCGCCGCGGACGCCGTCGCCTTCACCTCCGTCGCCGGCCTCAGACACGGCCTGGCCCTCGCGCCCGAGCCGCCGGGACCGGGGGAGGTGCGGGGCGCGGCGGGCCGCTGGCTGGCCGGGCGGCGGGTCGGCGGGACGCTCACCGACCCCGTGCTGCTCCGGCACCTGCTGTGGATCGCGGTCGCCTCGGGCCTGCCCCTGCAGCTGCACGCCGGGCTCGGCGAGCCGGGCTCCCGCATCGACCGCACCGACCCCGTGCTGCTGACCGACTTCGTCCGGGCCACGGCCGGCCTCGGTACCGACCTGATCCTGCTGCACGGCTATCCGTACCATCGTCACGCCGCCCATCTGGCCGGAGTCTTCCCGCACGTCTACGCCGACTCCGGCGCCGCACTCGTGCGTACCGGCGCCCGCGCGGCCACGGTCCTCGCCGAGATCCTGGAGCTGGCGCCCTTCGGCAAGATCCTCTTCTCCACCGGCGCCCACGGCCTGCCCGAGCTGCACGTCGTCGGCGCCCGCCTCTTCTGCGAGGCCCTGAACCGGATCCTGGGCACCTGGGTCGCCGACGGCGCCTGGTCGCTGGAGGACGCCCAGCGGGTGGCCCGCATGGTCGCGGCGGACAACGCGCGCCGGGTCTACGGACTTCGGTGAGCTGTCCGGACCGGGCGGATGCCGGCCGGCGAACCGCGCCCCGGGGCCGTACGACGGCCGGTGGCCCTCACCGGAGACTGCGCGCCTCACCTCCGGCCGCGAAACTCCACTGCGGCTTCCTCGCCCACCGCGTACGCGTGACTCACGCGTGCGTGCCCGCCGTCACCTCGGCCGAGGGGCCGGGCAGGTCGAGGGTGTCCTCCGGGCGTTCGCGGAGCGACAGCAGGACCCGCAGGACGCCGATCCACACCAGGCAGGAACCGAACATGTGCAGTGCCACCAGCAGCTCGGGCAGATGGGTGAAGTACTGCACGTAACCGATCACGCCCTGACCGAGCAGGATCAGGAACAGCTCCCGTGTGCGCGCCAGCGGCCCACTCGGCGCGTCCACCGCCTTCAGCACGAACCACAGCGCGAACGTCAGCGTCACCACGATCCACGCGAGCACCGCGTGCAGCTTGGCCACGGTCTCCCAGTCGATGGGGATCCGCTTGACCTCGCTGGAGTCACCCGCGTGCGGCCCGGCTCCGGTCACCACCGTGCCGACCGCGATGAGCAGGAGGGACGCGCTCAGCAGGAACCACACCAGCTGCTGCACGGCCTTGCCGACCAGCGGCCGGGGTGCCGCGTCGCCCTCGCGCGTGCGCTGCCACATCACCGCGGCGACCGTGATCAGGGCCGTCGCCAGCAGGAAGTGGGCGGCGACGGTGTACGGGTTGAGGCCCACGAGCACCACGATGCCGCCGAGGATCGCGTTGCCCATCACGAGCCAGAACTGGGCCCAGCCCAGCCGGGTCAGGTCGCGCCGCCACGGCTTCGCGGACCGCGCGGCGATGATCGCCCAGCCGACCGCCGCGCACAGCACGTACGTCAGCATCCGGTTACCGAACTCGATCGCGCTGTGGTAGCTCAGCGCGTTCGTCGGGGTCAGCGAGCCGTCGGTGCACTCCGGCCAGGTCGGGCAGCCGAGTCCGGATCCGGTCAGGCGTACGGCGCCGCCGGTGACGACGATGACCACCGACATCACGAGCGCGGCGAGGGCGGCCCGCCGGACCGTCCGGGGGTCCGGGGTCCAGCGGTCGGCGATGAAGGCGAGCGGGTTGCGCAGAGCCGCAGCGGCGTCGGCGGGGTTCAGCTTGGGCACGGGCACCATCGTAGGCCGCCGCTTGTGCATGCTTTCACGAGGGGCCACCGTGGCGGCTCACTCCCAGCGGAAGAACTTTCCTGCGGCGGCCAGGGCGACGACCGCCCACACCGCCAGAATCCCCAGGTCGCCCCACGGCATCCCGGCCCCGTGCTGGAGCACGTCCCGCACACCGTCCGACAGCGCGGAAATGGGCAGCAGCCCGAGCACGTGCTGTGCGGCCGGGCCGAACTTCTCCAGCGGCACGATGACGCCGCCGCCGACGAGCAGCAGCAGGAAGACCAGGTTGGCGGCGGCCAGGGTCGCCTCCGCCTTCAGCGTGCCCGCCATCAGCAGACCGAGCCCGGAGAAGGCGGCCGTACCGAGGACGAGGAGGAGCAGGACGGCGGCGGGGTTGCCGTGCGGGGACCAGCCCAGCGCGAAGGCGATCACCGTCAGCAGGATCACCTGGAGGACCTCGGTGACCAGCACGGACGCCGTCTTGGCGGTCATCAGGGCCCAGCGGGGCAGCGGCGAGGAGGCGAGCCGCTTGAGTACGCCGTAGCGGCGCTCGAAGCCGGTCGCGATGGCCTGCCCGGTGAACGCCGTCGACATCACGGCCAGCGCCAGGACGCCGGGAGCCAGGAAGTCCACCGCCTCGCCCTTGCCGGTGTCCACGACGTCCACGGAGCTGAAGAGCACCAGAAGCAGCGTCGGGATGACGACCGTCAGCAGCAGTTGCTCGCCGTTGCGCAGCAGCATCTTCGTCTCCAGCGCCGCCTGTGCCGCGATCATGCGGGGGAGGGGCGCCGCACCCGGCTTGGGGGCGTACGTACCGGTTGCGGTCGTCACGAGCGCAGCTCCTTGCCTGTGAGCTCCAGAAAAACGTCCTCCAGCGTGTGCCGCTCCACCGAGATGCGGTCCGGCATCACCCCGTGCTGGGCGCACCAGGAGGTCACGGTGGCCAGCAGCTGCGGGTCGACCTTGCCGACGACCCGGTAGCTGCCCGGGGTCAGCTCGGCGGCCGTGCAGTCGGCCGGGAGCGCCTTCAGCAGGGAGCCCACGTCGAGGCCGGGGCGGCCGGTGAAGCGCAGGGTGTTCTCGGCGCCGCCCTTGCACAGCTCCTCCGGGGAGCCCTGGGCGATGACCCGGCCGCCGTCGATGATCGCCACGTCGTCGGCGAGCTGCTCGGCCTCTTCCATGTAGTGCGTGGTGAGGATCACCGAGACACCGTCGGTGCGCAGGTCCTTCACCAGGTCCCAGGTGGCCCGGCGGGCCTGCGGGTCCAGTCCGGCCGTCGGCTCGTCCAGGAAGACCAGCTCCGGGCGCCCCACGACGGCCATGGCGAGCGCGAGCCGCTGCTGCTGGCCGCCGGACAGCCGCCGGTAGCTGGTCCGCCCGCAGCCGCCGAGACCCAGCCGCTCGATCAGCGCGTCCACGTCCAGCGGATGGGCGTGCAGCCTGGCCACGTGCCGCAGCATCTCGTCGGCCCGGGCGCCGGAGTACACGCCGCCGGACTGGAGCATCACACCGATACGGGGACGCAGCTCGGCGGACCGGCGCACCGGGTCGAGCCCCAGGACCCGCACGGTGCCGGAATCCGGCTTCCGGTACCCCTCGCAGGTCTCGACCGTGGTCGTCTTTCCCGCCCCGTTGGGGCCGAGTACGGCGGTCACGCCCGCCCCGGCCACCAGGTCGAGGCCGTCCACCGCGGTCTTCGTGCCGTACCGCTTCACCAGGGCCTGGACCTGAACCACGGGCTCGCTTCGCATGGGTCCAGAGTCTAGGGAAGCACCGGGCCGGTCAGGCGCGGGGGTGGGAGATCTCCTCCTCACGGGGCCGGTGGACGGCCAGCCACCGCTCGGCGTAGGCCACCGCGTCGGCGACGGGGAACAGCCGGGCCTCGGCGGCGCCGACCTTCGCGCGGACGACGGGACGGTCCCGTTCGAAGTCGTGCCCCAGCTCGTCGAAGCGGTCGGAGGTGATCGACACCTCGACCACCGTCTCCCAGCCGCCGCCCGGCGCCGGGCGGCCGACCTGCACCAGCGGGGACGGGATGCGGTACTCGGCCAGGTGGAAGCTGGTGCAGGAGTCGTATCCCACGCCCAGCAGCAGCACCCGGGCGCCCAGCTTCTCCAGCCGGGCCAGCGGGCTGCGCTCGCCGAGCCGGCAGTCGGGCGCGTGGCCGTCGGTGATCTCCCGCGCGTGCGGACCGAGCGCCGCGAACGAGGTCTGCGGGTGCGCGCTGCGCAGGGCGCCGGGCCAGGTCCGTGCGGTCTCCGGGACCACGCCGACGCCACGGGTGGGGGTGATCAGCGGGTCGTAGGCGGGCATCGTGGCGCGGATCCGGTCCCACCACTCCTCGGGCACCGGCGGGTTTCCCCACGCGGCCGGGTCGGACAGGTCGGCCGACTGGGTCGGGACGACCAGCGTGCCCGACGGGCCGAGGGCGTCGAGCAGACCCTGGACGACCGCGACGGCGCCTCCGTTCACCCAGCCGAGGGAGCGGAGTGAGGAGTGCACCAGGAGGATCTCGCCGGTGTTCACACCCAGCAGACGCAGCTGTGCGGCGATGGTGTCGCGCGTGACAAGCGGGCCGGTCGGAGGGGGTATCGGCATGGTCCTCGAGTCTTCCCGACGGGCCCGTCCGCTGCCACCGATTTACCTGGTCAGGGTCTGGTGAACGATCGATCAGAGATCGTTTCCGCAGGTCGGATTAGGTATGCCTAAGTGACGCAGGGCACCGCTCGATGATCCGGACGGCGCTTGTCAGTCTCTGCGGAATTACGCAACAATGGCGTTGTGAAAAACGTCGGCGAGGCTCGGGAGACCCCCCTGGGGGCCCCGCAGGAGGAACTCGCGACCGGTGAGCGCTCCACGCGCAACCGCGTCGCGCGATCCATCCTGGACCACGGCCCGTCGACCGTCGCCGAGCTCGCCGGCCGGCTGGGACTGACCCAGGCGGCCGTCCGGCGTCACCTGGACGCGCTGGTCGCCGACGACGTCGTGGAGGCCCGCGAACAGCGCGTGTACGGCACGCGCACGCGTGGCCGCCCCGCCAGGGTCTTCGCGCTGACCGACTGCGGCCGGGACGCCTTCGACCAGTCGTACGACAAGCTCGCCGCGGACGCGCTCCGCTGGATCGCCGAACAGGGGGGCGGCCCCGAGGCGGTCGCCGCCTTCGCCCGCGCCCGGATCACCGCCCAGGCGAGCGCGTACCGCAAGGCGATCGAGGCCGCGACGCCCGACAAACGCGCGGAAGCACTGGCCAAGGCCCTGAGCGTCGACGGGTACGCTGCTACGGCGCGCAGCGCACCGGTCGGCGAACAGCTGTGCCAGCACCACTGCCCGGTCGCCCACGTCGCGGAGCAGTTCCCGCAGCTGTGCGAGGCGGAGACGGAGATCTTCGCCGAGCTACTGGGTACCCATGTCCAGCGACTGGCGACCATCGCGCACGGCGACGGCGTCTGCACGACGTTCATCCCCAAGACATCCACTGACGCACCTGCAAGCACGGCCGGGAGGAACCCCGCATGACTCTCCCCACGGAGACTGCCCACCCCGAACTCGAGGGCCTGGGCAAGTACGAATACGGCTGGGCCGACTCCGACGTGGCCGGTGCCTCCGCCAGGCGTGGCCTGAACGTGGAGGTCGTCCGCGACATCTCCGGCAAGAAGTCGGAGCCGGAGTGGATGACGAAGCTGCGCCTGAAGGGCCTGAAGCTCTTCGAGAAGAAGCCGATGCCGAACTGGGGCTCCGACCTCTCGGGCATCGACTTCGACAACATCAAGTACTTCGTGCGCTCCACGGAGAAGCAGGCGGAGTCCTGGGAGGACCTGCCCGAGGACATCAAGAACACCTACGACAAGCTGGGCATCCCGGAGGCCGAGAAGCAGCGCCTGGTCGCCGGCGTCGCCGCCCAGTACGAGTCGGAGGTCGTCTACCACCAGATCCGCGAGGACCTGGAGGAGCAGGGCGTCATCTTCCTCGACACCGACACCGCCCTGAAGGAGCACCCGGAGCTCTTCAAGGAGTACTTCGGCACGGTCATCCCGGCCGGTGACAACAAGTTCGCCGCGCTGAACACCGCCGTGTGGTCCGGTGGCTCCTTCATCTACGTGCCGAAGGGTGTGCACGTCGAGATTCCGCTGCAGGCCTACTTCCGCATCAACACGGAGAACATGGGCCAGTTCGAGCGGACCCTGATCATCGTCGACGAGGGTGCCTACGTGCACTACGTCGAGGGCTGCACGGCGCCGATCTACAAGTCGGACTCGCTGCACTCCGCGGTCGTCGAGATCATCGTCAAGAAGAACGCCCGCTGCCGCTACACGACCATCCAGAACTGGTCGAACAACGTCTACAACCTGGTCACCAAGCGCGCCGTGGCCTACGAGGGCGCGACCATGGAGTGGATCGACGGCAACATCGGCTCCAAGGTGACGATGAAGTACCCGGCCGTCTACCTGATGGGCGAGCACGCCAAGGGCGAGACCCTGTCCATCGCCTTCGCGGGCGAGGGCCAGCACCAGGACGCCGGTTCGAAGATGGTCCACATGGCGCCGAACACCTCGTCCAACATCGTCTCCAAGTCGGTGGCGCGCGGTGGCGGCCGTACCTCGTACCGCGGCCTGGTCGAGATCGGCGAGGGTGCCCACGGCTCCAAGTCCAACGTGCTGTGTGACGCGCTGCTGGTCGACACCATCTCCCGCTCCGACACGTACCCCTACGTCGACGTCCGCGAGGACGACGTGTCCATGGGCCACGAGGCGACCGTCTCCAAGGTCTCCGAGGACCAGCTCTTCTACCTGATGAGCCGCGGTCTGACCGAGTTCGAGGCGATGGCGATGATCGTGCGCGGCTTCGTCGAGCCGATCGCCAAGGAGCTGCCCATGGAGTACGCCCTCGAGCTCAACCGGCTGATCGAGCTGCAGATGGAAGGCGCGGTCGGCTAAGGCCCGCAGTCCGGACGACAGCTAGCGAAATCTGACGCAGGAAAGAGAGCAGACCGACAGCCATGGCTGAGGCTCAGAACATCCCCGTGGGATCCACCACCGCGGGCCAGATCGCGGTCGCCGCCGAGTCGACCGTCGTCTCGCGCATGAGCGCGCCCCCGTCCTTCGACGTGGCGGACTTCCCGGTCCCGCACGGCCGTGAGGAGGAGTGGCGGTTCACGCCGCTGGAGCGGCTGCGCGGGCTGCACGACGGCACCGCGGTCGCGACCGGCGACGGCGTGAAGGTGGACGTCCAGGCCCCCGAGGGCGTGACCGTCGAGACCGTCGGCCGCGACGACGCCCGCATCGGCAGGGCCGGCACCCCGGTGGACCGCGTCGCCGCCCAGGCGTACTCCGCCTTCGAGCAGGCCGGAGTGGTCACCGTCCCCAAGGAGACGGTGCTCACCGAGCCGATCCGGATCGCCGTGCACGGCGAGGGCGGGGTCGCCTACGGCCACCAGGTGATCGAGCTGGGCGCCTTCGCCGAGGCCGTCGTCGTCATCGACCACACCGGTGACGCGGTGCTCGCCGCCAACGTCGACTACGTCCTGGGCGACGGCGCCAAGCTGACCGTCGTCTCCGTCCAGGACTGGGACGACAAGGCCGTGCACGTGGGCCAGCACAACGCGCTGATCGGCCGGGACGCCACCTTCAAGTCCTTCGTGGTCACCTTCGGCGGCGACCTCGTACGCCTGCACCCGCGCGTCGAGTACGCCGGCACGGGTGGCGAAGCCGAGCTGTTCGGCCTCTACTTCACGGACGCCGGCCAGCACCAGGAGCACCGCCTGCTGGTCACCCACAACACCCCGCACTGCAAGTCGAACGTCGCCTACAAGGGCGCGCTCCAGGGCGACGACGCGCACGCGGTCTGGATCGGTGACGTGCTCATCGAGGCCGCGGCCGAGGGCACGGACACCTACGAGATGAACCGCAACCTGGTCCTCACGGACGGCGCGCGCGTCGACTCGGTGCCGAACCTGGAGATCGAGACGGGCGAGATCGTCGGCGCCGGCCACGCCTCGGCCACCGGCCGCTTCGACGACGAGCAGCTCTTCTACCTGATGGCCCGCGGCATCCCGGAGCACGAGGCCCGCCGCCTGGTGGTCCGCGGCTTCTTCGCCGAGCTGGTCCAGCAGATCGGTGTCGCCGACATCGAGGAGCGCCTGCTCGCCAAGATCGAGGAGGAGCTGGAGGCCTCGGTCGCATGACGTCCTTCGTACGCGCCTGCGGGCTGAGCGAGCTGGAGGAGGACACCCCGAAGCGGGTGGAACTCGACGGCACGCCGGTCTCGGTCGTGAAGACCGAGGGGGAGGTGTTCGCCATCCACGACATCTGCTCCCACGCCAACGTCTCGCTCTCCGAGGGCGAGGTGGAGGACTGCCAGATCGAGTGCTGGCTGCACGGCTCCAGCTTCGACCTGCGCACCGGCAAGCCGTCCGGCCTCCCGGCCACGCGCCCCGTCCCCGTATACCCCGTAAAGATCGAAGGGGACGACGTGCTCGTCTCCCTCACCCAGGAGTCCTGAGGCACCCATGGCAACGCTTGAAATCCGAGACCTGCACGTCACCGTCGAGGCCGACAACGCCACGAAGGAGATCCTCAAGGGCGTCGACCTCACCGTGAAGCAGGGCGAGACGCACGCCATCATGGGCCCCAACGGCTCGGGCAAGTCGACCCTCGCCTACTCGCTCGCGGGTCACCCGAAGTACACGATCACCGAGGGCACCGTGCTGCTCGACGGCGAGGACGTCCTGGAGATGTCCGTCGACGAGCGCGCCCGCGCCGGCCTGTTCCTGGCGATGCAGTACCCGGTCGAGGTCCCCGGCGTCTCGGTCTCCAACTTCCTGCGCACCTCCGCCACCGCCATCCGCGGCGAGGCCCCCAAGCTGCGCACCTGGGTGAAGGAGGTCAAGGAGGCCATGGAGCACCTCAACATGGACCCGTCCTTCGCCGAGCGCAACGTGAACGAGGGCTTCTCCGGCGGTGAGAAGAAGCGCCACGAGATCCTCCAGCTGGAGCTGCTCAAGCCGAAGGTCGCGATCCTCGACGAGACCGACTCCGGCCTGGACGTCGACGCGCTCCGCATCGTCTCCGAGGGCGTCAACCGCGTCCGCGAGACCGGCGAGGTCGGCACCCTGCTGATCACGCACTACACGCGCATCCTGCGCTACATCAAGCCCGACTTCGTCCACGTCTTCTCCGGCGGCCGGATCGTCGAGTCCGGCGGTGCCGAGCTCGCCGACAAGCTGGAGGACGAGGGCTACGAGGCATACACGAAGGGTGGCGCATCCGCGTGACACAGCTGTCGGGCCTCCTCGACACCGAGGCGATCCGCAAGGACTTCCCCGTCCTGGACCGACTGGTCCACGACGGCAAGAAGCTCGTGTACCTGGACAACGCGGCGACCTCCCAGAAGCCGCGCCAGGTGCTGGACGCCCTGAGCGAGTACTACGAGCGCTACAACGCCAACGTCCACCGCGGTGTGCATGTGCTCGCCGAGGAGGCCACGGCGCTGTACGAGGGCGCGCGCGACAAGGTCGCCGCGTTCATCAACGCGCCCAGCCGCGACGAGGTGATCTTCACCAAGAACGCCTCCGAGTCGCTGAACCTCGTCGCGAACATGCTGGGCTGGGCCGACGAGCCCTACCGGGTGGACCACGAGACCGAGATCGTCATCACGGAGATGGAGCACCACTCCAACATCGTGCCGTGGCAGCTGCTGGCGCAGCGCACGGGCGCGAAGCTGAAGTGGTTCGGCCTCACCGACGACGGCCGGCTCGACCTGTCCAACATCGACGAGATCATCACCGAGAAGACGAAGATCGTCTCCTTCGTGCTGGTGTCGAACATCCTGGGCACGGTCAACCCGGTCGAGGCGATAGTGCGCCGCGCGCAGGAAGTCGGCGCGCTGGTCTGCATCGACGCCTCCCAGGCCGCCCCGCACATGCCGCTGGACGTACAGGCCCTGCAGGCCGACTTCGTGGCCTTCACCGGTCACAAGATGTGCGGCCCGACCGGCATCGGTGTCCTGTGGGGCCGCCAGGAGCTGCTGGAGGACCTGCCCCCGTTCCTGGGCGGCGGCGAGATGATCGAGACCGTCTCGATGCACTCGTCCACGTACGCCCCGGCGCCGCACAAGTTCGAGGCGGGCACGCCCCCGATCGCCCAGGCGGTCGGCCTCGGCGCCGCGATCGACTACCTCCAGTCGATCGGCATGGACAAGATCCTCGCCCACGAGCACGCCCTCACCGAGTACGCGGTGCAGAAGCTGGGCGAGGTCCCGGACCTCAGGATCATCGGCCCGACGACGGCCGAGGACCGCGGTGCGGCGATCTCCTTCACGCTCGGTGACATCCACCCGCACGACGTGGGCCAGGTCCTCGACGAGCAGGGCATCGCCGTCCGGGTCGGCCACCACTGCGCGCGGCCCGTCTGCCTGCGCTACGGAATTCCTGCGACCACGCGAGCGTCGTTCTACCTGTACTCCACACCGGCCGAGATCGACGCACTGGTCGACGGCCTGGAGCACGTACGGAACTTCTTCGGCTGAGAGGCGTGAGCTGAAACCGTGAAGCTGGACTCCATGTACCAGGAAGTCATCCTGGACCACTACAAGAACCCGCACGGGCGTGGTCTGAGGGATGGCGACGCCGAGGTGCACCACGTGAACCCGACGTGCGGCGACGAGATCACCCTCCGCGTGAAGTACGAGGGCACGACGATCGCGGACGTCTCGTACGAGGGCCAGGGCTGCTCCATCAGCCAGGCCTCCGCCTCCGTGCTGAACGAGCTGCTGGTCGGCAAGGACCTGACCGAGGCGCAGAAGATCCAGGAGACCTTCCTGGAGCTGATGCAGTCCAAGGGCAGGATCGAGCCGGACGAGGCGATGGAGGACATCCTGGAGGACGCGGTCGCGTTCGCCGGTGTCTCCAAGTACCCCGCGCGGGTCAAGTGCGCCCTCCTGAGCTGGATGGCGTGGAAGGACGCGACGGCCCAGGCGCTGGGTGGCGCCGCCGCCGAAAGGAAGACGGCATGACCGACACCGCTGAGATGAAGCCGGCATCGGAGGAGGAACTCCGCGAGGCCCTGATGGACGTCGTCGACCCCGAGCTGGGCATCGACGTCGTCAACCTCGGCCTGATCTACGGCATCCACATCGACGACTCCAACATCGCGACCGTCGACATGACCCTGACCTCCGCGGCCTGCCCGCTGACGGACGTCATCGAGGACCAGGCCAAGTCCGCCACGGACGGCCTCGTCAACGAGCTGCGCATCAACTGGGTCTGGATGCCCCCGTGGGGCCCCGACAAGATCACGGACGACGGCCGCGAGCAGCTTCGGGCGCTCGGCTTCAACGTCTGAGACAGAGCCTGCGAAAGGGGCCACGGCAGCACGCCGTGGCCCCTTTTCGTGTGCCCCGGGGCGGCCCATGTGCACGGTCGTACACAACGTTGTGTACGCTCGTACACATGGGATACCTGACGCTCGTCGGCGCCATAGCCGCCGAGGTCGCCGCGACGACGGCGATGAAGTACAGCGAGGGGTTCAGCAGGCTCTGGCCCTCGCTCGTGACGACGCTGGGCTACGTCGTCTCCTTCGCGCTGCTCGCCCAGACGCTGAAGACGGTCCAGATCGGCACGGCGTACGCGATCTGGTCAGGGGTGGGCACCGCGGCCATCGCCGTGCTCGGCCTGCTGCTGTTCGGGGAGGGGCTGAGCCTCGCCAAGGTGGGCGGGATCCTGCTGATCATCGGGGGAGTGGTCGTGCTGAACCTGGGCGGGGCGAGCCACTGATGCCCCGCCGCTACGACCCCGACCGGCGCCGGCGCCTCATCGACGCGGCGATCCGTGTGGTCGGCAGGGACGGCATCGCCGGTCTGAGCCACCGCTCGGTCGCAGCCGAGGCGGACGTCCCGCTCGGCTCCACGACGTACCACTTCGCCACCCTGGAAGAGCTGATGGTGGCCGCGCTGCGGCAGGCGAACGAGAACTTCGCCAGGGTGCTGGCCGAGCGGCTGCCGGAGCGGGACGACGGCGGTGACCTCGCCGGTGACCTCGCCGGCGCGCTGGGCGAGTGGCTGGGCGGCGACCGTACGGGCGTGGAGCTGGAGTACGAGCTGTATCTCGCGGCACTGCGGCGCCCCGCGCTGCGCCCCGTCGCCGCCGAGTGGACCGAGGACGCGGCGGCGCTGCTGGCCCGGCGCACGGACCCGGTCACGGCCCGCGCCCTGCTCGCGCTGATGGACGGGATCAGCCTCCACGTGCTGCTGACCGGCGGTTCGTACGACGAGGAGTACACCCGCGCCGTGCTGGCTCGGCTGATCCCCTGAAGACGCGCCCGGCACGTGAGACGCGGTTAGCCCTCACGGCCCCGCTCACGTTAGGTTTTCTTCCATGACCGAGTCTGCTTCCCGTACCACCGGCGCCGTCGCCGCCGGCCTCGCCACCCTCGCCTCCGACGGCACCGTTCTCGACACCTGGTTCCCGGCCCCCGAACTGGTCGAGGAGCCGGGCCCGGCCGGCACCGAGCGGCTGACCGCCGAGCAGGCGGCCGAACTGCTGGGCGGCGGCGCGACCGCGGCGCTCGGCCCGGACACCCGCCGGGGCGTCGAGGTGGTCGCGGTCCGTACGGTCATCGCCTCGCTGGACGAGAAGCCGCTCGACGCCCACGACGTCTACCTGCGCCTGCACCTGCTCTCGCACCGCCTGGTCAAGCCGCACGGCCAGAGCCTGGACGGCATCTTCGGCCACCTCGCCAACGTCGCCTGGACCTCGCTCGGCCCGGTCGCCGTGGACGACATCGAGAAGGTGCGGCTCAACGCCCGCGCCGAGGGCCTGCACCTCCAGGTCACCTCGATCGACAAGTTCCCGCGCATGACGGACTACGTCGCGCCCAAGGGCGTGCGCATCGCCGACGCCGACCGGGTCCGCCTCGGCGCGCACCTCGCCGAGGGCACCACCGTCATGCACGAGGGATTCGTCAACTTCAACGCCGGCACGCTCGGCACCTCGATGGTCGAGGGCCGGATCTCCGCGGGCGTCGTGGTCGGCAACGGCTCCGACATCGGCGGTGGCGCCTCCACCATGGGCACCCTGTCCGGCGGCGGCAACGTGATCATCTCCATCGGCGAGCGCTGTCTGATCGGCGCCGAGGCGGGTGTCGGCATCGCGCTCGGCGACGAGTGCGTGGTGGAGGCCGGGCTCTACATCACCGCGGGCACCCGGGTCACCATGCCCGACGGCCAGATCGTCAAGGCCCGCGAGCTGAACGGCGCCTCCAACATCCTCTTCCGCCGCAACTCGGTCAGCGGCAAGGTCGAGGCCCGCCCGAACAACGCGGTCTGGGGCGGCCTGAACGACATCCTGCACAGCCACAACTGACCACCGGCGGCCGTGACTTGCGGCTGCCTACTCGATCAACGCTCTGACCCGCTGCCGACCTGCCGGCACTTGTCGGCGTCGGTCACCACCGAGCGCCCTTCCACGGCCCCATGACGGCCCGGGAGGGCGCTGGTGCGTGAGCACCGCATCTACATCCGGTGTGACCGGGTACCGGCCGGAGTGCTGGGTGACCGAATCCGCGTGTCGCTGCAAGCCGAGGTTCGGCGACCTTCCGCTCCTTCTCGACGGCTCGGGGGACACGGACTCCTCTGCGGCCTGCCCGGTGCGGCCCGACTTGCCGTTGTCGGTCGGCGTCGGGTGGAGTCACCGCGTAAGGCCAACGGAGTTACGTATACACGAGCAATTCATCGCACGTGTCCGTACCGTCGTGAAGCGACTCATCGCTGTTCAGGATATAGAAATCCCCGGTGTATTCCTTGCCCTCCTTCTTCGGCACCACGATCAGTGTTTGGCGCGCCATCGTCTGGGGCGGCTTCACCACATAGTGATCCAATAGAAAGAAGAGATTGTCGTTCAGGCTGGGGAGCAAGAGTGCTCGGTACGTGCGATTCCCTTTGGAGCCTGTGAGGGATACCTCGTGTTGCGGCCATTGCCCGGGGACGATTGCGATACGTTTTTGTGTTTCCAGGTCCTGGAGCTGCTGCTGTGTTTTCTCTTCTACGCCAGCCATGTGAATGTGCATCTGATTGAACTGTCGGGCGGTCTGCGAGTTGATCCCCAACCCGATGAAGTTGGATTTCACGGGGACAGTCCCTCCCGGCTTTGCGTTAACCCATGCATCGTTCCAGTAATTTGCCACCTCGGAGTTTTCGAGAAACGGGCATTCGATGCCCGTAATTCGACAAGTGGGGCACAGTAGGAAATTGCGTGGACTCTCGGGCTTGCCGTGGAGCACGACGTAGTTCGAAGTTGTATGCAAGCATTGAGGTTGCTGCGGGTGCTGAATGCAATTCTGGACGTCCTCCCACACCGGATCCTTGTCGCTGGGCTTGCCACAGAGAGACTGAAGCTGGGGAGGGGGGCAGGGGCCTGCGCCGGGAGGCGCAGCGCAGGGGCACGGGTCGGATGAGAGTACGTTGTGTGTGGGGTGGGCTGCTGCGGCCGTACTTCTGCCTGCTCCCGCACCGGTCAGGAGCGCCGCCGCGCCAACGGTGCCGGAGAGTGCGACGAATTGACGCCGAGGCAGCCCGGCAGAGCTCTTGTGGTCATTCATGTACTACCTCCAATGGTGATCTCTGCTTAGGTTTTTCGGCGCGGGTGGGCGAGCGGCAGTCTGGCGCCCACTTAAGACAGTTATTGTCCTCGCGAGAGTCGCCCGAGGAGGCGGGGTGTTGTACGACCGGCGCGCTCCGACCGGCGGGCGCTCCCTGATCCGCGCATAGGCTAGGCGGTGATGGGCGCATTTCTCAAACATGGTCGACTGAATGGGTGAGTGCCGACAGAGGAACGTCGACCTACACCTGGGGCAGTCGGCCGTTCAAATGCGGCCGTTAATAGAAGATGCACGTGAGACCGTGGCGAGCACAGTGAGCGTGAGCTGCCTCAGATCGTCCTGACGGGCACGAACTGGGAACAGACCCGCAATGCGCCACCCAGCGAAAGGGCCACGTCTGCGCGGGACCCGTCCCTCGTCCGTGGCGGGAAGACGAGCATCGCTCCGGCTCACCCGCACCCCGGCCGACGCCGGTGTCCGCGCTGTGAAGGTGTACCGAGGCCCAGTGGGACGGCACGGTCGCCTCCGGCGGCCACGACGACGCGTGGAGGGTCGTACACGCTCCGGGGGACGGCTTCACCACAACCCGTCCTCACCGAGCGCTGATCATCCCGCGACCAGCTCCGCCTGCAGCGCCAGCAGTCCGTCGGACGTCTCCCGGCCGGCGGGCAGCAGCGGTGCGCGCACCGGGCCGGCGGGCAGGCCGAGGCGGCTGAGGAGCGCCTTCGCGGTGACTGTCCCGGGCAGGCCCGCACCCGTCATCGCCTGGATCAACGGCGTGGCCCGCAGCTGGAGTTCCCTCGCCCCGGCGGTGTCGCCCGCGTCGAACGCGTCGAGGATCGCGGCGATGTGCCCGGGAACGGCGTTGGCGACCGTGCTCACACAGCCCGCCGCGCCGACCGCGTACAACGCGAGCACGTGCTCGTCGCAGCCCGCGTAGTACGCCAGGTCCGTGTGGGCCAGCACCTTCTGGGTGCCGAGGAAGTCGTACGAGCAGTCCTTGACGGCCACGATCCGCGGGTGTGCGGCGAGGCGGACCACCGTCTCCGGCTCGATGCGGGTGCCGGTGCGGCCGGGGATGTCGTACAGCATCACGGGCAGGGCGCTCGCGTCGGCGACCTCGCGGAAGTGCGCCTCCACCGCCTCCTGCGGCGGCCTGCTGTAGTACGGCGTCACCACGAGCACCCCGTCGGCGCCCGCCTGCCCGGCCGCGAGGGTCAGTTCGACGGTGTGCCGGGTGTCGGCCGTGCCCACGCCCGCGACCAGGGACGCCCGGTCGCCGACCGCCTCCCGGACGGCCGCGATCAGCTCCGCCTTCTCGGTGTCCGTGGTGGTGGGGGACTCGCCGGTGGTGCCGTTCAGCACCAGGCCGTCGCAGCCCTCGGCCACCAGCCACGCGGCCAGCTTCCGGGCGCCGTCCAGGTCGAGGGCGCCCGCCTCGGTGAACGGCGTGATCATCGCGCAGAGGGTGCGGCCAAAGGGCGGGGCGGTCGTCCGTGTGCTCGTCATGGAAGTAGTCTCGGCAGCACGTAAGTGAAGCTCTACTTAATTCTTCTACGAGGTATTGACAAGCATCTCTGCAATGTAGAGGGCTCTATGTCCAACTCGGCATCTCATGGGTCACTATGGCCGGAGGGTCACCGACGTCGTCAGTCATGGGAGGCGCCATGAAGCTCGGCAAGGCACTGGCCACCGGAGTCGCCGAGGAGCGGCCACTCGTCCGCGAAGAGGAGATCCCGGTACCCGAGGAGACCGTCCACGTCGAACCGGCCGAGCCGGCCCGCGAAGAGGTTCCGGCCGTCCGATGAGACTGCGGCTCCCGGCGGAACGCCCCACGGAGCCGCCGACCGGATACAAGATCGCCCACCCTGTGCTGTCCCAGGACGGCACCCGGGCCGGGTTCACCGGAGTGTCGCTCGGCGGTGCGCTGCCGTACGGCGTGCTCGACGACGCCGCGTGCGTCTACGGGCGGCGGCACCGGCCGCCGGCGCGGCTGTGCGACTGCGGGTTCCACTGCGTCCACGAGCGCGGGGCCGCCGAGGCCATGCTGTGCACCGCCGAGCACCGGACGGCACTCCTGCTGGAGGTCACGGTGCTCGGTGCCTACATCCGCTTCGAGCGCGGCTTCCGCTACGCCCGGCAGCGGGTGCGCACGGCGACCGCGGGCCCGTGCGCCTGCGGCGCCACCGCCGTCGCCCTGGCCGACGCCGGCTGGGGCAGGCCCGGCTGGCTGGCCCTCCTTCCCGTCTGCGCCGGCTGTGTGCGCGGCCGTACGTCCCTCTCGCTCGCCGGGTTCGCCCGGCTGGCCGGGGAGGGGCTGCGGGTGGTGGCGCGGGGCGGCGGTACGGGGCTCCCCTCCGGCGCGTTGGCGGACGGGGCGGAGCCGGGGTTGCCCGAACTCGCCGCGGAGGCGGCGCTGTTGCAGGCGCGCCTCGACTGGTTCCAGAGTCAACTAGCGCGTCTCGGCGATTGCGGGGGCGGCGCAGGCGGGCAGGGGTGACGGTCTCCGGTCCGGGTACCCGGGTCCGGGGCGTGCCTGCGGGTGCGTGGGCGCTGGATGCCTGCGGCGGCCCGTGCGGGTGCGTCGTGGCTGGTGTCGCGCCTACGGTGGTCTGTGAGTCGGTGCCGCGCCGGGTGGTGTCCGCCTTCGGTCCGGCGGGCTGCTCGCTGCGTGGTGGAGGAAGCCGCTGCGGGCGAACGCCACCCGGCACGTCCCCTCGACGCGGTGTGCGGCCTCAGGAGGCGTCATGCGCATCGCCATAGCAGGAAAGGGCACACCGATGATGCACAGGACACCGCACCGCTCGGGCGCCAAGGGCCCCGACGAGCTGCGGCAGCAGATCGAACAGACCAGGCACCAACTCGGGCACGCCGTCGCCCAGTTGGTCGGCAAAGCCGATGTCAGGGGCCGGGCCCGGGTGCGGGCCGCCGACCTGAAGGACAAGGCCGGCGCCATGAGCGTGCAGCTGCGCGCGAGCGCCGCCCACGCCGGTCACGGCGTGCAGGACCGGGCCGCCAAGGCAGGGCACGCCGTGCAGGGCCAGGCGGCCAGGGCAGGGCACGCGGTGCAGGGCAGGGCCGCGCAGGCAGGCCACGCCGTGCAGGGACAGGCGGCCAGGGCCGGCCACGCGGTGCAGGGCCGGGCGGCCAGTGCCGGGCATGCCGTGCAGGGCCGGGCCGGGCGCGCCGGGCACGCCGTGCAGGACAGGGTTCCGCAGCCGCTGCGCGGTGCGGTGCGCGCGGGTACGCGCCACCCCGGTGCGGTCCTCGTGGTGGGCGTGCTGGGCGCGGCCGCGGTGACGGCCGGTATCACCTGGCGCAGGCTGCGGCACCACTGAGGCGTCCGACCGGGGCCCGAGGCCACCCGCTCACCGACAACCGTGTCTGTCTGGACAAAAAAAGTTGTCGGTGGGAGGGTGGGCGCATGCTGGACGTGACCGTGATCGAGGACCCCGAGGCGGCCGCCGCGTCGCTGGACCCCGTGCGGGCCCGGCTGCTCGCCGCGCTGGCCGCCGAACCCGCGTCGGCGGCCATGCTGGCCGGCCGTGTCGGACTGCCCCGGCAGAAGGTGAACTACCACCTCAAGGCGCTGGAGCGGCACGGCCTGGTCGAGCTGGCGGGAGAGCGCCGCAAGGGCAGTGTCACCGAGCGGCTGATGCGCGCGACCGCAGCGTCGTATGTCATCTCACCGGCCGCTCTCGCCGCCGTGCAGCCGGATCCGGACCGCTTCCGGGACCAGCTGTCCGCGCGCTGGCTGCTCGCGCTCGGCGCCCGTCTGGTGCGGGACGTCGGAGCGCTGATCACCGGCGCCGCCAAGGCCCGCAGACGGCTGGCGACCTACGCCCTGGACGGCCAGGTCCGCTTCGCCTCCGCCGCCGACCGCGCGGCCTTCGTGCAGGAGCTGACGGCGGGCGTGAGCGCGCTGGTCCGCAAGTACGACGCGCCCGACGCCGAGGGCGGCCGTGACCACCGGATCGTCGTCGCCCTCCATCCCACGGTCAAGGACCAGTCCACCCCCGTGCTGGACCAGTGAGCAGGAGCCCCGCCATGTCGAAGGAATTCGAGATCGTCCGCGAGTTCGAGGTCGACGTCCCTCCGGAGCAGGTCTGGGAGGCCGTCACCACCGGTACCGGTGGCTATCTGTGGCCGATGGATCCCCCGGAGCCGCGCGAGGGGGGCAAGGGGCCCTTCGGGTCGACGGTCACCGCCTGGGATCCGCCGCACCGCTACACCAACCGCAGTGAGGACGTGGGCTCCCCGGTTCAGTCGGTCAACCAGCTGGACTACACCATCGAGCCGCGCGACGAGGGCCGCCGGGCCTGGGTGCGCTATGTGCACAGCGGTGTCTTCACCGACGACTGGAACAACCAGTACGACGGCGCCAGCAAGCACACGAACTTCTATCTGCACACCCTGTGCGAGTACCTGACGCACTTCGCGCCCCGCCCGGTCGTCTTCGCCCAGCTGACCGGCCCCGAGGCCGCGCGGAGCCCGCGGGCGCTCGCCGCCGTCGGCCGGGCGCTCGGCCTGGCGGACGACGCGGGCGCCGGTACGAAGGTGACTGTGCGGGGACCCGGCGGGGCGACCCTGGACGCCGTGCTCGACTACCGGAACCCGTACTTCATCGGGCTGCGCACCGCCAGCGCCCTCATCCGCTTCTTCGGACGCGGGCACTGGGGCGCGCCGCTCGGCATCAGCGTGCACGACTTCGCGCCGGACGCCGATGCCGAGGCGAACGAGGCCGCCTGGCAGGACTGGCTGAACGGCCTGTTCAGCCGGTCCTGAGCCTCGTGTGGCTTACGGGCGGAACCGCAGCACCTGCGGGTCGTGGTCGCTGATCTGGTCGTTGAACTCCGAGTTGACGTGCACGCTGTCGTACTCGAAGTCGCAGCCGCGCCGGATCGCCGGGCTGACCAGGATCTGGTCCAGGACCTGCTGGTTGCCCTGGTAGTCGTAGGTGTAACGCTCGCTCTTCGGCAGCGACTTGATCGCCGACCACAGCTCGCCGTCACCCTCCAGGATCTTCGCCGTCTCGGAGAACTCGAAGTCGTTCATGTCGCCGAGCGCGATGACGTTCGCGTTCTTCTGGACGTCCAGGATGCTCTTGACGAACGCGTTCACCTCGGTCGCCTGGGCGTGGCGCTGGATCTCCGAGCTGCGCACCGGCGGCTGGTACTGCGAGGTCAGACCCTGGTCGCCGCCCTTGGAGTTGAGGTGGTTGGCGATCACGAAGACCGTCCTGCCGCGGAAGACGAACTCGCCGGCCAGCGGCTTGCGGCTGTTGTTCCAGGCCGCGTTCGCCGGGTCGATCCGGCCGGGGGAGGCCGTCAGCTGCGCCTTGCCGTGCACCTTCGTGACCCCGACCGCCGTGGTGGAGTCGCCGCCCGGACGGTCCACGAAGGACACCCGCGCCGGGTTGAAGAGGAACACCTGGCGGATGTTGCCGCCCGGCTCGCCGCCGTCCTGGTCGTTGACCGGGTTGATCGAGCGCCAGTCGTACTTCGGGCCGCCCGCCGCGACGATCGCGTCGATCAGCTTGTTCACCGTCTCGCCCGCGTCGACCGTGCCGTCGTCCTTGGCGCCGTTGTCGTCCTGGATCTCCTCCAGGGACACGATGTCCGGCGACTGCAGGTTGTTCACGATCGCGGCGGCGTGCTTGTCGAAGGTGGCGTCGGACGGGTCGAGGTTCTCGACGTTGTACGTCGCCACCGCCAGCTCGCCGTGCGACTGCTTCCGCGTGGTCTCGCGCTCCAGGCCGCCGCTCTGCAGCGTGCCGAGCTTGCTCGCGACGAGGGTGTAGCCGCCGAACTGGTTGAAGTCCAGCGGGCCGGTCGTCGTACCGGCGAGGGTGTCGCCGACGTTCGCCTTCGGGAAGTCGGCCGTCGAGCCCAGCGACTGGACCTGCAGCCGGCCGGTGTTCTGGGAGTCGTAGGAGCCGTAGATCGTGCCGCCCCGGTGGGTGCGGTGCTCGTGCGGCTTCACCGTGACCCACAACTCGCTGTAGGGGTCGGTCGCGGTGACCACGCGGGCGTCGGCGACCTGGACGTTCATGCCCTCCAGGGACTCGTAGTGGTCCAGGGCGTACGCGGACGGGTCCAGGGTCAGGCCGTTGACGGAGCCGTTCGCCGCCGTGTCGCCGTCGGGGGCGTACGCGCCCGGCACCGAGTCCTCGTCGATCACGACCGGCGCCGGGACCGGGTTGCCGGTGGAGACGGTGGTGACGGTCGGCTTCGTGATCTCCGTGACCGACTGGTTGCCGGAGGAGGTGCCGCCCGGGACGTACTCGGAGACCGTGCCGGTCACCGTCACCGAGTCGCCGGCCGTGACCTTCGGCGCGGAGCCGGTGAAGACGAAGACGCCCTCGCTGGTGGCCGGGTCGTCGTCCGGGGTGGGGTCCTGGATCCAGAAACCTCTGGAGGAGCCGTAGCCGCGGGTGGCCGTGACGATGCCGGGGACATCCGTGACCTGCCGGCCGGCGAACGGCGATATTCGGGTGGTGCCCTGGATGTCGTGGATGCGCACCGAATCCGCGTGGGCGGGTGAGGTGAGGACGACGGCGGACGCCGCGCTGCAGACGGCGGCGACGGTGAGCGCGGCGAGGCGCGCGGAAGACCTGCTCGGCAAGGGATCCCTCCGGGGACGTACGTGAGCGCCGGGACGAGGGTGGAACGGGAGCGTGCGGGGCTCGTAGCCCTCCGTGACACGCATAGAGCCGAGTGAACAGTTGTCCCCCCAACTTCTACGCGCGTCAATCTCCAGCCTGACGCGGGGAGTTGTCAAGGTTTCGGCCATGTACGGCCGCCGACGGGCAGATGAACCGGGCGGCATGGGTGGAAATCCGTCTAGGCTGAGCGGTTGAGCCCGTTCACGGTGTGAGGAGAACCAGCCGATGTCAGACAGCTCCCCCCTGCCGCCCGTGCGGCTGCACCCCGAAGCGGAGCTGGCGCGCGCCGCGCTGTCCACGCCATTGCTGTCCCGTGCCGCCCGCCTCGCCCGCTGGGCCGGCCGCGACACCCGCGTGGACGCCGGCGGCGGACTGGCCGAGGAACAGCTTCCGGCCGCCGCGGAACTGCTCGGCCTCAGCGGTGACGACGCCGCCGCGTACGCCAGTGAGGCCTGGCGGGTCGCCGTGGACACCGGACTGGTCGAGATCGTGGACGAGGAGGCCGGGACCGTTCGGGCCGCCGAGGAGCTGAAGCTGCTCACCGGGGGCTCCCCGGCCGATGTGCTCGCCGTGTGGCTCACCGCGCTGGAGACCGTCATCGCCGACGCGAGCGTGCCCGACCTGGACGATCTGGTCGACGCCCTGGACGAGGGCGGCGAGATCGATTTCTCGTCACTCGACTGGGACCCGGAGACGGAGGCCGACTTCCTCGACGGCGTCCTCGGCAACCTCTACCTGCTGACGGTGAGTGAGGACGGCCCCGGTGGCGGCCCGGTTCCGCTGCCCGCACTGGCCGCCTCGATGCTCGTCCCCGACGGCATGGGCGAGCCGACCAACGAGGTCCTGGAGCAGGTCTCCGACGCGATGATGCGGCTGGACGACCAGTTCCGGGCGCTGGAGCCGGTCGGGCTCGTCGAGTACCAGCCGGTGGACGAGGCTCTCATGGCCGACGCCGACGAGGAGCCCGCCGCGCCGGTGGACGACACCGACGTCTCCCGCTACGGCATGGTCCGGCTCACCCCGCTCGGTGTGTACGGGCTGCGGGCGCGGCTGTTGGAAGCCGGGTTCCAGGCGCCGGCCGTCGGTGAACTGGCCGACAAGGGAGCGGACGCGCTGCTCGACGGGACGGCGGGGTTCGGACAGGCCGCCGCCCGGGCCGAGACCGAGGAGTGGCTGGCGCGGCGTGAACCGCTGGCCGCGGCACGGGAGTTGCTGGCCGCGGCCCGGGGCACCGACGCGGGCGCGCCGCTGCGGAGGCTGCGCTGTCAGCAGGCGCTGTCGTTGGTGGGCGCGGAGGCGGAGCCGGCGCTCCGCGAGGTGCTGGACGATCCCGAGCTCGGTGGCCTGGCCCGGGTGTGGCTGAGCGAACGGGGGGCTGCCGGGGTCCCGGCCCCGTCCGAGGCCCTGGTCTTCTGGCTGACCATCGACACGGTTGCCGCGCAACTGGCCGCCGAGGGCAACTCCGAGGAGCTCCAGGCGCTGGTGGAGGGGCTGGCGGCGCAGCACAGCGGGTTCTTCTCCGCGGCCTGGCGGGTGGAGCATCCGGCCACGGCCGATGTGCTGGAGGCGATGGGGCGGCTGCATCCGGACAAGAAGGTGGCGAAGGAGGCGCGGAAGGCGGCGTTCAAGGCGAGGTCGCAACACGGCGCCTGACGGCTCCTGAGGCGGGTCATGGGCTGGTGCATACGGAGTGCATGCGGATTCCTGAACAAGGGCCGGTGAAGTAGCCCGGCGTTCAACCCCCGTTCAAGGTGTGGCGAGAGCGTGTGCGGCGAACGAGGTCCGCCACCCTCCACGGCACTCCCACCGTCTCAGGAGACACACCATGTCGCTCACCCGCAGGGACTTCGCCAGAAAAGGCGCGATCACCGGTGCCGGAGTCGCCCTGGCGGGCAGCGTCGGCGTGCTCGCCACCGCGCCGAACGCCCTCGCCGCGGCGGACATCGACAGTGCCGGGGACGAGTCGGCGCACGGTGGCCACCACGGCGTCGGCTACGGCCCGTTGATCCCCGACCCGAACGGCATCCTGGCCCTGCCCGCGGGTTTCACGTACCAGATCATCACCTACAGCGGCAGGACCAAGCTGGAGTCCGGCGAGTTCACGCCCTCCCACCACGACGGCACCGCCACCTTCGAGGGCCCCCGCGGCGCCACCCTCCTGGTCAACAACCATGAGCTCAAGGGCCCCCGTTCGGCCTGGCAGTACCCCGTCCCGCTCACCGAGGGCCTCGTCTACGACCCCGCCGCGGCCGGCGGCTGCACGGTCGTCGAGGTACGCCGCGACCACGTCGCCGAGTGGGTCGGCATCGCCGGCACCTCCACCAACTGCGCGGGCGGCAGCACCCCTTGGGGAACCTGGCTCACCTGCGAGGAGACCGAGGACAAGGCCGGCCAGAACGGCATGACCAAGGACCACGGCTACGTCTTCGAGGTCGACCCCGCCGACCGCCGCGCCAACCGCGACCCGAGGCCCGTCAAGGCCCTCGGCCGCTACGCCCACGAGGCCGTGGTCATCGACCCCAGGCGCGGCCACGCCTACCTCACCGAGGACGCGGCCGGCCCGAACGGGCTCCTGTACCGCTGGACCCCGCCGGAGGGCTTCCACCACGGCCGCGGCAGGTTCCGCACGCTCGCCGACGACGCCGGGGTCCTCCAGGCCTTCAGGTGCTTCGACTCCGGCGGCAAGTTCGTCGACGACCTCTCCCGCGCCACGAAGACCGGCACGGTGTACGGCGTCGACTGGGTGGACGTCCCGGACCGCGACGCGCAGACGGTGGCCGTCCGCAAGCAGTTCACCGACGGCCAGGTCACCCGTGCACGCAAGCTGGAAGGCATGTGGTGGGGCGACGGCGGCGCCTACGTCGTCTCCTCCTACGCCCGCGCGGAGAGCCCCGTCCAGCACGACGGGCAGGTCTGGTTCTACGACCCGGGGCGCCGCACCCTGACCCTGAAGGTCCTGCTCGGCGTCAACCCCGACCCGTTCGAGGACGGTGACTTCGACGGCCCGGACAACATCACGGTCTCCCCGTACGGCGGCCTCGTCATCGCCGAGGACGGCGAGGGCGTCCAGCACCTGTTCGGCGCGACGGAGAGCGGGCGCACCTACCCGATCGCCCGCAACGAGCTCAACATCGGCACTGCAGCGGAGCCGGAGTACAGCGAGTTCACGGGCGTCACCTTCGCACCCGACGGCAAGACCCTGTTCGCGAACATCCAGACGCCGGGCATCATGCTGGCCGTCACGGGGCCGTGGAAGCGCCAGAAGCGCGGCTGAACTCCAAGGGTGCGAAGGCGCGGCGAGGGGGGAACGGCACTGGGGCTGTTCTTCGGAACACCTCGTCGATCGGGCGAGAGCGGCAGCGACTCGGGGTCGACACGGCGCTTCGCCTTAGATCACAAGTTACTACGTTCTGTGCATATATTTCTCACGCTGAGTAGTCGATTGAGAGCTTCACGCTCACGTGAGAAAGGGTCAACCATGCGTAAACTTCCGCGCGCAGCGCTCGTGGCCGCAGTGGTCACGGGGCTGTCCGCCCTCGGGGCCGGCACCGGCTTCGCCGCCGACGACGACGGTCCGCAGCAGGTCTCCGCGGTGGCGTCCGCGCAGGCCACCGCCGTGGCCACGTGGGGTGGCTCGTCCAGCGAGCAGCAGTCAGACTCGCAGTCTGATGCGCAGTCCGGTTCCCACTCCGACTCGCAGTCCGACTCGCAGTCCGACTCGCAGTCCGTCTCGGTCGCGGCTCCGCCGGTGAAGGAGCCGGCGAAGCCGACGAAGCACGAGCAGAAGCCTTCCAAGCCCAAGCAAGATCAAAAGCCTTCGGCGCCGAAGCCCGAGCACAAGCCCTCGGCGGGGAAGAACGAACACAAGGACCACGACGCGAAGAACGAAGACAAGGACCACGACGCGAAGAACGAAGACAAGCAGCACGGCGCGAAGAACGAACACAAGCAGCACGGTGCCGAGAACGAACACAAGCACCCGGCGGAAAAGCCCGAGCACAAGAAGCACGCCGCGAAACACGGTCACAAGCACCACGGACGGAAGCACACCCACAAGCACCACGAAGCGAAGCCCGGCGACGTGAAGTCCAGCGACGTGAACGAGCGTGAAGCCGACTTCTTGTCCGACACCTGGGTCCACCTGCCGGCGTCGGTTGATTGAGGAATGAGGCGGCGGCCGTCGGCGGGCAGGGCCATGATGGCGGTGTGCCCTGCCCCTCGACGCCCGGCCCGGCCGAAGCCTTCGGCCGCTTCGAGGCGGTCCCCACGCCCCGGACCGCCGTGGCGTGGCTTCCCCCGGCCGAACTGTGGCCCGCCATCCAGCGCATCCGCGTCGCCCACGACCCGCAGATCCGCCGCTGGCCCCCTCATGTGAACCTCGTCTTCGGGTTCGTACCGGAGGAGGACTTCCCGGCGGCACTCCCGCTGCTGGCGGCCGCGGCCGCCGGGTGCGAGCCCTTCGACATCCGGCTCAGCGGAGTCCACGCGTTCCGCCACCGGTCCTACGCCACCGTGTGGCTCGACCCCGCGGCGGCCGGCCTCGCACCCTGGACGCAGCTCCAACGCGCGCTGGCGGAGCCCTTCCCGTACTCCACGGAGCGCTTCCCGCGCTTCGTCCCGCACCTCTCGCTCGGCCGCACGCGCGCCCCGCGGGTCCTCGCGGCCGAATGCGCAGCCCGGCTCGGCGTGCTGCACGCGCGCGTCGCCGAGATCGACGTGCTCGCCCGCCGCGGTGACGGCCCCATGCGGACGCGGGCCACCATCGGCCTGGGCACCGGTGCGGTACACCGGCACCTCGGCCCGGACCCGGCCACCGGCGGGTACGAGCCACCCGAGCGGCGCTGAGGGACGGCAGCGAGCGCTTCGCGGGGGAAGTGCTCCTGCCCGGCCTTCTGGTGCAGACTCGGGTGTCGGCGCCGGCCATCGTCCCGGTGGTCACGACGACGAGGACGGCGACAAGCGGGGAGTGACGGGATGCCGCGGGTGAGACCCATGCGGGCGGACGCTCGGCGCAACTACGAGCGGTTGCTGGAAGTGGCGGCGGAGGCCTTCGCCGAGCACGGGGAGAACGCGTCGCTCGACGACATCGCCAAGCGGGCGGGTGTCGGCGCGGGCACGCTCTACCGGCACTTTCCGACGCGGCAGAAGCTGCTGGAGGCCGCGTACGTGGACCGGATCGAGGCGCTGGGGAGGCGGGCCGACGAGCTGGCGCGGGAGCTGCCGCCCGGTGAGGCGCTGACGGAGTGGCTGTACGAGCTGGGCGTCGGCACGATCCAGGTGCGGGGGATGAAGGCGCTGCTCGGTTCGGCGGTCACGGACGGCGGTTCGGCGGCGCTGACGGTGTGCGGGACCGTGGTCCAGGGGGCGGTGGCGCGGCTGGTGGAGGCGGCGCAGGCGGAGGGATCCCTACGGGGCGATGTCGAGCCGATCGAGGTGCTGCGGCTGGCGCACGGGGTGGCCGTGGGGGGGGGGGGGGGGGGGGGGGGGGGGGGGGGGGGGGGGGGGGGGGGGGGGGGGGTGGGGGGGGGGGGGGGGGGGGGGGGGGGGGGGGGGGGGG
>NZ_JBVJVY010000008.1:0-278755 GCF_055603265.1 Streptomyces sp. NPDC037288
GAGAAGGAGAAGGGCGGGGACGTGCGGCTGGTCTCCTTCCGGCAGTTCGTCGACTGGATGGACGTGCAGAAGCCCGAGGTGCTCGCCAAGCTGCGCACGCTGGGTGTCGGGCAGAAGCCCACCGCCGGCTGGAAGCAGTTCCTCGCCTGAGTGCGGTGCCGGAAATGTCCCGTGTAAATACGCCCTGAAATGCGGTTTTCCGCCCGGCAGGGGGGTGCCACAGATCGCCGGAACGGGCATGCGAAACTTTTCACATGAGTACCCGTAGCCGCGCCGTCCTGCTCGGTGCCGTGGCCGCCGTGTCGGCCCTGACCCTGTCCGCGTGCGGCAAGGGCGGCACCTCCGGCGGCGGTGGCAACACCAACTTCGTCACCGGCAACAACGGCATCGTCACCGCCCCCCAGGGCAAGCGCGACGCGGCCCCGGACCTGTCCGGCACGACCATCGACGGCAAGACCCTCGACCTGGCCGACTACAAGGGCCAGGTCGTCGTCGTCAACGTCTGGGGCTCGTGGTGCGGCCCCTGCCGCGAGGAGGCCCAGTACTTCTCCAAGGTGTCGAAGCAGTACGAGGGCAAGGGTGTGCGGTTCGTCGGCATCAACACCCGCGACACCAGCACCACCCCCGCGGTCGCCTTCGAGAAGGAGCACGGGATCAGCTACCCGAGCCTGTACGACCCGTCGGGCAAGCTGATGCTCCGCTTCAAGAGGGGCACGCTGAACCCGCAGCTGATTCCCTCCACCCTCGTCATCGACCGGCACGGGAAGGTCGCCGCGCGGGCCCTGGAGGCGCTCGACGACACCTCCCTGCTGAAGATGCTCAAGCCGGTCCTGGCGGAGAAGTGACGTGAGCGCACTCGTGACGCTGGCCGCGACGGGCCAGAACCTGACCGTCCGGGACGGTGCCCTGCTGGTCGCCCTGCCGATCGCCGTACTCGGCGGGCTCGTCTCCTTCTTCTCGCCCTGCGTCCTGCCCCTGGTTCCCGGCTACCTCTCCTATGTCACCGGGGTCGCCGGCACCGACCTGGCCGAGGCCAGACGCGGGCGGATGGCCACGGGTGCCGCCCTGTTCGTCCTCGGCTTCACCGCCGTGTTCGTCTCCGGCGGCGCACTGTTCGGCTTCTTCGGCTCCACCCTGCAGGAGTACAAGGACACGCTGTCCAAGGCGCTCGGCGTGCTCATGATCCTGCTGGGCGTCTTCTTCATGGGGCTGATGCCCTGGCTGACCCAGCGTGAGTTCCGCTTCCACAAGCGGCCGACCACGGGCCTGGTCGGCGCGCCCGTCCTGGGCGCCCTGTTCGGGATCGGCTGGACGCCCTGCATCGGTCCCACCCTCTCCTCCGTCGCCCTGCTCTCCTCCCAGCAGGCGACTGCGGGCCGGGGCGCCCTGCTGACCGTGGCGTACTGTGTGGGCCTCGGCGTGCCCTTCATCCTCACCGCCATCGCCTTCCGCAAGGCGCTCGGCGCCTTCGACTGGGTCAAGCGCCACTATGTCTGGGTGATGCGCATCGGCGGCACGATGATGATCGTGACCGGTGTGCTGCTGCTGACCGGTGCCTGGGACCTCCTGGTGCAGCAGATGCAGACCTGGTCCACCGGCTTCTCTGTGGGGATCTGATCGATGAGCGCAACCGACACCGACAACAGCCGGGACCAGGAGGACCTCGGCGCGGCCGGCTCCCAGCTGTCCACCGCGCCGCGCGAGGAACTCTCCTCCGTACCCGGCCTCGGCGTCCTCGGCTGGGTCCGCTGGTTCTGGCGGCAGCTGACCTCCATGCGGGTCGCGCTGCTGCTGCTCCTGCTGCTCTCGCTCGGTGCGATCCCCGGCTCGCTCATCCCGCAGACCGGCGCCGACCTGAACAAGGTCGACGACTTCCGCAAGGCCCACAGGACGCTCGCGCCGATCTACGACAGGCTCGGCCTGTTCCACGTCTACAGCTCGGTGTGGTTCTCCGCGATCTACATCCTGCTGTTCGTCTCCCTCATCGGCTGTATCGTCCCGCGCACCTGGCAGTTCGTCGGCCAGCTGCGCGGCCGGCCGCCGGGCGCGCCCAAGCGGCTGACCCGGCTGCCCGCGTACACGACGTGGCGTACGGAAGCCGACCCCGAGCAGGTCCGCGAGGCCGCGCTCGCCCTGCTGAAGAAGCGCCGTTTCCGCGCCCACGTCGCCGGTGACGCCGTCGCCGCCGAGAAGGGCTATCTGCGCGAGCTGGGCAACCTCGTCTTCCACATCGCCCTGATCGTGCTGCTGACCGCCTTCGCCTCCGGCCAGCTGTACAAGTCGGACGGCACCAAGCTGGTCGTCGAGGGCGACGGCTTCGCGAACGCGCTCCCGAACTACGACGACTTCAAGTCCGGCAGCCTGTTCCAGAACGACGACCTCGTGCCGTTCAGCTTCGACCTGAAGGACTTCAGGGGCACCTACGAGGTCACCGGCCCGAACAAGGGCACGCCGCGCACCTACGAAGCGAAGATCGACTACACCGAGGGTGCGTACGGCAAGGAGAAGCCGACCACCATCAGGGTCAACCAGCCGCTGCGCATCGGCGACTCCAAGGTCTACCTCGTCAGCCACGGCTACGCGCCCGTCGTCACCGTCCGCGACGGCAAGGGGAACAAGGTCTTCCACGACGCCGTGCCGCTGCTGCCGCTCGACGGCAACGTCACCTCCAACGGCGTGGTGAAGGTCTACGACGGCTACCGCAACCCGCAGGGCAAGTCGGAGCAGCTCGGTTTCCAGGCCTTCTTCGTGCCGACGTTCAACCCCAGGAGCGGCACGATGCTCTCGCAGTTCCCCGCACTGGTGAACCCGCTGCTCGCGGTGAACGCCTACCACGGCGACCTCGGCGGCGTGAACGCGGGCATGGCGCAGAGCGTGTACCAGCTGGACAAGGCGCACATGAAGGCGTTCAAGGACAGCAAGGGACAGCTGCTGAAGAAGCTCCTGCAGCCGGGCGACACGCTCACGCTGCCGAACGGTGCCGGGTCCATCACCTTCGAGAAGGACATCAAGGAATGGGCCGGCTTCGAGATCGTCCAGGAGCCCGGCAGCGGCTGGGCGCTCGGCGGTGCCCTCGCCGCGATCTTCGGTCTGGCCGGGTCCCTGTTCATCCAGCGACGCCGGGTGTGGGTGCGCGCGGTGCGCGGCGCCGACGGCGTGACGGTCGTCGAGATGGCCGGGCTCGGCCGCAGCGAGTCCGCCAAGGTGCCCGAGGAACTGGGCGACCTCGCCGGAACCCTCTACGACCAGGCGCCGGGGGCTGCCGACCGCGACGACGATCCCGACGACGACTCCACCGAATCTCCCGTCGTACCTGCCGAAGGGGCTGAGAAGTGACTCTCGCCGCCGCAACCAACGAACACCTCGCGAGTATCAGCAACACGCTGATCTACTCGTCGATGGCCGTCTACACCCTGGCCTTCTTCGCGTACATCTTCGAGTGGCTCCTCGGCGGCCGCAGCAAGGTGGCCCGTACGGCGGCGGCGCTGACGGCGGACACCTCCGCGAAGGCCCCCGCCGTCACCGTCAGGCAGGCCGGCGGCACCGCCGTGCTGGAGCGGCCCAAGGTCGTCGTCCGCTCGGCGTCCGGCGCCCGTGACGTGCCGGACGGGCCCGGCGCGCACGGCGGGGACGTACAGGGCGACCTCTACGGCCGTATCGCCGTCTCGCTCACCGTGCTCGCCTTCCTGGTGGAGCTGGGCGGTGTCGTCTGCCGCGCGGCCTCCGTGCAGCGGGCGCCGTGGGGCAACATGTACGAGTTCAACATCACCTTCTCCACCGTCGCCGTCGGGGTGTACCTCGGGCTGCTGGCGCTGAAGAAGAACGTGCGCTGGCTCGGGCTGTTCCTGATCACCACGGTCCTGCTCGACCTCGGTCTCGCCGTCACCGTCCTGTACACCGCGAGCGACCAGCTGGTTCCCGCGCTGCACTCGTACTGGCTGTACATCCACGTCTCCACCGCGATCTTCTGCGGCGCGGTGTTCTACGTCGGCGCGGTCGCCACGATCCTGTACCTGTTCAAGGACTCGTACGAGAACAAGCTGCAGACCGGCGGCAAGCCCGGCGCGTTCGCGACCTCGGTGCTGGAGCGCCTGCCCGCCTCCGCGTCCCTGGACAAGTTCGCCTACCGGGTGAACGCGGCGGTGTTCCCCCTGTGGACGTTCACGATCATCGCGGGCGCGATCTGGGCGGGCGACGCCTGGGGCCGGTACTGGAACTGGGACCCGAAGGAGACCTGGTCCTTCATCACCTGGATCGCGTACGCCTGCTACCTGCACGCCCGCGCGACGGCCGGCTGGAAGGGCCGCAAGGCCGCCTACCTGGCGATGCTCGCCTTCGGCTGCTGGCTGTTCAACTACTACGGCGTCAACATCTTCGTCAGCGGCAAGCACTCCTACGCGGGCGTGTGAGCCGCCGGTCGCCCACACTGGTGTCATGAGGGGTTCCATCGCACAGGGCACCAGCCAGACCCACGGGAACACGCACATACTCCATCTCCTGGTGCGGCTCCCGAGGCGCATGGAGGACGTCTGGCCGGCGGTGGCCACCCCCGAGGGACTCGGGGCGTGGTGCACCGCCGTCGACGTTCTGGAGCCCAGACTCGGCGGTGCGGTCACCCTGCGGGACCTGGGCTCCGGCCGGGTCACGGCCTGGGACGTGGACCGGGTCGCGGAGTACACCGTCGGGGGCGGGCGGATCCGGTTCCATCTGGAGCGGGACGAGGGTGACGGCTGCGCGCTGCGGTTCACGCACGAGTCCCAGGGCGAGGAGGCGTCGGAACAGGGCTGGCGGGCTCGATTCGAACGCCTGATCGGGCAAAGTGAGGGCTCGCAAGCCGTTCCGGGTCAGGAGCCCTCACGGCCCTCGGAGCCCTCAGAGCCCCTCCCCGGGCAGTTCACCTAGGACACCGCGGACAGGCTTCCGTGGGCCACCGAGGCGATGTGGTCGCGCAGCCGCTCGACGTACAGCCGCATGTTCTTCGCCGCCACGTCCGTGTCCGGGTACCGGCTCGCCAGCCACAGCCCCTCGTGCAGCCGGTTCACCCACACGCACACCTGATCGCCGTACGACACCCGCAGCAGGGCGTGCGCCCGCTGCTCCGCCCAGCGCTCGGCGCCGGGAACGCCACGTGTGTCGACGTAGGAGACGATCGAGTACAGGTCGGGTGAGGTCGGCCGGAAGTCCGCGCCGAGCAGGCGCAGTACCCGGGCCAGCGGCATCCGGGCCAGTGACCGGTTGGCCTGCAGCTGCGCACGCACCGCCCGCAGGGTCTCCGGGAAGCCCGCCGAACGGCCGACCGGGACCTCGATGGGGGCACCGCCCACGTACCAGCCCACCGAGTCGTTCCACCGCGACTTCACCCGGGTGTGGAACGGCACCACGGTCCGGTACACCGACTGCCCGCCCAGCTCGTGCACGATCAGCCCGGTCGCGGCCAGCAGGCCGACCATGCTGCCGCCGTACGGCCTGCAGTACGCCTCGAACGCCGCCGCCTCGTCCGCGTCCGTCAGCGGCTCGCACAGCATGCGCTGTCTCGGCAGCGGGCCGCCCGGCTCCAGTCCGAGGTCGACCGGGAAGCCCGGCAGCGTGCCGTCGCAGCGCCGGATGAACTCGCGCCAGCGGTCGACGACCGCGTGCCGGCCGTCGATGCCGTCCGCGTCGGCCCGCTCGATCTCGCAGAAGTCGACGTAACTGGCCGCGGGCGCCAGGGAGCCCGGCTCGGTGCCGGCCAGGGCCGCCGTGTACAGCTCGTGGATCTCGGCGGCGATCCGGGTCAGGGAGTAGGCGTCGACGTTGCTGTGGTCGAAGGCCATGTACACGCTGGCGCCGTCGTCCCGTACGACCGCGGTGTAGATCAGGTTCGGCCAGCGCAGCGCGTCCGCGACGGTGTCGAAGCGGTCCTGGAGGTACCGGACCAGTTCGTCGGCGTCACCGAAGTCGCCTGCCTCCTCCCGGTGCAGGGACACGTCCCCCGGGTCCAGCGTGAAGCGGCGCAGTTCGTTGTCCGAGGGGCCCGCCCAGCGGAAGCCGCTGCGCAGCGTCTCGTGCCGCACCGTCCAGGCGCGCAGCGCCTCCTGGAGCGCGTCGAGGTCGACCGGGCCCGGCAGGTCGAAGGCGGTGCCGAGCCAGGTCGGCACGAACAGCCCGTCCTCCCGGACGCACCTGGCCGTCCTGATGTGCGACTCCTGGATGTAGGCGGGCGGCCGGGAGTCCTCCGGCAGTGCCGTCGCCGCCGCCACGGTCGCCGGGCTCAGCGTCCACTCGACGAGCCGTCCCGGCCGGACCTCGCAGCGCTGGATGTCAGTGATTCGCACGCGTCTCCTATCGGCAAAAAAAGGGGGGCCCTGAAGACGGGCCCCCTGGATGGCAATGCCGTGGGACGCGGCCGGGACATGCCCGCCCGGTTCATTTCAACGGATCGGGTGGTGGGCCGAACGTGGGAGTGAATAACCGACGGTGACGCCAGGGCCGGGGGTGGGCTCACCCGACGGTGATCGAGTCGAGTTTCTCGCGCAGGTAGACATGCGAGTCGACCGGCGGGTAGGCCACCCGGCCCACCGGTGCCGGCACGGACTCCACCCGGGTGCCCGGGGTGCACTCGCCGAAGTACACGAGCGACATCAGCTCCTCGGCGGGCGCGTCGAGCGGCGGCGGCAGCACCCGGTGCCGCCCGGACCGCCACCGGTCGCCGGTCCAGCGGGCCAGCAGGTCCCCGACGTTGACGGTGAGGGCGTCCGGGTCGTACGGCGCGTCCTCCCAGCCCCCCGCGTCGGTGTAGACCTGCAGTCCGCCCTTCCCCGCCTGCCGGTCGAGGATGGTCACGGTCCCGAAGTCGGTGTGCGGCCCGATCCGGAACTGCCCCGGCAGCGGCTCGCCGGTCACCTCCGTGCCCGGATACCAGTTGATGTTGAAGCCGTACGTCGGATGGCCCATGTGCCGCGAGAAGAAGTCGCGCTCCAGCCCCAGCGCGTAGCCCAGCAGCGACAGCAGCTCCTTCTCCAGGGCGGCCATCCGCGCCAGGTACTCCTTGCACAGCGCGCGCAGTCCGGGCACCTCGGCGGGCCACACGTTGGGGGCGTACCACTCCGCGTTGACGACGGGATCCTCGAAGGGCTCGTCCGTCGCGAAGGTCAGCGACTCCTTCAGGTCGGGCGGGGTCTCGGTGCCCTCCGCGTACCCGTTGGCCTCGGCGCCGGGCCCGAGCCAGCCCCGGCCGCCGACCTTCGCCTGGTACGCCCGCTTGGCCTCGACGGGCAGCAGGAAGAACTCCCGTGCGGCCGACCGGATCCCGGTCCGCAGCCCGGGCTCCACCCCGTGCCCGGTGACCAGCAGGAACCCGGCGGTCCCCAGCGCCCGGTCGACGGTACGGGCGAGGGCGCCGCGGGCCTGCTCGTCGCCGTGCAGCCAGGGCCGCAGGTCGATGGTGGGAACGCGTGCACTACTCACCGATGTCCTCATTCCACAGCTCCGGGTTCCCCTTGGCGAAGTCCGCCATCAGGGCCGTGCACGCGGGGTCGTCGAGCAGGACGATCTCCACGCCGTGCGCGGCGAGCCAGTCGTGGCCGCCGTGGAAGGTGGCGGCCTCGCCGATCACCACCCGGGAGATGCCGAACTGGCGGACCAGGCCGCTGCAGTACCAGCACGGGGAGAGCGTGGTGACCATGGTCGTGCCGCGGTACGTGCGCTGCCGTCCCGCCGCGCGGAACGCGGCCGTCTCCGCGTGGGCCGAGGGGTCACCGTCCTGGACCCGGCGGTTGCGGCCGCGGCCGAGGAGGGTGCCGTCGGGGGCGTAGAGCGCGGCGCCGATCGGAATCCCGCCCTCGGCCAGCCCGGCACGGGCCTCGTCGAGGGCGGTGGCGAGCCAGGCCCGGGCCTGTGGTTCATCCATGTCCTCTCTCCTTCCCGCCGCTCACCCCTGCGCAGACACCGACCGCCAGATCCGCTCCGGGAGGAGCACCGCCGCCTGGTCGAGGTCCACGTCGTCGATGCCGGACAGCCAGCGGCGGGCGACGCCGACGACCGGGCCGAGGATCAGGGACTCCAGCAGCGGTACCGGGAGCGGAGCGAGGTCGCCGGAGTCCACGTACCGCTCCGCCCACTGCCCGAGCGGTGACAGCCGGGCCTCCTGGGCGTCCCGGAGCCGCTTGCCGTCGGCCATGCCCTGCCGGTCGGCGTACGAGGAGTGCAGCAGCAGCGCCGCCTCCCGGTGCTCCTGGACGAAGTTCAGGTAGGCCCGGACGAGGGCACGAATACCGGTATGGGGGGTACGGGTGTGCCGCAGCGCCGCGACCAGCTCGCCGAGCAGCCGGCCGAGCCACCGCGTCAGCAGGGCGTTCATCAGCCCGTCGACGCTGCCGAAGTGGTGGTACAGGCTGCCGAGGCTCACCCCGCTCTCCCGGGTGATCGCCGCGACCGTCAGCCCCTGCTCACCCGACTCGGAGTAGACCCGCAGTGCGGCGTTCAGGAGTCGTTCGGCGGTGGCCTCGCCACGCTGCTGCTTGGGGCTCATACTGAAGTGCTTTTCTAGAAAGATATTTTAGTTCTGTGGGCTGCAGGCCCACACTGGTTGCCTCATCCTCACATCCAGGAGCGGCTGGTGTCGTCACCCGAGAACCAAGGAATCCCCGAGATCCCCGTCTCCCTCACCCCGCAGCAGGCCGCCTCCGGGACAGTCCTCAGACTGCCGCCCGGCACGGGTGTACCGCCCGTCCGCATACCCCCGGTCCGCGACGGCGACGTCGTACGGCTGCGTACCGCCGACGGCGAGGTGCGCCTGCGGATCCGCGTCACGGCGTCCGCCGCCGCAGCGGGCTCCGGCAAGAAGCAGGGCCTCGCCTGTCTGGGCGTGCTCGGGGTCGTCGCCGCCGTCGTGTTACTCCTGGTGCTCACGAACCACGGCGGCAGCGACGATTCGTCCGACGACACGGTGGGCTCGTCGTCGTACTCACCGTCGTACCCGACCGCCACGGCGACCGACGAGCCGTACACCGGCGACCCGTCCAGCGCCCCGTACAGCAGCGCTCCGGACACCGGCGGCACCTACTCCAGCGACCCGTACGGCACCGGCGACCCCTACGGCACCCCGAGCCCGGACCCGAGCCCCTACACCTCGGGCACCTGCCTCAACGGCACCCTGCCGAACTCCACCACCGCGCAGTCCGTCAGCGGTGTGGAGGAGGTCTCCTGCTCCGCGTCCGACGCGCACTACAAGGTGATCGAGACCGTTCCGCTGACCTCGGACATGAGCCGCTGCAATGACAACCCCCGGACCCAGTACGCCTTTTCCTCGCGCTACACGATCAACGGGGCGACCGTCAACGAGTATGTGTACTGCCTGGTGGGCCTCGGCTCCTACGCACGCTGAAGCAGTCGAAGCAGCTGGAACAGGGGGAAAGTCCGCAGTGCCACCGGCGGCAGCGTCAAGGTCGTCAACGTCTCGACCGGCGCCTGCCTGAGCGCCAACGGCAACGGCCAGGCGGTCTTCGTCGGCGACTGCTCGCAGGGCGGCGGCAACCTCCGCTGGACGACCGGCACCGGCAACTCCCTGCGCACGGTCCACGACGGCGGCTGCCTCGACCTCGCCTTCGGAGGCGGCGTGGCCGAGGCGAGCTGCCAGCCGGGGGCGTCCTCGCAGAGCTGGGCCCGGACGTGACAGGGCCGCCGTAGGGGCTACCCGTTGATCATCCCGATGACCGCCCTCACGGCCTCGGCCACCGGCTGCCCGACCGCTCCGACGGCGGCGGCGATCCCGGCGATCGACCGCAGCGCCCGGTGCCGCTCCAGCGCGGGCACGGTGGCGTCGGGGCTGAGGGCGGGCAGGGACTCGTCCAGGAGCTGGGCGTCGGGCGCCGGCACCTGGGCCCGCAACTGCGCGATCAGCCCGTTCAGTTCGGCGAGGGCGGCGGCCAGGGCCGGGTCCTGCTGCCCGGCTCCGGCGCCGCCCTGGTTCTTGACGATGCCCTGGTTGCCCTGGCCGCCGTACATGTTCACGTTGTCGCCGTAGTAGTAGTTGGTGCCGCTCATGCGCCGATCCCCACGTTTCCGCTGCCGCCGTACATGTTGACGTTGTCGCCGAAGTAGTAGTTCTTCGGCGAGACGGTGAGGCTCTCCACCGTCACCTTGAACTCCGTGTCCGGGTGATCGATGGCATAGGAGATCTGGCCGACGATCTGGTCCAGGTAGCGCGCGTCCTGGCTGGTGACCAGCGCCGTGGAGGCGCCCGAGGTCTCCACCGCCAGGACGTGCTGCGGTGCGGAGGCCAGGACCGAGATCATCTCGATGAGGAAGTAGATCTCAACGAAGAGGGCCACGATCCAGACGAAGGTGACATAGCCCGCGGCGCCGGAGTTCTGCTCCCCGCCTCCGCCGGCCGCGAGGGAGGGCAGGCCGGGGAGCATCGCGATGAACCCGACGATCAGCGTCCCCGCGGTGTACCGCAGGAACCTCAGCACCGCCTCCTTGCGCTTGGGGCGCATGACGAAGGTGTAGACGCGGGCGATGTTCGCCAGCGGGTACACCGCCGCGCCGATCCACAGGATCCGCTTGCTGACCCGGAGATCGACCCGGGCCGGCGCCGGCTGCGCGGGCGGCGCGGGGACGTCCGGCATGAGCGGCGCCGTGGTGTGCGCGGTGGGCGGCCCCGCGGGCGCCGGTGGAGAGGCCTGCGCGGTCGGTGGGTCCTGGGCCGGGCGTTCGGGTGGCTGGCCGGTCTGCATCTGCTTCTGTCCCCCAGAGGTCAGGCGATCCCTCGCAACTCGGTGACCACCATTAACAACAACGCCGGCGGGTGATGGCAAGTCGTCAGCCGCCGCGAAGTGGAGCCTGGGCGGGAGAAGTTGACGGAGGTTCAGTCGGACACGCGCAGCAGCAGCTTCCCCGTGCTCGACCGTCCGCCCATCAGCCGGTGCGCCTCGGCCGCCTCCGCGAGAGCGAACTCGGCCGTCACCGGCACGGTCACCGTCCCGTCGACCGCCTTCGCGAGCGCCTGCTCCGACAGCCGGCGCAGCGCGTCCGGTGCCGTCCTGGCCAGGGTCAGGATCGAGAAGCCGGACACCGTGATGCCGAGCGGGTACAGCTCGGGCTGGCCCACGCTCCACGGCTCGGCACCGCTCGCGTTGCCGAAGGAGACCAGGCGCCCGAAGGCGGCCAGCGAGGCCAGTCCGGCGCGCAGGGTGTCGCCGCCGACGGGGTCCAGGACGAGGTCGGCGCCGCGCCCGCCGGTCGCCTCGCGTACCTGCTCCTGGAAGGCGCCGACGAACACCTCGTCGTACCCGTGGTCCTTGGCGTGTGCTGCCTTCGCGGCCGAGGACACCACGCCGTACACCGCCCCGGCGCCGGCCGCGCGCGCCAGCTGGCCGATGGCCGTGCCGACCCCGCCCGCCGCGCCCTGTACGAGGACCGACTCGCCGGGCTGGAGCCGGCCGACGGTGTGGACGAGGGCGTACGCCGTGGTCAGGACCGTCGGCAGGGTCGCGGCGGTGCGCAGGTCCAGGCCGGCCGGGACCGGGAAGACGGTCGCCGCCTCGGCCACCACCACCTCCGCGTACCCGCCGCCCTCGGTGTGCGCCACCACCTCCTGGCCGACGGTCAGGCCCGTGACCCCGCCGCCGAGCGCGCGGACGCGGCCGGAGACCTCCAGGCCGGGGACGTAGGGGAGTGCGGGCACCCGGTAGCCGTCCGAACGGGCCTTGAGGTCGGCGAAGTTCACCCCGGTCCAGGCCACGTCGATGCTCACCTGCCCGGGGCCTGGTTCCGGCGCCTGGGCCGTCACCAGCCGCAGCACCTCGGGACCGCCGTACTCCTGGAACTCCACCGCGCGCATGCCACACCCCTGGCTCGACTGTTCAATGAAAAGCGAACACTCATGAGTGTATGGTTTTCATCGAACACTCGGCAAGCGGATGCGGAAGAGGGGAGCATGGCGTGGCAGTCGGCAGTCACCGGGCCGCCCCGGAGCACACCCACCCCGACGACGTGCCCGTCCTCACGGCGCTCGCCGCCCTCGCCGACCCCGTACGCCTCACCCTCGTGAGGGAGCTGGCCGGCTCCGCCGACTGGAGCCGCAGCTGCGGCAGCTTCGACGTGCCGGTGGGCAAGGCCGCCCTCAGCCACCACTTCGCGGTACTGCGCGGCGCCGGGCTGGTGGAACAGCGCGACGAGGGACCCAAGCGGGTCAACCGGCTGCGCCGGGCGGAGTTCGACGCCCGCTTTCCGGGACTGCTGGACCTGGTCCTCCGCGGCGACTGACCGGCCCGGGTGGCTCACCTGCCCCTATCGGCGGCGCCGATGGCCCCATCGGCAGCGTCCCGCACCGGCGCGTGGCACCCGGTCGGGGCCCGGTCCTAGCGTCGGTGCCATGACCTCGGAACTCAAGGGCACCGCCCAGCTGACCACCGCCATGATGCTCTCCGGCACCCTCGGCGTCTTCGTCGTCGAGTCGGGAGCCCCGCCCTTCGACGTCGTCTTCTTCCGTGTCCTGTTCGGCGCCCTCGCCCTCGGCGGCTATGTCACCGCCCGCGGCTGGCTGCGCGACCACGGCTTCACCCCGCGCACCCTCGGACTCGCCGTGCTCGGCGGGGTGTTCATCGTCTTCAACTGGGTGCTGCTCTTCCAGTCGTACCGGAACACGTCCATCTCCGTGGCCACGGTCGTGTACCACACCCAGCCGTTCTACGTGGTCCTCCTCGGCGCCCTGCTGTTCCGCGAACGGCTCACCGCCGCCAGGGCCGGCTGGATCGCCGTGGCCTTCGCCGGGCTGATCCTGGTCTCGGGCGTCACACCCGGCGACTTCGCGGGCGGCGGGTCGTACCTGACCGGCATCGGCCAGGCCCTCCTGGCCGCCCTGCTCTACGGCCTGTCCACCCTGGTCACCAAGCGGATCACCGGTGTCCGCCCGCATCTGATCGCCCTCGTCCAGGTCCTGGTCGGCATCCCGCTGCTGCTGCCCTTCGCGGACTTCGGCGCCATGGGCGGCACCGGCTGGGGCTGGGGCTGGCTCGCCGGGCTCGGTCTGATCCACACCGGCGTGATGTACGTCCTCATGTACGCCGCGTACGCCAAGCTGCCGACCTCGAAGATCGCCGTGCTGGCCTTCGTCTACCCGGCCGTGGCGATGCTGACGGACTGGGCGGTGTACGGCCACCACATCGGGCTCGTGCAGGCGCTGGGCGTCCCGCTGATCGTGACGGCCAGCCTCCGGGTCACCCTGGCCCGTCCTGCTCGGCGACCAGCCTCCGCGCCCGCTCCACGAACAGCCGCGCATGCGCCGGAAGCCGCTTCCCGGACCGCCACGCCAGCTGCGTCCGAAGCGTGAACGGCGGCTCCCAGTCCAGTCGTACGAGAGAGCCCTCCGCGAGTTCGGCGGCGACCGTCACCTCGGGCAGCAGCGCCACCCCGAGGCCGGCCGCCGCCGCGCGCTTGGTGGCCTCGATCGTGCCGAACTCCATGAACTCCACCGGCTTCAGCGCCGTCAGCTCCCGCTCGAACAGATCCCGGTAGGCGCAGCCCGGCTCGGTGGCCAGCAGGGGCTGCGCGGTCAGCTCCGCCGTCGTGACCGCCGCCTCGGCCAGGGCGTGCCCGGGCGCCGCCACCAGGGCCAGCGGCTCCACCGCCAGCACGGCGGTCTCCAGCCCCGGGTGCTCGGTCTCCTCCTCCATCAGGAACCCGACGTCGTAGGTGCCCTGACGCAACGCCTGCCGGGTCTCGTCGCCGATGGTGGTGCGCAGGGCGAGGCGCACCTTGGGATGGCGGTGGTGGAAGTACTCCAGCAGCGGCGGCAGCCGGTAGGAGGTCAGCGACTCCATCGTGCCGACGGTCAGGGTGCCGGACGGCTCCTCCGGCTCGACGACCACCGCCCGGGCCTCCTCGGTCAGCTCGATGATCTGCCGGGCGTACGGCAGCAGCCGCTCGCCGGCCTCGGTGAGCCGGATCCGGCTGCCGAGCCGGTCGAACAGCTCCACACCGAGGGAGGTCTCCAGGGTGCGGATCTGACCGGTCACACTGGACTGGGCGTACGCCAGCTCGGACGCGGCCCGGGTGAAGCTCAGTACCGTGGCGACCTTCTCGAAGGTGACGAGCAGCCGGAGTTCCATCACGTGTCCCGGTCGTCCTTGCGGAGGGACTTGAGGAACTCGGGGTTGTCGTCGGGCGCGACCCAGGCGGGTGCCGAGCCGCCGGCCGGGGCCTGCCGCACCCGGCCGGTGATCAGCCAGGCGACCGGACCGACCAGCACCTCGCCGAAGAGCAGGATGACGATCACCCACACCACCTTCGGCAGATGCCGCACCTCTTCCTCGGGGGTGTTCAGGCAGTCCACGAAGGCGTAGATCCACAGGGCCAGGACCAGCAGGAACGGCAGATACCTGAGCATTGGCGTGCGATCCCCCGACGAAGTGAGACGGCCCCGGTGACCGGGCCAGAGTAGCGGGTGGCCAGGATGGACACCGTCATGACCGCTGCCCGGGCACCGGGGGAAGGTGGCCGCGATGAAGGCAGGCGCGCGCAGGAGACGGGCGGCGGCCGGGCCGGCCGCCGGAGGACTGGCCCTCGGGGGCGTGCTGGTCGCGCAGGAGCTGGCCTCGCCGGTGTTCGGCAGCGGCAGGCGCCGCTGGCGAAGGACCCGGCATGCGCCCGGATCGCCGCGCACCACCCGGGCCGTCTGGACGGCGACCGGCGCGACCCGTTCACCTACGAGGGGCTCGCGGCCTGGGGCCACGGGAAGGTCCGACTGCGCTGCGGCCTCATCCCGCCCCCCGGCGAAGGACCCGTACATCGCCGTGAACGGCGTGGACCGGGTGCTGCGCGAGGGCGCCGCGCGCGACGGGCACGACCCGCTCGCCACCTACGGCCGCCGGCCCGCCGTCGAGGTGACGCTCTCTGGCTCGGTGCGGCAGACCGACACCCTGCTCATGGAGCTGAGCCGGCTGGTCGCACCGGTACGCCCGAGCGACCACTGCCTGGCCGGCCACCGAGCGGGGCTCAGCGCGTCCGGTCCGCCTTCTCGGCGAGCAGCGGACGCGTGATCGTGCGCGCGTCCGCCTCGGTGAGCCGGATCGGGCCGTGCGCGGCGATCTTTCCGTCCCGGTCGATGAACGGCGGGTACGGCAGCGCCTGCGCCAGGTACTTCCCGGGCAGCCGGTGGACGAGCTGCCGGCTGCCGGGGTCGTGCAGGCTCGGGTAGGCCAGGCGGTGGTCGCCCGCGAACGCCCGGCCCTGGGCGCGGTCGGCGTCGGTGTCCACGCCCAGCACCCGGAGGCCCTTGCCCGCCAAATGCCGCTGGGCCCGCGAGAGTCCGGGCGCCTCGGCACGGCACGGCCGCACCAGGAGGCCCGGACGTTGAGGACGACGACCTTGCCGCGGTAGTCGGACAGCCGGACGCGGCGGCCGTCGAGCGCGGTGCCGCCGAGATCGGGGGCGGCCTGGCGGTCGGCGGCCGGGACACGGATCACCGGGGACGCGGCGGAGCTGTCCGTGTCCTGCCGGGGCGTGCACGCGGCGAGCGCGACGAGCGGGACCAGGAGTCGTGACACGCGACGACGCCTCATGATCGACGAGTATCCCGGCCACGCCGGACCCCGGCCGGGCAGGGGTGGGCGCAGGGACGAAGCGGTAGGTCGGCGATACTGGGGCGCATGGCTTACGACGATCTTCGCTCCCTGCTGCGGGCGCTGGAGCGCGAGGGCGACCTCAAGCGCATCAAGGCCGAGGTCGACCCCTATCTGGAAGTCGGGGAGATCGTCGACCGGGTGCAGAAGTCCGGCGGCCCGGCCCTGCTCTTCGAGAACGTGAAGGGCTCGGCGATGCCGCTGGCCATGAACGTCTTCGGCACCGACCGCCGCCTGCTGAAGGCGCTGGGCCTGAAGTCGTACGGCGAGATCTCCGAGAAGATCGGCGGCCTGCTGCGGCCCGAGCTGCCGCACGGCTTCGTCGGTGTGCGCGAGGCGTTCGGCAAGCTCGGCGCGATGACGCACGTGCCGCCGAAGAAGGTCAGGGAGGCTCCGGTCCAGGAGGTCGTCCTGCACGGCGACGAGGTGGACCTCGACCGGCTCCCGGCGCTGTTCACCTGGCCCAAGGACGGCGGCTCCTTCTTCAATCTGGGGCTCACGCACACCAAGGACCCGGAGACCGGCATCCGCAACCTCGGGCTCTACCGCCTGCAGCGCCACGACCGGCGCACCATCGGCATGCACTGGCAGATCCACAAGGACAGCCGCAACCACTACCAGGTGGCCGCGCGCCGGGGCGAGCGGCTGCCCGTCGCCATCGCCTTCGGCTGCCCCCCGGCCGTCACGTACGCCTCCACCGCCCCGCTCCCCGGCGACATCGACGAGTACCTCTTCGCCGGGTTCATCGCGGGCAGGCGGACCGAGATGGTCGACTGCAAGACGGTGCCCCTGCAGGTGCCGGCTCAGGCCGAGGTCGTCCTGGAGGGCTGGCTGGAGCCCGGCGAGATGCTCCCGGAGGGCCCCTTCGGCGACCACACCGGTTTCTACACCCCGCAGGAGCCGTTCCCCGCGCTGAAGATCGACTGCGTGACGATGCGCAGGCGCCCGCTGCTGCAGTCGATCGTCGTGGGCCGCCCGCCCACGGAGGACGGCCCGCTGGGCCGCGCGACGGAGCGTTTCTTCCTGCCCCTGCTCAAGATCATCGTCCCGGACATCGTGGACTACCACCTGCCCGAGGCCGGCGGCTTCCACAACTGTGCGATCGTCTCGATCGACAAGAAGTACCCCAAGCACGCGCAGAAGGTGATGCACGCGATCTGGGGGGCGCACATGATGTCCCTGACCAAACTGATCGTGGTCGTGGACTCCGACTGCGACGTGCACGATCTGCACGAGGTCGCCTGGCGGGCCCTCGGCAACACCGACTACGCCCGTGACCTCACGGTCGTCGACGGCCCCGTCGACCACCTCGACCACGCCTCCTACCAGCAGTTCTGGGGTGGCAAGGCGGGGATCGACGCGACGAAGAAGTGGCCGGAGGAGGGCTACACCCGGGACGGGGGCTGGCCGGACATGGTCCTCTCCGACCCCGATACGGCGGCCCTGGTCGACCGCCGCTGGAAGGAGTACGGCCTGTGAGCAGCGCCTCCGCGGCGATCCCCCAGCCGGGACGCACGAAAGCCTTCCTGCGGCTGGTGATGATCGAGCACTCGGTCTTCGCGCTGCCCTTCGCCTACATCGCCTCCCTCACGGCGATGTACGAGGGGGACCGGAACATCCACTGGGGCCGGCTGCTGCTGGTCACCGTCTGCATGGTGGGCCTGCGCACGTTCGCGATGGCGGTCAACCGCATCATCGACCGCGAGATCGACGCCCGTAACCCCCGCACGGCCCACCGTGAACTGGTGACCGGCGCGATGTCCGTCCGGCACGCCTGGACGGGCGCCCTGATCGCCCTGGTGATCTTCCTCGGCGCGGCGGCCCTGCTGAACCCGCTGTGCCTGGCCCTCGCCCCGGTCGCCGTCATCCCGATGGTGGTGTACCCCTACGGCAAACGCTTCACGAACTTCCCGCAGGCCATCCTCGGCCTCGCCCAGTCCATGGGCCCCGTCGGCGGCTGGCTCGCCATCTCCGGTTCCTGGAGCGGGGACGCGGTGATCCTCGGCCTCGCCGTCGGCATCTGGATCGGCGGCTTCGACCTGATCTACGCCTGCCAGGACGTCGAGACCGACCGGGAGATCGGCGTCATGTCGGTCCCGGCCCGCTTCGGCATCCCGGCGGCGATCTGGGGCGCGCGGGCCTGCCACACGGTGACGACGGCCCTGTTCGTCTGGTACGCCCTGGCCACGCACGCCGGTGCCGCCTTCTGGCTGGGCCTGGCGATCGTGGCGGGTGCCTTCGTCTACGAACACCGCATCGTCCGCCCCCACGACCTGTCCCGTCTCAACCGGGCGTTCTTCTCGGTCAACGGGTTCATCGGCATTGCCCTGTTCGTGTGTGCCCTGCTGGATCTGCTGGTGCGCGGTCTGACGGTCTGACGAACCCCGGGCCACCCGGCCTGAGCCCTGGCCGACCCACCGGTACGCTCAAGGTGTGAACGCAGGAGAAACGCAGTGCGTGCCTTGGATCGTGGGGGTGTCCGGTGCTTCCGGGACGCCGTATGCGGCGGCCGTGCTGCGGGCGCTGCTGGAGGCGGGCGAGGCGGTCGACCTGGTGGTCAGCCGGGCCTCGCGGCTGACGCTGCTGGACGAGACGGGGATCTCGTTCCGGGACGCCCACTGGCAGGACGACCTGCGCGAATGGCTGGCCCGGGGCGCCGACGGCAAGCCCGGGACCTTCGACGTGGACGTCAGCGGGGTGCGGTACTGGAGCGCGGGCGACCTCGCCGCCGGTCCGTCCTCGGGGTCGTACCCGGCGAAGGGGATGCTCATCGTGCCCGCATCCACCGCCTGCGTGGCCGGTGTGGCGCTCGGGCTGTCCAAGGACCTGCTGCAGCGCGTGGCGAGCGTCACCCTGAAGGAGCGCCGGCCGCTGGTGGTCTCGGTGCGGGAGACGCCGCTGAACGGGCAGACCCTGCGCCACCTGGTCGCCCTGGACGACGCCGGGGCCACCGTCGTACCGGCCTCGCCCGCCTTCTACGCGGGCGCCACCCACATCCAGGACCTGGTCGACTTCGTCGCCGGGCGGGTGCTGGACGCGGCCGGCGTGCAGCACCGCCTGTACCGGCGCTGGAAGGGCGAGCTGGGCGGCGGCACGAACCAGTAACGCACATCGCGGGCACATCACAGTACGTCGCATCACTTCAGGAACTCTTCAGACCTCTTCAGCGGAAGGCTTCGATCGCATGGACGCGGTGGACAGGCAGCTCATCCAGGCCCTGAGGGAGAACGGCCGGGCCTCGTACGCGGAGCTGGGGCGCCTCGTCGGCCTGTCGGGCCCCAGCGTCACCGACCGCATCAACCGGCTGGAGGCGGCCGGTGTCATCACCGGCTACCGCGCCACGGTGAACGCGGCCTCGCTCGGTCTCGGCGTGACCGCCCTGATCGGCATCTCGCTCTCCGACGCCGCCGACCACGAGGACGTCGCGCAGCGGCTGCGGGACCTGCCGGAGATCGAGGACTGCTGGTTCATCGCCGGCGACGACTCCTACATGCTCAAGGTGCGCTCGTCGGACGTCGACGGTCTGGAGAGGACCATCCGCCGGCTGAGCGGCACCAAGGGCGTCTCCCGGACCCGTACCACCATCGTGCTGTCCACGAAGTGGGAGAACCGGGTCGGGGAGCTGCCCGAAGAGGTCTAGGGATACCGTTGGTCGGGCTGTCGTAGAAAGGTGTTGGCATGGACGTCGGGCTCAAGCGCGAGCTGGAGGAGAAGGTCCGCTCCGGTGAGCGGCTGACCCGCGAGGACGGCATCGCGCTGTACGAGTCGGACGACCTGGCGTGGCTCGGCGGCCTCGCCCACGAAGTGCGCACCCGCAAGAACGGCGACGTGGTGCACTTCAACGTCAACCGGCACCTGAACATGACCAACGTGTGCACGGCCTCCTGCGCCTACTGCTCGTTCCAGCGCAAGCCGGGCGAGAGGGACGCGTACACGATGCGCATCGAGGAGGCCGTCAAGCTCGCCAAGGCGATGGAGTCGGAGAACCTCACCGAGCTGCACATCGTCAACGGCCTGCACCCGAACCTGCCCTGGCGCTACTACCCGCGTTCGCTCAGGGAGCTGAAGCAGGCCCTCCCGAACGTCTCCCTGAAGGCCTTCACGGCGACGGAGATCCACCACTTCGAGACGATCAGCGGTCTGTCCGCCTCGGAGATCCTGGACGAGCTGATCGACGCCGGGCTGGAGTCGTTGACCGGCGGTGGCGCGGAGATCTTCGACTGGGAGGTCCGGCAGCACATCGTGGACCACCGCACCCACTGGGAGGACTGGTCCCGTATCCACCGCCTGGCGCACGAGAAGGGTCTGAAGACCCCGTGCACCATGCTCTACGGCCACATCGAGGAGCCGAGGCACCGGGTCGACCACGTTCTGCGTCTGCGCGAACTGCAGGACGAGACGAACGGCTTCCAGGTCTTCATCCCGCTGCGCTACCAGCACGACTTCGTGGACATGAAGGACGGCAAGATCCGCAACCGCCTTCAGGCCCGCACCCAGATGGCGACCGGCGCGGAGGCGCTGAAGACCTTCGCCGTCTCCCGGCTGCTGTTCGACAACGTCCCGCACGTGAAGGTCTTCTGGGTCATGCACGGCGTGCAGACGGCCCAGCTGGCCCTGCAGCACGGCGCGGACGACATGGACGGCTCGGTCGTCGAGTACAAGATCACGCACGACGCGGACAACTTCGGTACGCCGAACAAGCTCACCCGTGACGACCTGCTGGAGCTGATCCGCGACGCCGGCTTCCGCCCGGTGGAGCGCAACACGCGCTACGAGATCATCCGCGAGTACGACGGCCCCGACCCGGCACGCAGGGAGTCCCCCCAGCCGATGCGGGTCTGACACCAGGGGGCTCCGCCCCGTGGGTGAAAAGGCGAGGCACAAGGGGTACCCGCCCGGCATGGTTGCAACGAAGGCCCCCGAGGACGCCTACACGGCGGAGCCCTTCGTCCCGGACGGCGCCGGGCTCACCGCCCTGCGCCGGGCGGCGGCCGACTGCCGGGGCTGCCCCCTGCACCGGGATGCCACGCAGACGGTGTTCGGCGCGGGCAACGCGCACGCGCGCGTGATGCTCGTCGGCGAGCAGCCCGGCGACCAGGAGGACCGCCAGGGCAAGCCCTTCGTCGGCCCCGCCGGCAAGCTGCTCGACAGGGCGCTGGACGAAGCCGGTATAGACCCGGCGGACGCGTACGTCACCAACGCCGTCAAGCACTTCAAGTTCACCCGGGCCGAACCCCGCAAGCGCCGGATCCACAAGGCTCCGAGCCTGCGCGAGATGACCGCGTGCGGGCCGTGGCTCGCGGCGGAGCTGGCACTGGTCGAGCCCGAACTGATCGTGGTGCTGGGCGCGACGGCGGGGAAGGCGCTGCTGGGGTCGTCGTTCCGGGTGGGCGAGGTGCGCGGGACCGTACTGGAGCGGGAGATCCACGGCCGGCCCGAGCGGCTGGTGCCGACCGTGCATCCGTCGTCGGTGCTGCGGGCACAGGACGACGCGGACAGGAAGGCCGCGTACCAGGGCCTCGTGGCCGACCTGAAGGTGGCTGCCCGCGCCCTCGGGTAGGTGGCTGCACGCACCCTGCTCGGTAATAGATAAAGTGGCCCCATGCCGCTTACCTTCACTCTGGACCCGGCCATCACCCCCGCCCTGCGCGACGGCATCCTCGACCTGTGGACGGACGTGTCCAACGCGGGCGGCGCCGTGGGCTTCGTACCGCCGGTGGGCCGGGAGGACGTCCGGCCGGAGCTGGTGCGCCACTTCGTGGCCATGGCCGAGGGCCGTCACCGGCTGCTCGTCGGCTGCGACGAGACGGGCGCGCCGGCCGCGACCGCCTTCTTCTCCTTCAACACGCACCCGCTGCAGAAGCACTGGGTGTGGCTGTACACGGTGATGGTCCACCCCAGGCACCAGGGCAAGGGGTACGGCCGCGACCTGCTGGCGGTCGCCGCGGAGGCGGCCCGCGCCTTCGACGGCATCGACGCGATACGGCTGACCTGCCGGGGCGGCCTCGGCCTGGAGCGGTTCTACGGCTCCTGCGGTTACCAGGAGGTCGGCCGGGTGCCGGGCGCCGTCCGGGTGGCACCCGGCGACGACCGCGACGACGTGTTCATGCTGCTGCCCCTCGGCTGACCCCCCTGCAAGATCCCTTCCCCGTCGTGCTTCACTGGACGATGACCCCTTTTGGAATCGGACGAGTGGATTGAGATGCTCCGCTACACGCTGATGCGCCTCGGCATCTTCGCCGGCTGCCTCGTGGTCGTCTGGGGAGCCGTCTACTCCGGCATCTTCCCGCGCGGTTTCGGCGACTCCAACTTCCTGTGGGTGCTGCTGCTCTCGCTGGTGCTGTCGGCGCCGATCAGCTGGGTGGTGCTGCGCAAGGAGCGGGAGCGGGCCTCCGTGCAGATCGTCGGCAAGGTCGACCGGATGAAGGCCAACCTGGACGCCAACCGCAGCCAGGAGGATCTCGCCGACGACACCGCCCGGGCGCAGAGCCAGCCCTCCTGACCCACGGCCTGTCCGACGGCACGGCTCCCGGCACCCCGGGCCCCAATTAGTCTTGCCCTCATGGGTGGGGCGAAGACCAGACGGATGCCGCGTGCGGTGCGCGAGCAGCAGATGCTCGACGCCGCCGTGCGGATCTTCGGCCAACGCGGGTACATGGCCGCCTCGATGGACGAGATCGCCGAACTCGCGGGTGTCTCCAAGCCGTTGGTCTATCTGTACCTGAACTCCAAGGAAGACCTCTTCACCGCCTGCATCCGGCGTGAGGCCGGCGCCCTGACGGCGGCCGTCCGCGCCGGGGTCCGCACCGACCTGCCCGCCGACCGCCAGCTGTGGGACGGGCTCAGGGCCTTCTTCGCGCACACCGCGGAGCACCCCGACGCCTGGTCGGTGCTGCACCTCCAGGCCCGTACGCACGGGGAGCCCTTCGCGGGGGAGGCCGCCGCGATGCGTGAGGAGATCGTCACGTTCGTGACCCGGCTGGTCGCCGTCGCCGCACGGGGGGCCCACCGGGATCCCGACCTCCCCGAGCGTGAGGTCGCCGGACTCGCCGAGGCCCTGGTCGGGGCCGCGGAGTCACTGGCAGCCTGGGCCAACGCCACGCCCGGTGCCACCGCCCGGCAGGCAGCGGCCACCCTGATGAACTTCGCCTGGGCGGGCCTGGGCAACCTGATGGAGGGCCGGCCCTGGACGCCGCTCGGCTGACGGACCCCCACGTCCGAGGCGCCGCGCACCACGCGCCCGCGACGGCAGGGCCTCCTGGCGCCCGGAGGGATTCCCCCCTCCTCGGGCGGCCAGGAGGCCCTGTTTCGGTGAGCCGAAGGACCACGGCAGGCCGGTGTCCGGCCGATGCCCTACCTGCCTTCGCGCGGCATCACCACGGCGGACAGGACGGCGGGCACGGCGCCGACGAGCAGCATGATCACCGGCCAGGACGTCGCCGACAGCAGGCCGGGGATGATGACCGGGGTGATGAACGCACCCGCGAAGACCATCGTGTTCTCCAGCCCGAGCGCGGTGCCGGACCGCTCCTTGCCCGCCATGATCGCGATCTCGGCGTAGTGGACGCCGTGCCAGCCGCAGGAGAGCAGCCCCGCGAGGACCATCAGCCCGGCCGCCACCCAGGACGGTCCCGACTGGCACAGCGCGAGTCCGGCGAAGCAGACCGCGATGATCCAGCTGTAGACGATGACCAGGGTGCGGCGGTGCCGGCCGCCCCGGCTGTCGGTCCACCGCCCGCTCCACACCCGGGACACAGCGCCCATGGCCTGGACGGCGAACAGCAGACCGGAGATCGCCGTGAGACCCAGCCCGTGCACGGTGTGCAGGTAGATCGCGGCGAACGACAGGATCGTGAACTGCGGGAAGTCGAGCAGGAAGGCGCTGAAGGACACCCGCCAGATGCTCCAGCGGCGCAGCGGGCTGACGGTGTTGGTCGCCTTCAGACCCCCGGCGGGCAGGGGCGGCTCGTCCATCCAGCAGACGATGGCGAGGGTGGCGGCCAGGGAGAAGACGGTCAGGAAGGTGAAGACCGCCCGGAATCCGATGCCCATGGCGAGGGCGGGCAGAACCGCCGCACCGATGGCTCCGCCGAGGGGCACGGCCGCCACCCGGAGGCTGATGGCGAAGCCGTGGCTGCCGGGCGGGAACCAGCCCATCACCGCCCTGCCCGAGGCACTGTTGACACAGCCGCCGAGGGCGCCGGCGAGCAGCAGCACGGCGGACAACAGCCAGGAGGGCGGGCTGGAGTGTCCGGCCGGAACGAGGAAGGCCGCGGCCACGGCCAGGCACAACGTCGTGCCGGAGAGGCCTGAGATCAGTACCCTGCGCTCGCCGAAGCGGTCGGTGAGCAGGCCCCAGATGACTTCGGTGAGCGCTGCCCCGCAGGTCAGGGCGGCGAGCACCAGACCGAGCTGTCCGGTGGAGTAGTGGTAGTCGTTCTGGAGGACCGCGCTGGCCATGGGGATGCCCTGGAAGGCCGCGCTGAACGCGGCCTGCGCGAAGACGCCGATGCCGAGGACCCCCCACTTGTAGTGGGGTGAGTGGACCTTCCCCGACCTGCCGACGGGGAGGGGTTCCGCGGCGTTGTCGGCGACGGCTGTCGTGACCTTTGTGGACATGGTGTTGAGGATCCTTCTGTGAGCGGGGCGGGGAGAGGTCAGGCAGCGGAGGCCGGTGCGCCGTCCAGGGCCAGGCCGGTGTCCGGGGTCTCGCCGGGCAGCAGGGGCTCGGTGCGCTTCTCCCGGATGACGAGCAGGGTGCAGCCGCGCGGGCTGCTCACGCGGTGGACGCTGCCGGGCTCTTCGAGGACGAGGTGTCCGGCGGGGTAGATGTCGCCGTTGTCGTTGCGCAGTTCACCGTCCACGACCACGATCAGCTCGTAGCCGAGATGCCGGTGGAGGTCTCCGTGGGCTCCCGGCCCGAAGCGCGCGAGGTAGGCCTCCGCGCCGTCCGGGCCGGTCTCCTCGGCGGTGTAGAGCCAGTGGACGTCGACGGCCTCGCGTCCGGGCTGGACATAGGGCTGCCAGGTCAGGTCGTCGTGCTGCGCACCGCCGAGAAGGCCGGGGATGACACGGACATCGCGCTGCTGGTGGGTGTGGGCTGCGGGCATGGCGGAGGAGTCCTCTCAGATCTGGGAAGGGGCGTTCCGGGCGCTGTCGGGGGTGCCGCTGTGCAAGCGCGCGGCGACTTCGGCGCGGCGGACCTTGCCGGACACCGTGCGCGGCAGACTGCGGGCGAAGGAGACGCTGTGCACGCGCAGGGCGCGGGTGACGTGCAGGTCGACGTGGGCGAGGAGTTCGGCCGCCGTGGCCCGGTGGCCGGGTTCGAGTTCCACCACGGCGTGGGCGGCCTGGGTGAGGGCCGGGTGGGGCACGGGCACGACCGCGGCCTCGCGCACCGCGGGGTGCGTGCGCAGGACCGCTTCGAGTTCGTACGGGGAGACCCGGTGGCCTGCCGACTTGAAGACGTCGTCGCGGCGTCCGAGGAGGCGCACGTAACCGTCGCGGCCCAGTTCCCCGCAGTCCCCCGTCGCGTACAGGTCCTCGGTGAGGACGCGCCCGGTGCGCTCGGCGTCGTCGTCGTAACCGGGCATCAGTCCCACGGGCTGGTTCGCTCGTGACACGTACAGCTGGTCGTCCCGGACGGTGAGTTCCCAGCCCGGCAGCGGCTTGCCGGCCCAGCCGGGTTTGCCGGACAGGCCCGGAGTGGTGCCGACCAGCGCGGTCGTCTCGGTCTGGCCGTACCCCTCGCGGACGGTGACGCCCCACGCGGTCTGGACGGCCTCGGCCACCCGCGCGGGCAGCGGCTCTCCGGCCGTGGTGGCCTCCCGCAGCCGCGGCCGGGCCCGGTCGGCGTGCCGGGCCAGACGGCCCCACACCGCGGGTGGGGCGCAGAGACTGGCGATGCCCCGCTCCTGCAGGAACCGCGGCAGCCGCCCGGAGTCGACGATGTCGGCAGGCGGCACCACGAGCGTCGCCTCGGCGGTGAAGGGGACGAAGAAACTGGACCAGGAGTGCTTGGCCCAGCCGGGCTCGGAGATGTTCACATGCCGGTCGCCGGGCAGCAGCCCGTTGAAGTACAGGGACGACAGATGGCCGACCGGGTACGAGACATGGGTGTGGGTGACGAGTTTGGGTGCCGAGGTGGTACCGGAGGTGAAGTAGGCGAAGGCCGTGTCCGAGGCCGGGGTGGGGCCGGTGGGCAGGTACTGCGCCGGGGCGTGGCGGGAGTCGGCGTACGGGTGCCAGCCGGCGACGGGAGCACCGGCCGCGATGCGGGTTGCGGGCCCGTCGTGCTCCGACGGGTCCGACCGGTCGAAGAGCGGGGTGAGGTCACTGCGGCAGATCACATGGCGGACCCGGCCACGCCGGAGCCGGTCGGCGGCCTCCTTCCGGGTCAGGCTGGTGTAGGTGGGGATGGCCACGGCGCCGGTCTTCAGACAGGCCAGGAGCGTCTCCCACAGCTCCGCCTGCGCGCCCAGGACGATGAGCACCCGGTCGCCGCGCTGGACGCCCAGCCGGGTGAGCCAGGTGGCGAGCCGGTCGGAGCGGGCCGCGAGGTCCTGGTAGGAGATCTGCTGGACCCGGCCGTCGGGGCCGTGGAGTTCCAGGGCGGTGCGCGGGTTGTCGTGGGCGATGACGTCGAACCACTCCAGGGCCCAGTTGAAGTGGGTCAGGCGCGGCCAGGTGAAGGCCCGGCGGGCGGCTTCGTGGTCGGCGCGCAGTTCCTGGAGGAGGTCGCGGCTGCGGCGGAAGACGGTGTGGGCCAGGGTGTGGCGGAGGACGAAGTGGTCCGCGGTGTCCGGGTGCCGGGAGGTCATGCGCGGGCTCCTTCCAGTCCGCTGGGGGCGGCCGTGAGCCGGAGCGCTGCCAGCGCGTCCCCGGCGACGGCGTCGGCGTCCTTGGTGAAGTCGGTCCACGGGCCGGGCCGCGCGGATCCGACCTGCATGAACCAGCGCTGCCCCTCGGAGGGGATGCCGAGGACGTAGAGGCCGTCCGCCGCGGTCCCGGCGGTGGTCATCGGCCGGTACGGCGCATCGGTCGTGGTGACCCCGCCGGTGGCGAAGCCGTCCGTGCCGTGGTTGTTGCTCCAGGGGGTGGCCAGCCCGGTGTCGAGCAGGTGCCGGGTGAGCGGCGCGGGATCACGGGTGAGGTCCGGCGCGGGGATGCGGGCGTCGACGAGGACGTCGCAGTGCTGGAGCGACCCGCCGACCTGCGCGGAGCGGACCGTGAAGCGTTTGCCGGCCTCGTCCGTGCCGAACTCGGTCGCGGGACCCGCCACTTGCAGCACACCCGCCTGGAGCAGGGCGAGTGTCTGCCGCAGGCGTTGGGCCGGCGGGCCGGCGGCCAGGAAGGAGCTGAGCGGTGCGAACCAGCCGAGGAAGTCGTCGCGGTGCGATGCGGCGGTCAGGCCGCCGAAGTCGACCGCGCGGCGGATGGTTCCCCGCACGTCGCGCAGGACGTCCAGGGCCGCCTTGCGCGGACCGTGGTGGTTGCCCTGCCCGGCATGTGCGATGTCCTCCCGGATCCACCGCGTCAGAGCGGCGGTGAACTCGGCCGGACCGGTGAAGTCCTGCGGCCCGAACGGCCGCGCCAGGGCGTGGATGTCGAGGGGCTCCAGGTCCTCGATGCCGAGCCGGCGTGCCTCGGCACGGATGATCCGCTCGGCGTCCTTGGCGTCGGTCGCCTCCACGCAGGCAGCCGCACGGGCCACAAAGCGCTGCTCGGCCCGGTCCCCGCAGGCGCCGCGCACGGCGGTGGCGTAGTAGACGAGTTGCATCTCCGCGTGCAGCCAGGGCCAGACCTGCGTACGGAAGTTGAGCGGGGCGCCGGATGCGCGCAGGGCGGTGATGCGGTCCGGGGTGAACACGCGCGGCGTGTAACGCCACTGCGGGCCCTTCTGGTTGCGGCCACGCGCCGGCAGCGGTGCTCCGGAGCGGGAACCGGCCACGATGACGGGCTCCTGCCCGCAGGGCACGTACCGCAGGGCCCCTTCCTTCGTCTCGGTGAAGTGCCCGCCGCGTCCCGTGGTCAGGGCCGCGACGATGTCGTAGAACGTCAGGCCCATGCCGAGAACGGCGACCCGGCTGCCCGGTGCGATGTCGTCCAGCGGCATGTCGGCGGCGCTGTCGCCGCGGATGTACCGCACCGTCGGGTGGTCGTCGGCGAAACGGGCCAGGCGGTCCTGGTCCTCGGAGAGTTCGCTGCGGGGGTGGCCGGTGGTCAGCACCACCCGGTCGGCAGCGAGCAGTTCACCGTCGGAGAACTCCAGCTGCCAGCCGGCGTCGCCGGAGCGTTGCAGGGCGACGACGTGGCCGGTGCGGCGGCGCAGTGTCACGCCCGCGGGAAGTGAGTTCTCGACCGCGTCGAGCAAGAACTGCAGGTATCCGCCGTACAGGGCGCGGGGCGCGTAGGCGTTGGGGCCGGGCCACACGGTGTCGGCGGCGGCCCACCACTGGGCCAGGGAGGGGCCGGCACCCGCGCGGGCGGGACCGTCGTCCGCGGGACCCGAGAACATGGTCACTTCGCCGCAGGCGGTGTTCATCAGGAAGGCGGTGCTCTGGTCCGTGCGCCAGATGCGCCCCGCGCCGACCTGGTCCTTGTCGATCAGGACGATCTCGACGGGCCGGCCGGGCGCGGTCCTGCCCAGACGGGCGGCGATGCGCTCGACGACGGCCAGTCCGCGCGGGCCCGAACCGACGACCGCGACGCGGTAGGGGGCGGTGACCTGCGGGCGCGGGCGGGGCAACGCCGCCGCCAGCCGGTCGTGTGTGTCGGCGGTGTAGCGCAGCATGCCGAGCAGCCGGCTCGACGTGACGGCGAGACGGGTGGTGCCCGGGGCGGGCAGGGGCATGGCGCCCGTGTCGGACCACACCAGGCGGCCGTCGTCGCCGATGGTGCCGCGTGCCGTGCCCGCGTTGTCCCGGTGCAGGCAGAAGGGCACGTCCAGGAGGCCACGGGCGAAGGCTGCGCGCAGGCCGGAGCCGATGTCCGTTCCCTGCTCCAGGACGGTGGTGATGAGCTTCAGGGCCTCGGCGTAGACCGTCTCGTAGTCGACCTGCCGGGCCCAGGGAAGGCCGCAGCCGTCGTCCAGGGCTCGACGGGCGGCCTGTGCCGCCCGCTCCAGCGCGGAGACGTTCTCGGCGACGGTGGGGATCCGATGGGCCTCGGCGACGGTCTTGACGATGAGCCGCTGGGCACCACCGCGCACCGCGATCTGGGCCGACATGTCCAGGAGCAGTTCGGCGCCGGCCCGGGTGGCGGGGTAGACGCCCATGTAGGTGTAGAGGACCACGTGCCGGGCCACCCCGGTGGGCAGGAAGAGCTCGGCGAGATGATGCAGGGCCGCGAGCGCCTCGATGTCCTGGACGGGGTTGGTCTGCTGCGCGTACGACAGGGACACCGAGGACACCCCGTGCTGGGCGAAGAACATCGCTTCCAGCACGCTGATCGCCACGAGCAGCGACGGCGGGGACATCTGGCCGAGCATGCAGCCGCCGAAGGTCTCCAGGTGGGCACGCATTCCGTGGTCGGCCGCCTGCTCGGCGAGCTGCTGGGTGGCGTCGGTCCACGCGGACACCGCCTCGGCCAGCGGCAGCCGGGAGTAGGGCAGGCAGTAGGAGACCGGGCCGCCTTCGGACGCCGACAGCCCCGCGGCCACCATGGCCTCGAAGATGTGGGCGGGCCGTGCCGAGCCGTGCCGCACCTGGACGGGAATGGCGCCCGCGGCGGCGGCGACGCGCGCGGTGGTGTGCGGCCCGTGGTTGACGAGGGGGAAGCCGTTCAGCGCACGCCCCGCGGCGAGGGCCGCCTCGGCGCCCGCCATGTCCTCCACGCGGGTGTAGGAGTCGATGGTGAGGGTGCCCAGGGTCCGGGCGCGGGCGGCGGCGACGGCCGCCAGCCCGCCGGCCATGTCCTGCGGAGCCGACATGCCCATGCGGGGCTGTACGACCAACTGGCCCTGCCGTGCCGCCTGTTCCACGTAGGTCTGCATGTCGCCGGTGCGCGGCGATATGCCGGTCATGCGGCGACTCCCGGGGACTCCGCGCGGTGCGCCGTCAACTGGCGCAGTGCGGCGTCGAACTCGGCGGGACCGGCGCCGTCGGTGAAGACCGCGTCGAATCCCGCGGCCGACAGTTCCTCGGCCAGCTGCGGCTGGGCGGCGCCCTGGATGCCGAGCTTTCCGCCGATCATCACGGGGACGCGGGAGACCGCGCTGTCGCCGTCCTCCCGCACCTTCCTGATCAGCCGCAGACCGTCGATGTGGCCGTGGCCGTTGACCGAGGAGATGACCACGGCGTCGGGGCGCTGCGTGCGTATCTGCTCGACGAGCTCGGCGTCGGGGACGCATGGACCGAGGTTGGTCACCTCGTACCCGTTTTCTTCGAGGAGGAGCTGGAGGAACACGAGATTCCAGGTGTGGGAGTCGGAGGAGACCGTCGAGAGCAGCACGCGCCGGGCTCTGGACTGGATCGGTGACATGGGGAGAGCCTCCTGTCGGATGAGCCGCAGCCGGTGGTGCGGCTCCATCACGATCACGCGTCACGGGCCGGCGCCCCATACCGGTTCGGAGGTCGTGAACCGCGGTTCGCCTGCCGTGAACCGGGGCCGTGGAATCGCAAGGAAACGGTCAAGGGGAGGCCTGGAAGGTAAAGAGATGAACTTGGGTTTGTGTTTGTACCTGAGGGCAAAAACAGGCCGGTGTCGACGCTCGCGCATGTTCCATGGCTGCTCCGGTGATCCTGCTCGACTGCGCCTTCCGGCCTGGTCATCGAAGTGAGGCCGGATCAGGGAGTCGCCCGGCTCGTTCGTGCGCGAGGCACCGGAATGGCTGATACCGGGGGGTGTGTGTCAGGCGTGGGAGGCGGAGGCGGGTATCGCCTGGATGCGCGGTACATGCGATGTTGTTGCTTGAATGCGGTGCGGGTTCGGGGAGGGGACGCGGGCGTGGACGTGCAACGGCTGGAAACATTCGTCGCCGTGGCGGAGAGCGAGAGTCTGGCAGAGGCCGCGAAGCGTCTGGGCTATGCGCGATCGACGGTCACCAGTCACCTGCAGAGCCTCGAACGCTCCCTGGGCGCCGCCCTGCTGGAACGCAGGGCGACCGGACACCGTCTCACCCACGCCGGTGTCTGTCTCCTGGAGTACGCCAAGGACATCCTGGAGAAGATGGCGCAGGCCCAGACCGCGGTGACCGCCGCTGCCGAGAACGGCTCGCACACCACCTTGTCCATCGGCGCCACGGCGTCCCTGTGCACCTACCGCCTTCCCGGGTTTCTGCGCACCCTCGGCCGGCTGGTGCCGGACATCGAGGCGCAGGTGTTCGTCGGCGAGGTGGCCGAACTGCGTGCCCAGGTGAGCCGCGGTGAACTGTCCGCGGCACTCGTCAACTCCAAGACGGCCTCGGTGCAGCCGGCCCGGACGGCCGCACCGGAACAGGACAACCGCCGGCATCTGTGGATCGACCGGGCCGTGCTGATCGGCGCGCCGGAGACGGTGGCCCGCCCGTCCCGGCTGCTGCTCACGGCCCCCGGCTGCGTCTTCCGGGAGATCGCCGAGCACGAGGTGCTGCCCCGCCTGGGCCGCATCGACATACAGCAGGTGGGCAGCGTGGACGGGGTCAAGTCGTCCGCGCTGGCCGGACTGGGGCTCGGCCTCGTCCCGCTGATCGCCGTCGGGCCCCAGCTGGAGAACCGGCAGCTGGTGGAGATACCGCTGCCCCTGCCGTCCGTGACCACGGAGCTGATCTGGAACGCCGAGGTCACCCCCGCCCACGTGGTCCAGCACCTGAGGCGGCTCGGGCCGCAGCAGGCGCGGTCCCAGCCCGGCGGATCCCACCTGCCCGGTGTGCCGGCCGAAGCGGCCACCGGCCGGCCTCACGACGGACCGCCGCACGCCTGTGCCGCCCGCCCCAGGCCCGCGTAGCGGGACCCAACGGCCCGAGGGCTCCGGTCACATGGGGCCTCTCCCGCAACCCCCGAGGCTGCACATCCCCGGCTCCGGACCATCCCCGGACTCGCACAATTGCCTCACAGTGGAGTCGTACGATCACCTGCCTAACCAGCGGTAACCCCTTTCTCCGTATCTATGGGGGTCCGCCGCAGGTGCACGCACGCCACAGGAGCCGCTCGTGTCCACGCCGTACCCGAACGCCCCCGTCTCCGCCACCGACTACGACGGCCGCCCGGTCCTCGTGGAACCCTGGGTCCAGCGGCTGGACGGCACCGTACGGGAGGTGTCCGTACCGCCGTTCACGCCTCCGGTGAAACACGGCTCCCTCGCGGACCTGCCGTTCGACAACGCGGAGTCCGCGCCCGCCGCGATCGTGCTCAGCCGCAGGCTGCAGGACGGCCGCTGGACGGACCTGACGGCCGCGTACTTCGCCGAGCAGGTGCTCGCGGTGGCCAAGGGGCTGATCGCCGAGGGCCTGGTGCCGGGCGACCGCATCGCCGTCATGGCCCGTACGACGTACGAGTGGACGCTGCTCGACTTCGCCGCCTGGGCCGCCGGCCTGGTCACCGTGCCGGTCTACCCCACCTCCTCGGTCTTCCAGACCCGCTGGATCCTGCACGACTCCGGCGCCGTCGCCCTGATCACCGAGACCACCGCCCAGGCCTCCGCCATCGGCCCCGAACTCCAGCACCTGCCCGACCTGCGCCATCTGTGGGTGATGGACAAGGACCACGTGACCCGGCTCGCCGAGGCCGGCGCCCCGGTGCCGGACGGCGAAGTCGCCGTACGGCGCGGCATGCTGGGCCCCGACACCCTCGCCACGCTCATCTACACCTCCGGCACCACCGGCCGCCCCAAGGGCTGCGCGCTCTCGCACGGCAACTTCTTCGCCGAGGTCGACAACGCCATCGAACTGCTCCACCCGGTCTTCAAGGTCCAGGACGAGGAACCCTCGGTCCTCCTCTTCCTGCCGATGTCCCACGTCTTCGGGCGCATGGTGGCCATCGCCTGCGTCCGGGCCCGGGTCCGCCTCGGCCACGCGCCGAGCCTGGCCGCCGAGGACCTGCTGCCGGACCTGGCGGCCTTCAGGCCGACCGCCCTGCTGACCATCCCGTACATGCTGGAGAAGGTCTACAACTCGGCCCGGGCGAAGGCGGAGTCGGGCGGCCGGGCCGCGGTCTTCGACCGGGCCACCGCTGTCGCCCGGCGCTACGGGGAGGCGCTGGAGGCGCAGCAGACCGGCACCGGCAGCGGCCCGAGCCGCTCCCTGAAGACGGCCCGCAGCTTCTACGACCCGCTCGTCTATCGCAAGATCCGCTCCGCCATGGGCGGTCGCGTCCGGCACGCCGTCTGCGGCGGCTCCCCGCTCGGCCGGCGCCTCGCCGCGTTCTACGCCGGCGCCGGCATCGAGATCTTCGAGGGCTACGGCCTGACGGAGACCACCGGCGCCACGACCGTCACCCCGCCCCTCAAACCCCGCCTGGGCACGGTCGGCTGGCCGCTCCCCGGCACCCGCGTCCGCATCGCGGCGGACGGGGAGATCCTCGTCGCCGGCGACCATGTGCTGCGCGGCTACTGGGACCCCCGGGCCGGCGGAGTCGTCCCCGCGACCAGGGACGGCTGGCTGCCCACCGGCGACATCGGTGAGCTGGACGACGAGGGCTACCTCACCATCACCGGCCGCAAGAAGGAGCTGCTGATCACGGCGGGCGGCAAGTCGGTGGCCCCGGCCCCGCTGGAGAACTGGCTGCGCCAGCACCCGCTGATCTCCCAGGTGATGCTGGTCGGCGACGGCCGGCCATACGTCGCCGCGCTGATCACCCTCGACCCCGACGGCATCACCCACTGGCGGCAGATGATCGGCAAGCACCCGGTACCGCCGGAACTCCTCGTCGGGGACCCCGAGTTGGAGGCGGTCCTGCAGCGCGCGATCGACGAAGCCAACAGGCTGGTCTCCCGCCCCGAATCCATCCGCCGCTTCGCCGTACTCCCCGTGGACTTCACCGAGGCCGCCGGCCATCTGACGCCCTCCATGAAACTCCGCCGTGAGGCGATCACGCGGGACTTCTCCGGTGCGGTGGAGGGTCTGTACGGGGGCTGAGGCGACGGCGGTCGCGAGGAACCCGTCGACCACCTGGTCGTGATCGGTCGACACCCGCTCCTCGCTGGTCCCGCCTCGGTCCGGACGCTCGGCGGGGCGGGGAGCGGGTTGCCGCCTGGGTCGATCGCGGCCCGCCACCGATCCTCGTACGGCCCTGACGGCCAGTCAATCCTTGGGTTTTCTCAGTAAGTCCAAGTGTTAGCTTGGAGATTGTGACTCTCGAAGACCTCCGCGTGTTCGTGTCCGTGTGCCGCGCCGGCAGCCTCAGCTCCGTCGCGCGGGACCTCGGCTGCACCCAGTCCGCCGTGAGCCAGCACGTGAAGCGGCTGGAGAAGGAGACCGGGGTCGCGCTGCTGGAACGGCAGCCGCGGGGCGTGGTCCCCACGCAGGCCGGCCGGATCCTGGAAGCGGCGGCGGCCGAGGGCATATCCGGCCTCGACCTCGCGGTACGGCAGCTGCGTGACCTCGTCGACGGCCACAGCGGGTACGTCCGCGTCGCCACCGGCGCCACCACCGTCCGGCACTTCATGTCCGACGCGGTGGTCACCTTCCGCCGCCGTCACCCCAAGGTCAACCTGGAGTTCCGTACGGTCAGTTCCGGGCGCGGCACCTTCGACGCCCTGGCCGACGGCACCCTCGACCTGGCGTGGATCACCGTCGGCCCCCGGGTCCGCGGCATCGAGCAGCGGACGGTCGCGGAACTGCCCTGGCTGCTCGCCCTCCGCGCCGACGACCCCCTCGCCGAACGGCCGGATCTCGACCCCGCGGAACTGGCCGACGTACGCCTCATCCGCCTGCCTCCCAACTCCACCTCCGCGGCCCACCTCGACGCGGCCTGCGCCGAGCTGGGCGCGCGGTTCGCCTACGACACGAGCGTCGCCGACTGGGACACGGCGCTGCTGCTGGCCGAGCTGGGGGTGGGCCGGGCGGTCGTCCCCGCCGTACCCGGGCTGCCGGTACCGGGGAAGGGCGACCTACGGCTGGTCCCGCTACGGGGCCTGCGCCCCCTCCCGGTCGGCTGGGCCGTCCGCCGCTGGGACGCCCTCAGCCCTCCGGCACGGGCCTTCGCGGACACGGTCGCCGCCGCCCGCTGAGCGAGAGTTCCGCCCATACCGTCTTGCCGACGGTGCGCGGCGCCACGCCCCAGCGGGCCGACAGCACGAGTACGACCACGAGTCCGCGCCCGTGCTCGTGGTCCGGCCCGCCGGTCAGGAACCGCAGCTCCTTGTCTCCCCGGGCGTCACTCACCTCGATACGCAAGACGTCCCTCCCGGGCAGCAGCCGGAGCCGCAGCCCGAAGCCCCGGCCCGGCACCCGGCCGTGGGTGACGGCGTTCGCCGCGAGCTCGGCGACGAGGAGCTGAGCGGTCCAGTTCGGGTCGCCGTCGTGCCGGTGTCCCCAGGTGTCCCACATCCGCCACTCGAAGCAACCCGCCGCCCCTCACCTCACCCTCACCCCGTCCGCCTGGTCACCCTTTCTTCTGGGCGAGAAGGAACGCCTGGCCCGCTGACTCCTGCAGCGCGGTGTCCCGTTCGCGCACGGTGCTGGAGCGGAGGGCGAAGCCGCCGTCGGCCAGCAGCCCGGCCATGAACTCGGGACGACGCCGCTCGAAGTCCAGGCTCACCGGACGCCCCCACGGCCGAGCCAGGCGGCGCGGCTCGTCTCCCGTCTGGAAGGCGAGCAGGAGATGACCGCCAGGAGCCAGCACACGCGAGAACTCGGAGAAGAGGCGAGGGAGTTCGTCCACGGGTGTGTGAATACTGGAGTACCAGGAGACGACCCCGGCGAGGGAACCGTCGTCAAGAGGCAACTCCAGCATCGACCCCTGCCCGAACCGCAGAGCGGGATACTCGCGGCGGGCGATGGCGAGCATCGACTCGGAGAGGTCGAGGCCGAAGACGGACAGGCCCAGGCCGGCGAGGTGGGCTGTGACGGCCCCGGGCCCGCAGCCGAGGTCGGCCACCGGCCGGTCCGGGCCGACCAGTTCGGCGTACGCGGCCAGCAGAGCCCGGTCCAGCGGCCTGTGGGCGAGCGGATTCCGGAAGTGGTCGGCGTAGTCCTCGGCGACCGCGTCGTAGAAGGTGCGGGTGGCGGTGAGGAAGTCCTCGGTGTCGGTCATGTCGGGGGACGGTAACGGCGCGTACTGACACCGGCGTCGGGCTTCTAGCCGACCCCCGCCAGCCGCAGCACCGCGGTCGTCGCCGCGGCACCGAGCACCACCACCGCGAACGGGGCCCGGCGCCAGGCCAGCAGGCCGCCGACCAGGACCCCGGCGGGCCGGGTCCAGCCCGCGAAGCCGCCGGACTCCGTCAGCGCACCGGTGGCCAGGAGGGCGACGAGCAGCACCACCGCCCCGGTCGAGGCGAGTTCCTGCGCCCGGGCCGGTATCTCGACCCGCCCGTGCAGCACCGGCCCCACCAGCCGGAAGGCATACGTGCCCAGGGCCAGCGCGAGGATCACGAGGACGGTGGCGTTCATACGGCGGCCTCCACGGGCTGTCGGCGATACAGGAAGAGCCCCGCCAGAGCGAGCAGCACCGGCACCCCGGCAGGCACGGCGGGCGTCGCCGCGAGGGCGAGGACGGCGCCGAGCACGGCACACCGCCGTACCGCCGCGTCCTTCCGCAGCTGGGGCAGCACCAGCGCGACCAGCACGGCGGGGAACGCGGCGTCGAGCCCGTACCGGGCCGTGTCGCCCAGTGCGCCCCCGGCGAGCGCGCCCGCCAGCACCCCGGTGTTCCACACGGCGAACAGCCCGAGCCCGGAGATCCAGAAGGCCCGCCGCTGCCGTACCGGGTCGGGCTGGGCGAGGGCGAAGGCGACCGTCTCGTCGGTGACCAGGTGGGCGCCGAGGAACCGGGCCGCCTTCCCGGCCCCGAGGATCTCGGCGACGGCCAGGCTGAAGGCGGCGGTACGGGTGTTCAGCAGCAGCCCGGTGGCCGCAGCCGCGAGCGGGCCGCCCCCGGCGAGCAGCACCCCCACCGCGCTGAACTGGGCAGATCCGGCGTACACCACCAGGGACATCAGCACCGGCACCCACACCGGCAGCCCGCCCGCGACGGAGACGGCGCCGAAGGAGACGCCGACGACGCCGCTGGCGATCCAGACGAGCGAGCTGTCGCGGAGCAGGGAACGGTCCGCGGGTGTTCGGAGAAACGAACGCATGTTTCCTACAATGGACAGTGGGCACACTGTCCGTCAAGCCGAACGATCGTACCGATGGAGCGAACGACATGTCCGAGCCTCCCGCCCGGCTCCCCGTGGAGTGGATCGCCGCATCGCTCAAGCGCGAGCGCACCCGCACCGGGCTGTCCCTGTCCGAGCTGGCCAAACGCGCCGGAATCGCGAAGTCCACGCTCTCCCAGCTGGAGGCGGCGAGCGGCAATCCCAACGTGGAGACGCTCTGGGCGCTCGCGGTCGCGCTGGGGGTGCCGTTCAGCGCGCTGGTGGAGCCGCCGGTGCCGAGCGTCCAGGTGATCCGGGCCGGCGAGGGCCCGGCGGTCGCCTCGGCGCAGGCGAACTATGTCGCCACCCTGCTGTCCGCGAGCCCTCCTTCGGCCCGGCGGGACATCTACCGCCTGAGCGCCGAGCCCGGGGCGGCCCGCGTGTCGGAACCGCACATCCCCGGCACGGTCGAGCATCTGATCGTGGGCTCCGGCCGGCTGAAGGCGGGCCCGGCGGGGGAGGAAGCCGAACTCGGCGCCGGGGATTACATGACCTATAGGGGAGATGTGCCGCACTCGTACGAGGCGCTGGAGCCGGGCACGACCTTCGTCCTCGTCATGCAGCACACGTAGAGAATTCGCACAGAATTCATCGACGGCCGGGGATCGGCGACCGGGGCCAACGGCCGGGGAGGGAAAGGCAGGAGCCCCGTCGCCGGAACGGCGCGGGGCTCCTTGGGTACTGCTCTCAGGTTCTGCGATCAGGCAGTGATCAGACGGGGGTGACGTTCTCCGCCTGCGGACCCTTCGGGCCCTGCGTCACGTCAAAGCTCACCTGCTGGTTCTCCTCGAGGGAGCGGAAGCCGGAGGCGTTGATCGCGGAGTAGTGAACGAAGACGTCGGGGCCGCCGCCCTCCTGGGCGATGAAGCCAAAGCCCTTTTCGGCGTTGAACCACTTCACGGTTCCGGTAGCCATAAGCCCTCCTTGGGCCCAAAAGGGTTGCCCTGCTCCAGAACCTGCACGTGCGAAACGGTGCTGCACAACTGCATTCGTCTGAAAACGACGAGAGCCCGCGGTCACATGCTCCGCAGGCTCTGTACTGCAAGGGAAACCAAACTGCAACTTGCGGCAAGCCTAGCATCCGGGCAGCCGAAAGCAATAGGGATCAAGATCACGTCACCCGGATGTTTGAACGGAGGTTGGTCCATTTGACGGCGGGGTCGGTCCCGGCACCGTACCGGACGGGGTCTAGTCTCGCGATGTGGACAATTCTCGCACCCGGCCGCGCGTCGGCCACATCCAGTTCCTGAACTGCCTGCCCCTGTACTGGGGGCTCGCGAGAACCGGCACCCTCCTCGACTTCGAGCTGACCAAGGACACCCCCGAGAAGCTCAGTGAGCAGCTCGTGCGCGGCGACCTCGACATCGGCCCCGTCACCCTCGTCGAGTTCCTGAAGAACGCCGACGACCTGATCGCCTTCCCGGACATCGCCGTCGGGTGCGACGGCCCGGTGATGTCCTGCGTGATCGTCTCGCAGGTCCCGCTGGACCGGCTGGACGGCTGCCGGGTCGCCCTCGGCTCGACCTCCCGTACCTCGGTCCGCCTCGCCCAGCTCCTCCTCGCCGACCGCTACGGCGTCCGGCCCGACTACTACACCTGCCCGCCCGACCTCAGCCTGATGATGCAGGAGGCGGACGCCGCGGTCCTGATCGGCGACGCGGCACTGCGGGCGAACCTGCTGGACGGCCCGCGCTACGGCCTGCAGGTCCACGACCTCGGCACGCTCTGGAAGGAGTGGACCGGCCTGCCGTTCGTCTTCGCGGTCTGGGCGGCCCGCCGCGACTACGCCGACCGCGAGCCGGACATCACCCGCCAGGTCCACGAGGCCTTCCTCGAGTCCCGCAACCTCTCCCTGGAGGAGGTCGCCAAGGTCGCCGAACAGGCCGCCCGCTGGGAGGCCTTCGACGAGGTGACCCTGGCGCAGTACTTCACCACCCTCGACTTCAGCTTCGGCTCCCCGCAGCTGGAGGCGGTCGCCGAGTTCGCCCGCCGGGTCGGCCCGACCACCGGCTTCCCGGCGGACGTGAAGGTGGACCTGCTGCGTGGGTGACCACGCGTCACTAGGCTGAGGGCGACAGGCTCGGACACGGGCCTCGGGTACGGGCCTTGAGGCCGGAGGCGTTGGGGGGAGCGCGCCATGCAGCCGCTGGACGTGGACGAGCCGGCCACCGTCGGCCCCTACCGGCTGCTCGGCCGGCTCGGTGCCGGCGGGATGGGCCGGGTCTACCTCGGCCGCAGCGCGGGCGGCCGTACGGTCGCGGTGAAGATCGTGCATCCGCACTTCGCGCTGGACGAGGAGTTCCGCGCCCGCTTCCGGCGCGAGGTGGCGGCCGCCCGCAGGGTCGGCGGCGCCTGGACCGCGCCCGTCCTGGACGCGGACCCGGACGCCCCGGTGCCGTGGGTCGCCACCGCCTACGCGGCCGGCCCGTCCCTCGCCGCGGCCGTCACCGACACCGGCCCGCTGCCCGCGCACACCGTACGGGCCCTGGGCGCGGGCCTCGCCGAGGCGCTGACGGCCGTACACGAACGAGGGCTCGTGCACCGGGACGTGAAGCCGTCGAACGTCCTGCTGACCCTTGACGGACCGTTGCTGATCGACTTCGGCATCGCGCGGGCCATGGACGGCACGGCGTCCCTGACGTCCACCGGTGTCTCGGTCGGCTCCCCGGGTTACATGTCACCCGAGCAGATCCTCGGCAAGGGCGTCACGGGTGCGGCCGACGTCTTCTCCCTCGGCGCGGTCCTCGTCCACGCGGCCACGGGAGAAGCGCCCTTCCGCGGTGACTCCTCGGCCGCGCTCCTCTACAAGGTGGTCCACGAGGAGCCCGAACTCGGATCGCTGGACGGCGCGTTGCGGGAGGTCGCCGCGGCCTGCCTGGCCAAGGACCCGGCGGCCCGGCCCGTCCCCGCCGACGTGAGCCGACTGCTCGCCCCTGAGGGCGCCGCCCGCCTGGTCGCCGGCGGCTGGCTGCCCGGCCCCCTGGTGGAACAGGTCAGCCGCAGCGCCGTCCGCCTGCTCAACCTGGACACGGAGGAGACGGTGCGGTCGGGCCCGGTGGCCTTCGACCGGCCGGCGGTCGCGGGGGCACCGACACCGGCGTCGCCCTCCGACGCGGCCCCTGCCCCCGCCGAGTCGGCCTCCTTCACCGGAGCCGGTGCTTTCGGGCCCGCGCCCGTGATGAGTCCGCAGGGCCCTGGCACGTCGGATTCCGCAGGCACGGCGGGCGGCGCGACCGGTGCGGCCGGGGTCTGTCCCGAGTCCGCGACCGGTGTGGACGGCGTGCCACCCGGGGCGCCGACCGTCGCGCCCCCGCCGCGGGACGCCCCGCCGCCCGGCCGGGTCTCGGTCAGCCTGGCGGCGGCCTCCGCACCGGCAGCGGGCGGTCGCGGTCGCCGGCTGAGCTGCACGCTGGTGCTGGCGGTCGCCGGAGCGCTGGCCGTGGTGTCCCTGGTGCTCGGCGCGGTGCTGCGGCCCTGGTTCCAGAACGGCGATGACGCGGGCGCGGGCAGCGCCCCCCGCTCCCCGGCGCCGAGTGCGGCGTACAGCAGCGCCCCCGACGGAGCGCCCGGTGCGGTCCCGGCCCGCTACCTCGGCACCTGGGAAGGGCAGGGCACCGAACTCGGACTGCCCGCCGGCTCCTTCCGGATCACCGTCCACCAGGCCGCCGTGGGGAAGGAGTTGGGACGGCTCCGGAACACCGACCAGTTCGGTGGTGTGTGCACGGACGTCCTCACCCTGAAGAAGGTGACGAAGTCCCAGATCCTCGCGACCTCGGTGGGCGCCGAGGACAACCCCGGGCACTGTGTGGCGAACCCGCGCCAGGTCGAGCTGACCCCGGTCGGCGACGACCTGCAGTTCACTTCGGACAGCGCGGCCGAGGGCAACGCGCGGGCCCGCATGTCGAAGGTCGGATGAGGACCGTGGGCGCGACGGGAAGCGGGACGGGATGAGCACAGGGGCGCTGATGGCCGCCGCCGCGCTGTGGGGCGCCCTGGCGGGCGCGCTGCTGCCCCGCGCCGCCTACCGCTTCGCCGTCCCCTCCGGTGAGCCGTGGCGGGACCGGTGCCCGGACGGCCACCCGCTGCGGGGCTGGATCGGCCGGACGGGGTGCGGCGCGTGCGGAGCGGGGAGGCCGGGCCGGCCACTGAGCACGGAGGTGCTCCCTGCCGTCCTCGCCACCGCCCTGACCTGCGCCGCTCTCGCCGCCGCCACCGGCACCCGGCCGGAACTGGCGGTCTGGCTGCTGCTCGCGCCCGTCGGGGTGCTGCTGGCCGTGGTCGACTTCCGGGTGCAGCGGCTGCCCGACCCACTGACTTTGCCCCTCGCCGGGGCCGCCCTCGCCCTGCTGGGCCTCGTCACGCTGCTGCCCGAGCACGCCGGCCACTGGCCCACCGCGCTGTACGCAGCCCTCGCGCTCGGCGCCGGCTACTACGCGCTGTACCGCATCAACCCGGCCGGCATGGGCTTCGGCGACGTGAAGCTGGCCGTCGGCATGGGCGCCGTACTCGGCTGGTACGGCTGGTCCACGGTCCTGCTCGGCGCCTTCGCCGGCTTCCTGTTCGGCGCCCTGTACGGCGGCGCCCTCGTCGTCGTACGGCGCGCGAGTCGCAAGTCGGCGATCCCGTTCGGCCCGTTCCTGCTGGCCGGGGCCTTCACAGGGCTGCTGATCGGCGCGTACGCGGCCTGAGAGCGGGCCGGGGAAACGGCTGACGTAGGCTGAGTCAGTCCGTCCACAACCCTTGACGAAAGGGACGCCCGGTGACCGAGAAGGCCGACCTCCAGTCCGTGCTCGACCGAGCCGCAGCGGGCGGACGCATCACGCCCGAGGAGGCGCTCGTCCTCTACCGCGACGCCCCGCTGCACGCGCTGGGCGCCGCCGCCGACGCCGTACGCCGCCGCAAGTACGCCGGCATCGAGCACATCGCGACGTACATCATCGAGCGGAACATCAACTACACGAACGTGTGCGTCACGGCGTGCAAGTTCTGCGCCTTCTACGCGGCCCCCAAGGACAAGGACAAGGGCTGGACCCGCGACCTCGACGACATCCTGCGCCGCTGCGCGGAGACCCTCGAACTGGGCGGCACCCAGATCATGTTCCAGGGCGGCCACCACCCGGACTACGGCGTCGAGTACTACGAGAAGCACTTCCGGGCCATCAAGGAAGCCTTCCCGCAGCTCGTCATCCACTCGCTGGGCGCGTCCGAGGTCGAGCACATGGCCCGTATCTCCGGCGTGTCCGTCGAGGAGGCCATCACCCGGATCCACGAGGCCGGCCTGGACTCCTTCGCGGGCGCCGGCGCGGAACTGCTCCCCGAACGCCCCCGCAAGGCCATCGCTCCCCTCAAGGAGTCCGGCGAGCGCTGGCTGGAGATCATGGAGTCCGCGCACCGGCTGGGCGTGGAGTCCACGTCCACCATGCTGATGGGCACCGGCGAGACCAACGCCGAGCGCATCGAGCACCTGCGCATGATCCGCGACGTACAGGACCGCACGGGCGGCTTCCGCGCGTTCATCCCGTACACCTACCAGCCCGAGAACAACCACCTGAAGGGCCGGACGCAGGCGACGATCTTCGAGTACCTCCGAATGATCGCCATCGCCCGCCTCTTCCTGGACAACGTCCGGCACATCCAGGGCTCGTGGCTGACCACGGGCAAGGAGGTCGGCCAGCTGTCGCTGCACTACGGCGCGGACGACCTCGGCTCGATCATGCTGGAGGAGAACGTGGTCTCCTCGGCCGGCGCCAAGCACCGCTCCAACCGCCTGGAGATCATCGACCTGATCCGCAAGGCGGGCCGCGTCCCGGCGCAGCGCGCCACGACGTACGAGCACCTCCTCGTCCATGACGACCCGGCGAACGACCCCGTCGACGACCGCGTGGTCTCCCACATCTCCTCCACGGCCATCGAGGGCGGCACGGCCCACCCCGAACTGAAGCTGCTGGCTTCGAACTAGGGGCGTCTTGCTGACGATTCACGCCGACTCCAGGGGCCACGCCCTCGCCGTCGAGGGCGAGCGGGTCGCGGCTGCCGGCCCCCTGGAGGAGCTTGCCGCCGTGTACCCGCACGCGCGCGTGCGCACCTGGCCCGGCATCCTCACGTCCGGATTCGTCAGCCTCCACGGCAACGAGCTGCTGGAGGAGACGTACCATCCGGATCCCCGGGAGGCAGACGCCCTCGGTACCGAGCCGTTGACCGGCGACGCGCTGACAGCGCTCGCCCTCGACGACGCCCGCTGGGGCGCGAGCGCCCGGCGCGGGGTACAGCGCATGCTGGCCCACGGCACCGTCGCGGCAGCCTGCGAACCGCTGCGCAACCGTGCGGTCCAGGACGCCGTGCGGCGTACCGGGCTGGTGCTCACCGGCCGGCAGGGGCGCCCCGGCGGCGTCCCCTCCCTCGACCCTCTCGCCTCGGGCCTGCCGCCCGTGACACCGCCTCCGCGCACCCCGGGCTCCGCCGCCCGCTTCGCGGTCTTCGACGCCCACGACGAGGCCGAACTCGCCGAGCGGGGAGCGGGTACGTGCCTGGCGACGGTGCTGGCGGGCCGATTGGTCTTCCGCCGCCGCTGACCCCTCCACCCTCGAGCAGGACACCGGCATCACCCCGCCCTGCACCGTGGTCGTACGCCACCCGGCAGGCCCTCCGGTAGGGCCGACCACCGGGGTGGAGGGCGTCGCGGCACGCAGGAGGCCGAGCCTCCTGCCGTGGGACCGGGCTGCAACAATGGGCGGGTGACCCGCGCTTCCCTGAACAAGCAGCCGCACGAAGTCGCCTCGATGTTCGACGACGTGGCGGAACGGTACGACCTGACGAACGCCGTGCTCTCGCTCGGCCAGGACCGGCGCTGGCGCAAGGAGGTGGCGAAGGCGGTCGACGCGCGCCCCGCGCAGAAGGTCCTCGACCTCGCCGCCGGTACGGCCACCTCCTCGCTGCCCTTCGCGCGGACGGGCGCCTACGTCGTCCCCTGCGACTTCTCGGTCGGGATGCTCCAGGTCGGCAAGAGGAAGCACACCTGGCTGCCGTTCACGGCCGGGGACGCGACGAAGCTGCCGTTCCAGGACGACACCTTCGACGCCGTCACCATCTCCTTCGGGCTGCGCAACGTCCAGGACGCGGATGCGGCCCTGCGGGAGATGTACCGGGTGACCCGGCCCGGCGGGCGCGTGGTGATCTGCGAGTTCTCGACCCCGACGTGGGCGCCGTTCCGCACCGTCTACACCGAGTACCTGATGCGCGCCCTGCCGCCGGCCGCCCGCGCGGTGTCCTCGAACCCGGACGCCTACGTCTACCTCGCCGAGTCCATCCGTGCCTGGCCCGACCAGGCCGCCCTCGCCGAAAGGATGGGCAAGGCGGGCTGGTCGAAGGTGGCCTGGCGCAACCTCACCGGCGGTGTGGTCGCCCTGCACCGGGGCTTCAAGGAGAGCTGAGCCGTCCTTCCGCAACGCGGCGGGCTCAGTGGTTGATCATCTCGAAGGCGTCACCGGGCTCACCGAGTTCGCGTCGGAGTCCGCCCGTGGGCGGTCGCGGGACGCGTGGCTCGCGCACGCCTCCGCCGCCCTCTCCCTCACCGAAGTCGAACCACACGTACACCATCGACTCCCGCGGCACCTCGGCGCCGGGCTGCGGGTACTGGCGTACGACGTAGTCGACGACCGTGTGGTGGAAGTCCGGGCGGTCCGGCGCGTTGAGGAACAGGCCCCGCGCCCGGGCCGTTTCGCGCGCGTCCACGGCCATCAGTCCGACCAGCCGCGGCACGCGCACTTCGGGTGTTTTGGGTGTTATACGCACAGATGTCACCCCCAGCGGTACTGGAAGGGTAACTCTCGTGTGCCCCGGCCGGAAGGAGTTGGTGTCTTTCTGTAACAGATGACTACGCTGCGTTATCAGTGCGGGTGTTGAGGGCGAGCCGGAAGCAGAGCGCCGACTCGTTCAGCATGGGATGCGGATAGGTCTCCGCCGGCCGCATCCCGAGCCGCCGGGTCACCGCGATCGACCGTTCGTTGCCCGGCCGGACCATCGCCACCACCTCCGGCACCCCGGCCGCCCGCACCCGCTCCAGCGTCTCGCGCGAGGCAGCGGTGACGTACCCCTTGCCCCAGTGCGCCCGGCCCAGCCGCCAGCCGATCTCGATCTCGCCGACCGGCCCCCAGGCGGGCCGCCAGGGCTGCGCCCCGGTGAAGCCGATGACCTCCCCGGACTCGTCCAGCAGGGTCCACAGACAGAAGCCGAGTTCCGCGTCGTGCCGCCGCTGGCGCGCGGTGAGTTCCTCGTAGACGGACAGCGCGGCCGGCCTGCCGCCGTAGAACTCCATGACCTCGGGGTCGTCGAAGACCCGGTGCCAGGCGATCGCGTCCTCGTGCGTGGGCACGCGCAGCCGTACCGCGGGGAGGGGTCGGTTCACAGGGCAGCCCTTCAGCCGGGTGATCAATTCTGCTGAATAGACTGCCCGTGTCCAGTGCCGGTCGGCACGCATATTCCGAACCTTGGGGAGATCCCGCCGTGACCGTCGAGACCGAGCCCCACTCCGAGCGAGTCCCCGAGCCTTTCTCCGAGAACACCGCCGATGTCATCGTCGTCGGCGCGGGGCCGGCCGGCTCCACGACCGCGTACCACCTCGCCAAGGCCGGTCTCGACGTCCTGCTCCTGGAGAAGACCGAGTTCCCGCGCGAGAAGGTCTGCGGCGACGGCCTCACCCCGCGTGCGGTGAAGCAGCTCGTGGCGATGGGCATCGACATCTCCGAGGAGGCCGGCTGGCTGCGCAACAAGGGCCTGCGCATCATCGGCGGCGGTGTCCGCCTCCAGCTGGACTGGCCGGAACTGGCCTCCTTCCCGAACTACGGACTGGTCCGCAAGCGCGACGACTTCGACGAGCAGCTCGCCCGCAACGCCCAGAAGGCGGGGGCGCGGCTGTACGAGCGCTGCAACGTGAGCGGTCCGGTCATCGACGACCGCACCGGCCGCATCACCGGCGTCAGGGCCAAGCTCGGCGAGGAGAAGCGCGAGGTCACCTTCCACGCGCCCCTGGTGGTGGCCGCCGACGGCAACTCCACCCGCCTGTCCCTGGCGATGGGCCTGCACCGCCGCGAGGACCGCCCGATGGGTGTCGCGGTCCGGACGTATTTCGAGAGCCCCCGTCACGACGACGACTACCTGGAGTCCTGGCTGGAACTGTGGGACCGCCGCGGCCCCCAGGACCGTCTGCTGCCCGGCTACGGCTGGATCTTCGGCATGGGCGACGGCACGTCGAACGTGGGCCTCGGCGTCCTGAACACCTCCGCCTCCTTCAAGGAGCTGGACTGGCGCGAGATCCTCAAGGCCTGGTGCGCCTCCATGCCGGAGGACTGGGGCTACACCCCCGACAACATGACCGGTCCGATCCGCGGCGCCGCCCTGCCCATGGCCTTCAACCGCCAGCCGCACTACACGCGTGGGCTGCTGCTCGTCGGCGACGCCGGCGGCCTGGTGAACCCCTTCAACGGCGAGGGCATCGCCTACGCCATGGAGTCCGGCCAGATCGCCGCCGACGTCATCGTCCAGGCCCACGCGCGGGCCACGCCCGCCCAGCGCGAGATCGCCCTCCAGGGCTATCCGCGCATCCTCAAGGACACCTACGGCGGCTACTACACGCTCGGCCGCGCCTTCGTGAAGCTCATCGGCAACCCGAAGGTCATGCAGATCGCCGCCCAGCGCGGCCTCACGCACCCGATGCTGATGAAGTTCACCCTCAAGCTCCTCGCGAACCTCACCGACCCCACGGGCGGCGACGCGATGGACCGCATCATCAACGGCCTGAGCAAGGTGGCCCCGAAGGCGTGAGCCCTCGCCAGGCCTGTCAGCCCCGGCTCAGTTCCTCGGCCCTGGCGGCCCGGCGGGCGAACACCTCGTCGCGCCGGTCCGTCATCTGCCGCAGCGCGTCCTTTTTCTCCCGCTTGGAGAGCCGGTCCAGGTAGAGGTGCCCGTGGGTGTGGTCGGTCTCGTGGGCGAGGCAGCGCGCGAAGTACCCCGTGCCCTCGATGACGACCGGCCGGCCGTCCTTGTCCTGCCCGCGTACGACGGCCCTGTCCGGCCGCGGTACGGCCATCACGGCACCCGGCACCGACAGACAGCCCTCGCCCTCGTCCAGCAGCCGTCGCCCGTGCGTGGGCGTTTCGAGCACCGGATTGACGATGTGCCCGACATGTCGGACACCATCGTCATCGGGGCAGTCGTACACGAACAGCCGGAGATCGACCCCCACCTGATTCGCCGCCAGTCCCGCCCCTTCGGCGACATACAGCGTGAGGAACATGTCGTCGATGAGTGCGGCGAGGTCGGGCCCGAACTCCGTGACGTCCCGGCACGGCTTGTGCAGGACCTCCTCGCCGGCCTCGGTGATCCTGCGCACCGCACCACGCCGGGCCTCCGGGGCGTGGCGGGGGTAGTGGTCGGCGGGCCTTCCCTGCACGAACACGCGTGGCATCGCGCGGTCTCCTTCGCTCGTGGACGGACCGCCGGGCGGCGGCCCGTGCCGAGCATGTCAGGAACACCGCCCTGGCGTGCCGGGAACGCCGCAGGGCCGCTGCCCCCGAGCGGCTGCGGCCCTACGCGCGTTGAGAGGCGCGGGAGCGCTCAGAGCACCCGCACGGCGCCGGTCGGCGGGTCGTACGACAGCGGGTGCTCCCCGACGCCGCTGGAGGGGTTCTGCGCGCCGACGAACATGCCGTCGCCCACGTACACCGCGACGTGGTAGGCGCTGCCCGCGCTGCCCCAGTACAGGATGTCGCCCGGCTGCAGATTGCTCAGCGACACCTGGGTGCCCTGGGTCGACTGGTCCTGGGAGACGCGCGGCAGGCTGATCCCGACCTGCTTGAACGCCGTCTGCACCAGGCCGGAGCAGTCGTACGCCGACGGGCCGGTGGCGCCGGAGACGTACGCCTTGCCGATCTGGGCCTTGACGAAGCTGATGACGGCCGCGGCCGAACCGGTGGCCGTGGACGTGCTCGTGGAGGTGCTGCCGGTGTCCGTCGTGGCGGAGAGCGTCGTGCGCTCCGCGTTGCGGGAGGCGCGCGCGGCGGCCTCCTTGCGTGCGGCCTCCTCGGCCTTCTTCTTGGCCTCGGCGGCCTTCTGCTTCGCCTCGGCGAGGTCCGCCTTGGCCTGCTTCGCGGCCTTTGCGGCGGCCGCGTCACGCTCGGCCTGCAGCTGGTAGTTCGCGGCGGCCTGCTGGGTGGCGTCCGCGGACTTGGCCGCCTGGGCGGCCAGGTCGGCCGTCAGGGTGGGCAGTTCGAGGGTCTGCGTCACCGGCTCGGCCGCGTTCGCCGAGCCGGACGCCCCGGCGACTGCCAGGGTGCTGAGGACGCCACCGGCAACTCCGGCCCGCATCGCGAGGGTCGACGCGCTGCGGCGGGGCTTCCGGTGGCTGCGTATGTGAGCGGTGTGGGACATGGGAACAACCGGTACCAGGGGCTCCTTCATATCTACAAGAAACGTGTGCTGCGCCACAGTTGCTCAATCGAGACCCAGAATCCCGGGCGTGTCGTTCTTTATTGACGCCGTAACGGACATAGCGGACGTCGGTGATCAAGGCCTTGATCACGGTCTTTGATCATTACGTCCGGATTGCCCCCCGCCTACCACCGGTTGAGGTCGTTGGCCAAGCCCGCTTCTCAGGGCCCTCTCATCAATGTGGCGGAGGTCACGGAACGGTTACCGGTAGCGGGGCGTCCTGTGTGCGCGGCGCTCGTGAACGCGTGCACGCGTCCGCACCCCCCGTCCACACCGCACCCCCGCCTCCCTCTGATGTGTGAACGCCGCCCTCTACCAGGCACCCGCGCCCAGCGCCAATTTGCATGCAGCGGAACTCTCTTGATATGGAGACGCCCCTTCCGGCCTGCGATGACAAGCGAAAATGTCACTTCTGGTGATCAACTGAACGCTTCGCGTATGAAGATCACTCATCATCCGACTTCATGATCCTTCGTCAGGTGGTGGAGATCACAAAGCTTGTGGAATACCCCGTGTCGCAGATCACAGAGCGACGGGCATAAGATGCGTGGCAACTGGGCTTGTGACCTGCTTCACATGTTCTCGATCTTCGCCACGGGACGACGGGGCCCGAGGGACCGGTGAGGCGGAAGTGAGCGCAGTGCACCAGTGCAACCGCCAGCAGTCAGCGCCGACTGAGAGGAGCGAGGAGCGGTGAACGCGTATGCGCCCATCCTCGTACTGGGAGCCCTCGGGGCAGGCTTTGCGATCTTCTCCGTGGTCATGGCCACGCTGATCGGTCCGAAGCGGTACAACCGCGCCAAGCTCGAGGCCTACGAGTGCGGTATCGAGCCGACCCCCACGCCGGCCGGCGGCGGGCGCTTCCCCATCAAGTACTACCTGACGGCGATGCTCTTCATCGTCTTCGACATCGAGATCGTCTTCCTCTACCCCTGGGCCGTTACCTTCGACGCCCTGGGGATCTTCGGGCTCGTGGAGATGCTGCTCTTCGTGCTCACCGTCTTCGTCGCGTACGCGTACGTATGGCGGCGCGGCGGCCTGGAATGGGACTGAGGGGCCTTACGACATGGGACTCGAAGAAAAGCTGCCGAGCGGCTTCCTGCTGACCACCGTCGAGCAGGCCGCGGGCTGGGTGCGCAAGGCGTCCGTCTTCCCCGCCACCTTCGGCCTCGCCTGCTGCGCCATCGAGATGATGACCACCGGCGCCGGCCGTTACGACCTGGCGCGCTTCGGCATGGAGGTCTTCCGCGGCTCGCCGCGCCAGGCGGACCTGATGATCGTCGCCGGCCGGGTCAGCCAGAAGATGGCGCCGGTGCTCCGGCAGGTCTACGACCAGATGCCCAACCCGAAATGGGTGATCTCCATGGGCGTATGCGCCTCCTCGGGCGGCATGTTCAACAACTACGCGATCGTCCAGGGCGTCGACCACATCGTCCCGGTCGACATCTATCTGCCCGGCTGCCCGCCCCGCCCCGAGATGCTGATGGACGCGATCCTCAAGCTCCACCAGAAGATCCAGTCCTCCAAGCTCGGCGTCAACGCCGAGGAAGCCGCCCGCGAGGCGGAGGAGGCGGCGCTCAAGGCCCTGCCCACGATCGAGATGAAGGGGCTGCTGCGGTGAGCGACGCGAACGGCAACGGCGCAGGCGGCGTGAACGGCTCCGCGAACGGGGTGAACCCCGAGAAGGACCTCTCCGCCTCCAACCTCCCCGGCCAGCGCGGCCAGGGCGGCGAGGAGATCCGCGTCCAGCGCGGCATGTTCGGCGCCGACAACGGCGGCGACACCTCCGGCTACGGCGGCCTGGTCCGCTCGATCCGGCTCCCGGGACCGGCGACCCGGCCCTACGGCGGCTGGTTCGACGAGGTCGCCGACGAGCTGGAGGGCGCCCTGGAGGAACAGGGGCTCCTCCCTGACAACGCCATCGAGAGGACGGTCGTCGACCGGGACGAGCTGACCTTCCACATCGAACGCGAGCACCTGGTCCGCGTCGCCCGCACCCTGCGCGACGACCCGGCCCTGCGCTTCGAACTGTGCACCGGCGTCAGCGGCGTCCACTACCCGCACGACAAGGGCCGCGAGCTGCACGCCGTCTACCACCTGCGCTCGATCACCCACAACCGGCTGATCCGCCTCGAGGCCAGCGCCCCCGACAGCGACCCGCACATCCCGTCGCTGGTCTCCGTCTATCCGACCAACGACTGGCACGAGCGCGAGACCTACGACTTCTTCGGGATCGTCTTCGACGGTCACCCGGCCCTGACCCGGATCATGATGCCGGACGACTGGCAGGGCCACCCGCAGCGCAAGGACTACCCCCTCGGCGGCATCCCCGTCGAGTACAAGGGCGCCCAGATCCCGGCTCCGGACCAGCGGAGGTCGTACTCGTGAGCAGCACCCAGTCAGCAGCCGCCCGGGAAACCACCGAGGGCACCGTATACACGGTCACCGGTGGCGACTGGGACGAGGTCGTCCAGTCCGCGACCCGCGCCGACGACGAACGCATCGTCGTCAACATGGGCCCCCAGCACCCCTCCACCCATGGGGTGCTCCGCCTGATCCTGGAGATCGAGGGCGAGACGGTCACCGAGGCCCGCTGCGGCATCGGCTATCTGCACACCGGCATCGAGAAGAACCTCGAGTACCGCACGTGGACGCAGGGCACCACCTTCGTCACGCGCATGGACTACCTGACGTCCTTCTTCAACGAGACCGCCTACTGCCTCGCCGTGGAGAAGCTCCTCGGTATCGAGGACGACATCACCGAGCGCGCCAAGATCATCCGGGTCCTCCTGATGGAGCTGAACCGGATGTCCTCCCACCTGGTGTGCATCGCCACCGGTGGCATGGAGCTCGGCGCCACCACGATCATGATCTACGGGTTCCGTGATCGTGAAATGATTCTCGACCTCTACGAGCTCATCACGGGCCTTCGGATGAACCACGCGTACATCCGCCCCGGCGGACTCGCCCAGGACCTGCCGCCCGGCGCGGTGGACCAGATCCGCGAGTTCGTGAAGAAGATGAAGAAGAACCTCCCGGAGTACGACAAGCTCGCCACCGGGAACCCCATCTTCAAGGCCCGCATGCAGGACATCGGCTACCTCGACCTGGCCGGCTGCATGGCCCTCGGCGCCACCGGCCCCATCCTGCGCTCCACCGGCCTGCCGCACGACCTGCGCAAGGCGCAGCCGTACTGCGACTACGAGACGTACGACTTCGAGATCCCGACCGCCGACACCTGCGACGCCTACGGCCGCTTCCTGGTCCGCCTGGAGGAGATGCGCCAGTCGCTCAGGATCGTCGAACAGTGCCTGGACCGGCTCGCCCCCGGCCCGGTCATGGTCGCCGACAAGAAGATCGCCTGGCCCGCCCAGCTCGCCCTGGGGCCGGACGGACTCGGCAACTCCCTCGACCACATCAAGAAGATCATGGGCACCTCCATGGAGGCCCTGATCCACCACTTCAAGCTCGTCACCGAGGGCTTCCGCGTCCCGCCGGGACAGGCGTACGCGGCCGTCGAGTCCCCCAAGGGCGAGCTCGGCGTGCACGCCGTCTCCGACGGCGGCACCCGCCCCTACCGGGTCCACTTCCGCGACCCGTCCTTCACCAACCTGCAGGCCATGGCGGCGATGTGCGAGGGCGGCCAGGTCGCCGACGTCATCGTCGCCGTCGCGTCCATCGACCCCGTGATGGGAGGCGTCGACCGGTGACCACCTCTTCTTCGGAGCGGGGCGTCAGCCTGGGCATGCCCGAACTGCCCGCGCCCGCGTACCCGGACGACGTCCGGGCCCGGCTGGAGGCGGACGCGCGCGAGGTGATCGCGCGCTACCCGGACTCCCGGTCGGCCCTGCTGCCGCTGCTCCACCTCGTGCAGTCCGAGGAGGGCCATGTCACGCGCACCGGAATGCAGTTCTGCGCGGACATGCTCGACCTGACCACGGCCGAGGTCACCGCCGTCGCCACCTTCTACACCATGTACCGGCGGGGGCCGTCCGGTGACTACCAGGTCGGCGTGTGCACCAACACGCTGTGCGCGGTGATGGGCGGCGACGCGATCTTCGAGACCCTCCAGGAGCATCTGGGCGTCGGCAACGGCGAGACCACCGACGACGGCAAGGTCACCCTGGAGCACATCGAGTGCAACGCGGCCTGCGACTTCGCCCCGGTCGTGATGGTCAACTGGGAGTTCTTCGACAACCAGACGCCGGGCAGCGCCAAGCGACTGGTCGACGACCTGCGCGCGGGACGGCCCGTGCAGCCCACGCGCGGGGCACGGCTGTGCACCTTCAAGGAGACCGCGCGGATCCTGGCCGGCTTCCCCGACGAGCGGCCCGGGGCCGTCGAGGAGGGCGGCAGTGCGGGACCGGCGTCGCTGGTGGGCCTTCGCCTGGCAAGGGGAGAGACCGCACCCGCGCGCGTGGTCCATCCGCGCGGAGGTCCGCATGAGGAACCGCGGGACAGGGTGCACGAGCCGTCGCCGGCCGAGCACCTCAGTTCCCATGACGCGCCGCAGGAGACATCGGCCTCCGACCCGGCTCACCCCGCAGGGCCTACCGCAGAGGAGGGGGAGTGATGACCGTGGCACCCGAACTCAAGGACTCGAGCCCCGAGAAGCTGCTCGCACCCGTGCTGTCGGCCTTCTGGGACGAGGACCGGTCCTGGACTCTGGACGTCTACCGGAGGCACGAAGGGTACGAGGGGCTCCGCAAGGCGCTCGCCATGTCACCGGACGACCTGATCGCGTACGTCAAGGAGTCCGGGCTGCGTGGCCGCGGCGGCGCGGGATTCCCGACCGGAATGAAGTGGCAGTTCATTCCGCAGGGTGATGGGAAACCACACTATCTAGTTGTCAACGCCGACGAGTCGGAGCCGGGGACCTGCAAGGACATCCCGCTCCTCTTCGCCAACCCGCATAGCCTCATCGAGGGCATGGTGATCGCTTGCTATGCCATCAGGTCGTCGCATGCCTTCATCTATCTGCGTGGTGAAGTCGTCCCCGTTCTGCGGCGGTTGCACGAGGCCGTGCGCGAGGCCTACGCGGCGGGCTACCTCGGCGAGAACATCCTGGGCAGCGGACTCGACCTCCAGCTCACCGTGCACGCGGGCGCCGGCGCGTACATCTGCGGTGAGGAGACCGCACTGCTCGACTCGCTCGAAGGCCGCCGTGGTCAACCGCGGCTCCGTCCCCCCTTCCCTGCGGTGGAAGGCCTCTATGCCTGTCCGACTGTTGTGAACAACGTCGAGTCGATCGCGTCGGTTCCCGCGATCCTGCAAAACGGAAAAGATTGGTTCAGGGCGATGGGCAGCGAGAAGTCCCCGGGCTTCACGCTCTACTCGCTCAGCGGCCACGTCGCCAGCCCCGGCCAGTACGAGGCCCCGCTCGGCATCACGCTCCGCCAGCTCCTCGACATGAGCGGCGGCATGCGGCCCGGCCACCGGCTGAAGTTCTGGACGCCGGGCGGCTCCTCGACACCGATGTTCACCGACGAGCACCTCGACGTCCCCCTCGACTACGAGGGCGTCGGCGCCGCCGGCTCGATGCTCGGCACCAAGGCCCTGCAGTGCTTCGACGAGACGACCTGCGTGGTGCGGGCGGTGACCCGCTGGACCGAGTTCTACGCCCACGAGTCCTGCGGCAAGTGCACACCGTGCCGCGAAGGGACGTACTGGCTCGTGCAGTTGCTGCGCGACATCGAGGCCGGCAAGGGCGTCATGTCCGACCTCGACAAGCTCGCCGACATCGCCGACAACATCAACGGCAAGTCCTTCTGCGCCCTCGGTGACGGCGCCGCGTCCCCGATTTTCTCCTCGCTGAAGTACTTCCGCGAGGAGTACGAGCAGCACATCACGGGCCGGGGCTGCCCCTTCGACCCGGCCAAGTCGACGGCCTGGGCGGACCGCCCGGAGGTGAACGCATGACCGTGACCACCAACGCTCCCGCGGGTGGCGGAGATGCGGCGGTCCCGCCGGAAGACCTCGTCACGCTGACGATCGACGGCGTCGAGATCAGCGTGCCCAAGGGCACCCTGGTCATCCGGGCCGCCGAGCAGCTCGGCATCGAGATCCCGCGGTTCTGTGACCATCCCCTGCTCGACCCCGCCGGCGCCTGCCGTCAGTGCATCGTCGAGGTCGAGGGCCAGCGCAAGCCGATGGCTTCCTGCACCATCACCTGCACCGACGGCATGGTGGTGAAGACCCAGCTCACCTCGCCGGTCGCCGAGAAGGCGCAGCAGGGCGTGATGGAGCTGCTGCTCATCAACCACCCGCTGGACTGCCCGGTCTGCGACAAGGGCGGCGAGTGCCCGCTGCAGAACCAGGCGATGTCGCACGGCAACCCCGAGTCCCGCTTCGACGGCAAGAAGCGGACCTACGAAAAGCCCGTGCCGATCTCCACCCAGGTGCTGCTCGACCGCGAGCGGTGCGTGCTGTGCGCCCGCTGCACCCGGTTCTCCAACCAGATCGCGGGCGACCCGATGATCGAGCTGATCGAGCGGGGCGCGCTCCAGCAGGTCGGCACCGGCGAGGGGGACCCGTTCGAGTCGTACTTCTCCGGCAACACCATCCAGATCTGTCCGGTCGGCGCCCTCACCTCGGCGGCCTATCGTTTCCGCTCCCGCCCCTTCGACCTCGTCTCCTCTCCGTCGGTCTGCGAGCACTGCTCCGGCGGCTGCGCCACCCGCACCGACCACCGGCGCGGCAAGGTCATGCGGCGGCTCGCCGCCGACGACCCCGAGGTCAACGAGGAGTGGATCTGCGACAAGGGACGCTTCGCGTTCCGGTACGCGCAGCTCAAGGACCGCCTCGACACGCCCCTGGTGCGCAACGCCGACGGCGTCCTGGAGCCCGCCTCCTGGCCGGAAGCCCTGGAGGCGGCCGCGCGGGGACTGACCGCCGCCCGCTCCCGGGCCGGTGTCCTCATCGGCGGCCGGCTGACCGTCGAGGACGCCTACGCCTACAGCAAGTTCGCGCGCGTGGCGCTCGACACGAACGACATCGACTTCCGCGCGCGCGTGCACAGCGGCGAGGAGGCCGACTTCCTGGCGTCCCGGGTGGCCGGGCGCGGCCGTGACCTCGACGGTACGGGCGTCACGTACACCGCCCTGGAGAAGGCGCCGGCCGTGCTGCTGGTCGGCTTCGAGTCGGAGGAGGAGGCGCCCGGCGTCTTCCTGCGGCTGCGCAAGGCCTGGCGCAAGCGCAGGCAGCAGGTGTACGCGCTGGCCACGCACGCGACCCGGGGCCTGCAGAAGGCGGGCGGCACCCTGCTGGCGGCCGCCCCGGGCACCGAGACCGAGTGGCTGGACGCCCTCGCGAGCGGCGTCGGCCTGGAGGAGCCCGGCACACGGGCCGCTGAGGCCCTGCGCGCCGACGGCGCGGTCATCGTCGTCGGTGAGCGGCTCGCCTCGGTCGCCGGCGGCCTCACCGCCGCGGTACGGGCCGCCGACTCGACCGGCGCCCAGCTGGTGTGGATCCCGCGCCGGGCCGGTGAGCGGGGCGCCATCGAGGTGGGCGCGCTGCCGTCGCTGCTGCCGGGCGGCCGTCCGGCGACCGACCCGCGCGCGCGGGAGGAGGTCGCGGCCGTCTGGGGGCTCGCCGAACTCCCGCTGCGCTACGGCCGTGACACCCACCACATCGTCGAGGCCGCCGCCACCGGCGAACTCTCCGCACTCGTGGTCGCCGGGGTGGAGGTCGCCGACCTGCCCGACCCGGCACGCGCGCGTGAAGCACTCGACAGTGTCGGCTTCCTGGTGTCGCTGGAGCTGCGGCCCAGCGAGGTCACCGGGCACGCCGACGTCGTCCTGCCGGTCGCCGCGGTCGCCGAGAAGGCGGGCACCTTCCTCAACTGGGAAGGCAGGGTGCGTTTGTTCGAGGCGGCCCTCAAGCCCGAACAGATGACCCGCCTCCTGGCACCCACCGACGCGCGCGTGCTGCAGATGCTGGCCGACGCGATGGACGTCCACCTGGGCCTGCCGGATCTGCGCACCACGCGCGCGGAGATCGACAGGATCGGCTCCTGGAACGGCCCGCGCGCCGCCGCGCCCCAGGAGTCCGCGGGCGCGCTGCCCCGCCCGGCCGCCGGCGAGGCCGTACTCGCCGGACACCGGCTGCTGCTCGACCAGGGTCTCCTGCAGGAGGGCGACGAGGCGCTCGCCGGAACCCGCCATGCCGCACACGCGCGCGTGTCCGCCGCGACGGCCGCAGAGACGGACGTCAGGGACGGTGACGTCCTCGCCGTCACCGGCCCGGCCGGCACCGTCGAACTCCCGCTCCGGATCACCGAGATGCCCGACCGAGTGGTCTGGCTCCCGCTGAACTCCGTCGGCGGGGGCGTCGCCTCCGGCACCGGGGCGCAGCCCGGCTCCCTCGTCCGTATCGGCCCGGCGGCAGTCGCCGAACAGGCCCCCAAGGAGGTGGAGGCATGAGCCCGTACCTCGCAGCTGAAGACCTCTCGATGTTCGGCCGTGACCCCTGGTGGCTGGTCGTCATCAAGGCCGTGTTCTGCTTCGCCTTCCTGATGGTGACCGTACTGTTCTCCATCGTCTGGGAGCGCAAGGTCGTCGCCTGGATGCAGCTGCGCATCGGCCCCAACCGGCACGGTCCCTGGGGCATGCTCCAGTCGCTGGCCGACGGTGTGAAGCTGATGCTCAAGGAAGACATCATCGTCAAACGCGCGGACAAGGTGGTCTATGTCCTCGCGCCGATCGTCGCGGCCATCCCGGCCTTCATGGCGATCGCGGTGATCCCCTTCGGCCCGGCCGGCAACGAGATCTCGATCTTCGGCCACCGCACCGCGATGCAGCTGACCGACCTGCCGATCGCGATGCTCTACATCCTCGCGGTCGCCTCCGTCGGCATCTACGGCATCGTCCTCGCGGGTTGGAGTTCCGGATCCACCTATCCGCTCCTCGGCGGCCTGCGCTCCTGCGCGCAGATGATCTCCTACGAGATCGCCATGGGCGCCGCGTTCGCCTCGGTGTTCCTGTACTCGGGGTCGATGTCGACGTCCACGATCGTGGAACAGCAGCACGACCGCTGGTACATCCTGCTGCTGCCGGTCTCCTTCATCCTCTACATCGTCACGATGGTCGGCGAGACGAACCGCGCCCCCTTCGACATGCCGGAGTCCGAGGGCGACCTGGTGGGCGGCTTCAACACCGAGTACTCGTCCATCAAGTTCGCGATGTTCATGCTCGCCGAGTACGTGAACATGGTGACGGTCTCGGCCGTCTCGACCACCCTGTTCCTCGGCGGCTGGCGCGCCCCCTGGCCGATCAGCTCCTTCTGGGAGGGTGCGAACCACGGCTGGTGGCCGTTGCTGTGGTTCGTCATCAAGGTCCAGCTGCTGCTGTTCTTCTTCATCTGGCTGCGCGGCACGCTCCCGCGGGTCCGCTACGACCAGCTGATGAAGCTCGGCTGGAAGGTTCTCATCCCGGTCTCCGTGACCTGGCTGATGCTGGTGGCGACCGTACGGGCCCTGCGCAACGAGCACTACGACTTCGCCGACATCGCCCTCTACGTGGGCGGCGGAGTCCTCGCCCTGCTGCTGATCTCCTTCGTCGCCGACATGTTCCGCGAGAAGGCAAAGGCGACCGGCCGGTCCGCCGCCGAGCAGGCCGGATTCGACCCGATGACGGGCGGATTCCCCGTGCCGCCGCTGCCCGGTCAGGAGCTGCCGCCGGTGCCGAGGCGCCGCCCGCGCCGCGATCGGGAGCTGATTGTCAGTGGTGGGTCGGACACTGTCAGTGACGGATCTTCGGATGGAAAGGAGGCGTCCGATGGCTGAGGAGCCGAAGGAGACCAAGCCCGGTTTCCAGAACCCCGTCGCCGGCTTCGGCGTGACCTTCAAGGCCATGTTCAAGAAGCGGCTGACCGAGCAGTACCCGGAGCAGAAGAAGACCACGGCTCCGCGGTTCCACGGACGGCACCAGCTCAACCGCCATCCGGACGGCCTGGAGAAGTGCGTCGGCTGCGAGCTGTGCGCGTGGGCCTGCCCCGCCGACGCCATCTACGTGGAGGGCGCCGACAACACCGACGAGGAGCGCTACTCGCCGGGCGAGCGGTACGGCCGCGTCTACCAGATCAACTACGCCCGCTGCATCCTGTGCGGGCTGTGCATCGAGGCGTGCCCCACGCGCGCGTTGACGATGACCAACGAGTTCGAACTGGCCGACTCCAGCCGCGCCAACCTCATCTACACCAAGGAACAGCTCCTCGCCGGCCTCGAAGAGGGCATGGTCGACACACCGCACGCGATCTTCCCGGGGACGGACGAACAGGACTACTACCGGGGCCTGGTCACGCAGGCAGCGCCCGGCACGGTCCGCCAGGTCGCCCTCTCCAAGGGCGAGGTCCCGCAGGAGGCCGCGTCGACCTTCGGTGAGGACGAGCCGGCCTCGGAGAAGGTGATCGGCCAATGACGACGCATCTCGCCGCCTACACCACCTCCACCGGTGAGGCCTTCCAGTTCTGGGTCCTCGGCACCGTCGCGGTGATCGGCGCCCTGTGCACCGTGTTCATGAAGAAGGCCGTGCACAGCGCGCTGTGTCTCGCCGGGACCATGATCGTCCTGGCGGTGTTCTACCTCGCCAACGGCGCCTACTTCCTGGGCATCGTGCAGATCGTCGTCTACACGGGCGCGATCATGATGCTGTTCCTGTTCGTGGTGATGCTCGTCGGCGTGACGGCGGCGGACTCGCTGAAGGAGACCATCAGGGGCCAGCGCTGGCTGGCCCTTCTGTGTGGGGTCGGCTTCGGCGTCCTGCTGCTCACCGGCATCGGGAACGCGTCCCTGAAGGAGTTCGACGGCGCCGGCCAGGCGAATGCGAACGGCAATGTGGAGGGCCTCGCCTCCCTCATCTTCACCAAGTACGTCTTCGCCTTCGAAATCACCGGCGCCCTGCTGATCACGGCCGCCGTCGGCGCCATGGTGCTCACACACCGCGAGCGCACCGAGCGCGCCAAGACCCAGCGCGAGCTGTCCGAACAGCGCGTCCGTGAAGGCACCCACCTCCCTCCGCTGCCGGCCCCGGGTGTCTACGCCCGGCACAACGCGGTCGACATCGCGGGCCTGCTCCCCGACGGCACCCCGTCCGAGCTGACCGTCAACAAGACGCTGCGCGAACGCGGCCAGATCCGTGACGTGTCCGCGGAGGCGCTCAACGACCTGCGCGCACTGGAACAGCGCGCGGAGGAACGCCTGGAGCGCACGGTGATCGAACCGGCGACGTTCAAGCGGCCCGAGGAGGCGTCGAAGTGAACCCGGTCAACTACCTCTACCTCGCGGCCCTGTTGTTCACGATCGGCGCGACGGGCGTACTGATCCGGCGCAACGCCATCGTGGTCTTCATGTGCATCGAACTGATGCTGAACGCCTGCAACCTCGCGTTCGTCGTCTTCTCCCGGATGCACGGCAACCTCGACGGCCAGATCATCGCCTTCTTCACGATGGTCGTCGCCGCCGCGGAGGTCGTGGTGGGCCTCGCGATCATCGTGTCGCTGTTCCGTACCCGCCACTCGGCCTCGGTCGACGACGCCAGCCTGATGAAGCTGTAAGGGGTCGGAAGAATCGTGGAGAACCTGATCGCGCTGCTCATCGCGGCGCCCCTGCTCGGAGCGGCCGTCCTCCTGGTCGGCGGCCGGCGGCTCGACGCCGTCGGCCACTGGATCGGCACGGTGCTCTCGTTCGTCTCCTTCGCCTTCGGCGTTGTCCTCTTCGCCGACCTGCTGGGCAAGGGGGCCGACCACCGGACGCTGATGCAGCACCTGTTCAGCTGGGTCCCGGTGGCCGGCTTCCAGGCGGACGTCACCTTCCGCCTGGACCAGCTGTCGATGACGTTCGTACTGCTGATCACCGGCGTCGGCTCGCTGATCCACCTGTACTCGGTCGGGTACATGGAGCACGACGAGCGGCGCCGCCGTTTCTTCGGCTACCTGAACCTGTTCCTCGCGGCGATGCTGCTGCTCGTCCTCGCCGACAACTACCTGCTGCTGTACGTCGGCTGGGAGGGCGTCGGCCTCGCGTCGTACCTGCTGATCGGCTTCTGGCAGCACAAGCCCAGCGCCGCGACGGCCGCGAAGAAGGCCTTCCTGGTCAACCGCGTCGGCGACATGGGCCTGTCGATCGCGATCATGCTGATGTTCGCGACCTTCGGGACCTTCGCCTTCGGCCCGGTCTTCAGCCACGCCGGTGACGCCTCCGAGGGCAAGCTCACCGCCATCGGCCTGATGCTCCTGCTCGCCGCCTGCGGCAAGTCCGCCCAGGTGCCGCTGCAGTCCTGGCTCGGCGACGCCATGGAGGGCCCGACCCCGGTCTCGGCCCTGATCCACGCGGCGACGATGGTGACGGCGGGCGTGTATCTCATCGTCCGCTCCGCAGCCATCTTCAACGGCGCCCCCGACGCCCAGCTGGCCGTCACCGTCGTGGGCGCTGTGACGCTCCTGTTCGGTGCGATCGTCGGTTGCGCGAAGGACGACATCAAGAAGGCGCTGGCCGGCTCGACCATGTCGCAGATCGGCTACATGATCCTCGCCGCCGGCCTCGGCCCCATCGGCTACGTCTTCGCGATCATGCACCTGGTGACGCACGGCTTCTTCAAGGCCGGGCTGTTCCTCGGCGCCGGTTCCGTCATGCACGGCATGAACGACGAGGTCGACATGCGCAAGTACGGCGGCCTGCGCAGGTACATGCCGGTCACCTTCGTCACCTTCGGCCTCGGCTACCTCGCCATCATCGGGTTCCCGGGCCTGTCCGGGTTCTTCTCCAAGGACAAGATCATCGAGGCGGCCTTCGCCAAGGGCGGCACCGAGGGCTGGATCCTCGGCGGTGCGGCCCTGCTGGGCGCGGCCATCACCGCCTTCTACATGACGCGCGTGATGCTGATGACCTTCTTCGGAGAGGAGCGTTGGAAGAACCAACCCACTCGCTCCCCGGAGGCACCGAGCGCCGAGCCCGCCGCCGAGCACCGCGGCGAGCACGCCGAGCCACACCCGCACGAGTCCCCGAAGGTCATGACGATCCCCATGATCGTGCTGGCCGTCGGCTCTGTCCTGGGCGGTGGCTTCTTCAGCATCGGCGACCGCTTCCTGCACTGGCTCGAGCCGGTCACCGGACACAGCGAGGGCAACTCCCCGGTCAGCGCATGGGTGGTCACCGCGGCGACCCTGGTGTGCCTCGTCATCGGCGTCGGCATCGCCTGGGCCCAGTACGGCCGCAAGCCCGTCCCCGCCGTCGCCCCGCGCGGCTCCCTGCTCACCCGCGCGGCCCGTCGCGACCTGCTCCAGGACGACTTCAACCACGTCGTCCTGGTACGCGGCGGAGAACACCTCACGCGCTCCCTGGTGTACGTCGATCACACCCTGGTCGACGGTGTCGTCAACGGCACGGCAGCCGGCTTCGGCGGCCTGTCCGGACGGCTCCGCCGGGTCCAGAACGGCTTCGCCCGCTCCTACGCGGTCTCGATGTTCGGCGGTGCGGCACTTCTGGTCGCCGCGACCCTGCTGATGAGGGCGGTCTGATACCGATGTCCTTTCCTCTGCTGACAGCGACGGCGGCGCTCCCGGCCATCGGGGCCGTCGCCACGGCCGCCGTACCGGCCACGGGGCGCACCGCCGCCAAGTGGCTGGCGCTGCTCGTCTCGCTCGCCACACTCGCCCTGGCGATCACCGTCCTGGTCCGCTTCGATCCGGACGGCGCCCGCTACCAGCTCACCGAATCGCACGCCTGGATCAAGGACTTCGGGGTGCGGTACGAGCTGGGTGTCGACGGCATCGCGGTGGCGCTGGTCGCGCTGACCGCCCTGCTGATCCCGTTCATCATCCTCGCCGGCTGGCACGACGCCGACCCGCTGGAGACCGGCAGCCGCCGCTGGCGGCCCACCCAGGGCTTCTTCGCGCTGATCCTGGCCGTCGAGGCGATGGTGCTCATCTCGTTCGAGGCCACCGACGTCTTCGTCTTCTACATCTTCTTCGAAGCCATGCTCATCCCGATGTACTTCCTCATCGGCGGCTTCGGAGACCGCGCCCACGCGCAGGGCGAGGCGGCGGCCTCGACACAGCGGTCGTACGCGGCGGTGAAGTTCCTGCTCTACAACCTGGTCGGCGGTCTGATCATGCTGGCCGCGGTGATCGGCCTCTACGTGGTGGCCGGGAACTTCAGCCTCCAGGAGATCGCGCAGGCCCGCGCCAACGGTTCGCTGCACATGGCGACGAGCACCGAACGCTGGCTGTTCCTCGGCTTCTTCTTCGCCTTCGCGGTGAAGGCGCCACTGTGGCCGCTGCACACCTGGCTGCCCAACGCCATGCAGGAGGCCACCGCCCCGGTCGCCGTCCTCATCACCGCGGTCGTCGACAAGGTCGGCACCTTCGCGATGCTCCGCTTCTGCCTCCAGCTGTTCCCGGAGGCCAGCAAGTGGGCGACGCCCGTGATCCTCGTACTGGCCCTGATCAGCATCGTCTACGGCGCGCTGCTCGCCGTCGGCCAGCGGGACATCAAGCGCCTGGTGGCCTACGCGTCGATCTCGCACTTCGGCTTCATCATCATGGGCATCTTCGCGATGACCAGCCAGGGCCAGTCCGGCGCGACGCTCTACATGGTCAACCACGGCATCTCCACGGCCGCGCTGATGCTGGTCGCGGGCTTCCTGATCTCCCGGCGCGGGTCGCGGCTCATCGCCGACTACGGAGGTGTGCAGAAGGTCGCGCCGGTGCTCGCCGGCACCTTCCTGATCGGCGGCCTCGCCACGCTGTCCCTGCCCGGACTGGCCCCGTTCGTGAGCGAGTTCCTGGTCCTGGTCGGCACCTTCACCCGCTACCCGGCGATCGGCATCATCGCCACCTTCGGCATCGTCCTCGCCGCGCTCTACACCCTCGTCCTGTACCAGCGGACGATGACGGGCCCGGTGAAGCCCGAGGTGTCGGCGATGCCCGACCTGCGCGCGCGTGAACTCCTGGTCGTCGCCCCGCTGATCGTGCTGCTGATCTTCCTGGGCGTCTACCCGAAGCCCGTCACGGACATCGTCAACCCCGCGGTCAAGCAGACCATGTCCGACGTACACAAGACCGACCCCAAGCCCTCGGTGGAGGCGGCCAAGTGAGCACAGCAGCCATCCACAGCCTGTGGACAACCGCGGCCGATCCGATCTCGAAGATCCCGGCACCGAAGATCGAATACGGACAATTGTCGCCGACGCTGATCGTCGTCGGCGCGGCGCTGGTCGGGGTGCTCATCGAGGCGTTCCTCCCGCGCACGTCCCGCTACTACGCGCAGGTCTTCGTGTCCGTCGTCGCCCTGTGCGCCGCGTTCGCCGCGGTGGTCGCGCTGGCGGCCGACGGCTACGGCACGACGAAGGCGCACATCGCCGCGATGGGCGCCATCGCCGTCGACGGCCCGTCCCTGTTCCTGCAGGGCACGATCCTGCTGGCCGGCCTGGTCGGCCTGTTCACCTTCGCCGAGCGGCGCCTGGACCCGGCCGCGCACGGCAACCGCGTCGACTCCTTCGCCGCGCAGGCCGCCTCCGTACCGGGCAGCGACAGCGAGAAGGCCGCGGTGAAGGCCGGCTTCACCACCACCGAGGTCTTCCCGCTGCTGCTCTTCGCCATCGCCGGCATGCTGGTGTTCCCCTCGGCCAACGACCTGCTGACCCTGTTCGTGGCCCTGGAGGTCTTCTCCCTGCCGCTGTACCTCCTGTGCGCGCTGGCCCGCCGCAAGCGGCTGATGTCGCAGGAAGCCGCGGTCAAGTACTTCCTGCTCGGCGCGTTCGCCTCCGCGTTCACCCTGTTCGGCATCGCCCTGCTCTACGGCTACGCCGGCTCGGTGTCGTACGCGCGCATCGCCCAGGTCGTCGACGGCACGGTCACCAACGTCGACCCGGCACTCGCCAACACCATGGGCAACGACGCGCTGCTGCTGCTCGGCAGCGCCCTGATCGTGATGGGCCTGCTGTTCAAGGTGGGTGCGGTGCCCTTCCACATGTGGACGCCGGACGTCTACCAGGGCGCGCCGACGCCCGTGACCGGCTTCATGGCGGCGGCGACGAAGGTGGCCGCGTTCGGCGCGCTGCTGCGCCTGCTGTACGTCGTTCTGCCCGGGATGCGCTGGGACTGGCGGCCGGTCATGTGGGCGGTGGCGATCATCACCATGCTCGGCGGTGCGATCGTCGCGATCACGCAGACCGACATCAAGCGGCTCCTTGCGTACTCGTCCATCGCGCACGCCGGATTCATCCTCGCGGGTGTCATCGCCACCTCGAAGGACGGCGTCTCGTCGGTCCTCTTCTACCTGGCCGGCTACTCCTTCGTGACGATCGGCGCCTTCGCGGTGGTCACGCTCGTGCGTGACGCGGGCGGCGAGGCCACCCACCTGTCCAAGTGGGCCGGGCTCGGCCGCAGGTCACCGCTGGTGGCCGCCGTGTTCGCGGTGTTCCTGCTGGCCTTCGCGGGTATCCCGCTGACCTCCGGCTTCGCGGGGAAGTTCGCCGTGTTCAAGGCGGCGGCGGACGGTGGTGCGGCACCGCTGGTCGTGATCGGTGTGATCTCCTCGGCGATCGCCGCGTTCTTCTACATCCGCGTGATCGTGCTGATGTTCTTCAGCGAGCCGAAGCCGGAAGGCCCGACCGTGGCCGTGCCGTCCCCGCTGACCATGGCGGCGATCGCCATGGGCGTCGCGGTCACGCTGGTGCTCGGTGTGGCCCCGCAGTACTTCCTGGACCTGGCGAGCCAGGCGGGAGTGTTCGTGCGCTGAGTCTTTTGCGTCAGGCCCCGGTTCCCCACGGAACCGGGGCCTTCGCGCTTGGTCAGCCGGGTGCTCCGGGGTACGGGCACTTCACGTCGGGGTTCCACTCGAAGAACAAACCGCTGGGGTTGTCCGCACCCCGGTGAGCCTGCGCCCCCCGACGCCGTCGTCCTCGTAGAGCAGGGCAGTGGGCTTGGCCGGGTCGAGAGAGCCGTAGAGGGACGTGTTGATGTAGTGGTATCCCATGGCACCCTGGGCACCCTGCCCGCCCGTCACATCCACGGTGCACGGGTTGGGCTCGTATCCGTCGGCCAGGGCCTTCGGCACGTAGAGGTACTTCGCGGTAGCCGCGTACGTCGGGACGAGTTGCGCCCATTCGGCGGGGTCCGGACCGGCGGCACGGGCGGGCGTGGTCGTCAGAGCGAGGGCGGCGATGGCGGCGACGGCGAGAGCGGCCTTAGCGAGGTGAGCGGGCATCGGGCGGAGCTCCTTGGAACGGCACGCGGTCGGGTACCGGAGCGGGTGTCGAGTGGCTGTCTGTGCCGGGCCTCCGCCTCTCCCGCCCCGAGCAGCATGGCCCCGGTGTGATCGCCGGACCATCCGGGACGACCGACGGGGTGACCGGGCTGGTCCGTGCGAGGACGCGCAAGGCTCGTGCGGGTGTCACCCGGCCTGTGGATAACTCCGATGCTGTCGGTCCGGACCCCTATCGTGGAGGCAGCGGTCGAGAGACGACACACACGGGGGACCGACGGGGGACAGGACGATGGGCGTGACGGGCGGGATCAGCGAGATGCCACAGGTGACCGAGGGGCCGGGCGCGGCCGACAGCGAGGCGCTGGCCACGCTGCACCGGGTCTTCGGATACGAGGCCTTCCGGGGCGAGCAGAAAGCGATCATCGAGCATGTGGTCGCGGGCGGCGACGCCCTCGTCCTCATGCCCACCGGCGGCGGCAAGTCGCTGTGCTACCAGATCCCGGCCCTGGTCAGACCCGGTACGGGCATCGTGATCTCCCCGCTGATCGCGCTCATGCAGGACCAGGTGGACGCCCTGCGCGCCCTCGGCGTGCGGGCCGGCTTCATCAACTCCACGCAGGACTTCGACGAGCGGCGCATGGTCGAGGCCGAGTTCCTGGCCGGAGAGCTGGACCTGCTGTATCTGGCGCCCGAGCGGCTGCGCCTGGACGCCACGCTGGATCTCCTCGCGCGCGGCAAGATCTCCGTCTTCGCGATCGACGAGGCGCACTGCGTGTCCCAGTGGGGCCACGACTTCCGCCCCGACTACCTCACCCTGTCCCTCCTCGGCGAGCGCTGGCCGGACGTCCCGCGGATCGCCCTCACCGCCACGGCCACCCGAGCCACCCACGAGGAGATCACCCAGCGGCTGAACCTTCCGACGGCCCGCCACTTCGTCGCCAGCTTCGACCGGCCCAACATCCAGTACCGGATCGTGCCCAAGGCCGACCCCAGGAAGCAGCTTCTCGCCTTCCTCCGACAGGAGCACGCGGGCGACGCCGGCATCGTGTACTGCCTGTCGCGCAACTCGGTGGAGCGGACGGCGGAGTTCCTGACCGCCAACGGCATCGAGGCCGTTCCGTACCACGCCGGTCTGGAGGCGGGCACGCGCGCCGCCCACCAGTCGCGCTTCCTGCGGGAGGACGGCCTGGTCGTGGTGGCGACCATCGCCTTCGGCATGGGCATCGACAAGCCGGACGTACGGTTCGTCGCCCACCTGGACCTGCCCAAGTCGATCGAGGGCTACTACCAGGAGACCGGGCGCGCGGGCCGTGACGGCCTGCCGTCCACGGCCTGGATGGCGTACGGCCTGAACGACGTCGTACAGCAGCGCAAGCTGATCCAGTCCGGCGAGGGCGACGAGGCGTTCCGCCGCCGGGCCGCCGCCCACCTCGACGCCATGCTCGCGCTGTGCGAGACGGCCCGCTGCCGTCGCGGCCAGCTGCTCGCCTACTTCGGTCAGGATCCCGACGCTGCGGCCTGCGGCAACTGCGACACCTGCCTCACCCCGCCGGAGACCTGGGACGGCACGATCGCCGCGCAGAAGGTGCTGTCGACGGTGGTCCGGCTGCAGCGGGAGCGCGGGCAGAAGTTCGGCGCCCTGCAGATCGTCGACATCCTGCTCGGCAAGCGCACCGGCAAGGTCATCCAGTTCGACCACGACCAGCTGTCCGTCTTCGGTATCGGCCAGGACCTCCCCGAGGCCGAGTGGCGCGGTGTCATCCGGCAGCTGCTGGCCCAGGGACTGCTCGCGGTCGAGGGCGAGTACGGCACTCTGGTGCTCACCGAGGCGAGCGGCTCCGTGCTGCGGCGTGAGCGGGAGGTGCCGCTGCGCAAGGAGCCGAAGAAACCGGCCGTTTCCCGGTCGCGGTCGGCGGGCGCATCCGGAGGCGACCGCAAGGCCAAGGCCGCCGCCGAACTGCCCGACGACCTGCTGCCGGCCTTCGAGGCACTGCGCGCCTGGCGCGCCGAACAGGCCCGCGAACAGGGCGTGCCGGCGTATGTCATCTTCCACGACGCGACCCTGCGGGAGATCGTCGGCCGACGGCCCGGTTCGGTGCGCGAGCTGGGCACGGTGAGCGGTGTCGGCGAGAAGAAGCTGGCGACGTACGGGGAGGGCGTGCTGGCTGTGCTGGCCTCCCTGGACGGGCCCGCCCCGGCCGCCGGCGACGTGCAGGACGCCGACTGGCCGGAGCCGGACGAGGAGCCGGCGCCGGACGACTGGATATAGCCCGGCACGGCATGTCGCGAGGTACGGGGGTCACAGCCCCCGCGCCGCGTAGGCCCTGACGTCCGCGTCCGAGTCGCTGGTGGCCGTCGCGAGGGCGGCCCGCGCCTCTGCCGTGGCCCGGTGCCGGGTCAGAGCCAGCACGGCCGCCTTGCGCACGTCGGCGTTCGGGTCGGCCAGCGCCTCGGCCAGGGCGGGGACGGCGGTCCCGGCGGGCGCGGCCGACAGGGCGGTCGCGGCGCCGGAGCGGACCTGCCAGGCCGGGTCCGACAGCGCGGCCACGGCTCGGGCGGCGAGCGGAGCCGGGCAGCCGGTGCCCGCCAGCGCGGCGAGCGCGGCACCGCGCACCAGGGGATCGGTGTCCCCGGTGAGCCGGACCAGGGTGGCGGTGAGCAACTCGCGGTCGGCCGCGGCCAGGGACGCCGGGCCGACGGCGGCCAGGGCCTTGGCCACGGTGACCCGGACCTCCCGGGAGGGATCGTCCGCGGCATCCGCCAGCGGCCGGACCGCGTCGACGGAGACGAGCGCCCGTACGGCCTCCGTGCGGACGGCGATGTCGGGGTCGGCCAGCGCCGCCGCGAACACCGCGGCCTCACCGAGCCGCAGAGCGCGCAGCACATCGAGGGCGGCGGCACGGACCACGGGGTCGGACTCGGCGAGAGCGCCGGTGAGGGCGGTGCCCAGAGCCGGTTCGGGCGCCAGGGTCTCGACGAGTTCGCGCAGCGAGGCCGCGGCGGTCGCGCGGACCTCGGCGTCGGAGTCGGCGAGGGCACCGGCCAGGGCCTGCCCGGTGCCGGGCGGCACGGTCTCGGTGAGGACCGAGACTGCCGTACGCCGGACGGCGGGATCCTCGTCGGCCAAGTACGGCTCGAGGAGGTCGAGTTCGGGTTCCGCCTCGGCCAGCTCCAGCAGGTGCAGGAGCCGGGACGAGGCGGTGCCCGGCACGCCCGACGGGTCGGCAAAGGCGGTGGTACGCACGGACGTCGGTCCTGCGGCGACCGGCGCCACCTCGCGCGGCCCGGCCGTGGCGACCTGCTCGGGACGGACCTCGCCCAGCTGCCGGGAGGGACCGCCGACCGGCTCGAACTCCTCGACCGGGACCAGATACGGAGCCACGGGGCGGGCCGTGAACTCCATCGCACCAGAGGGGGACTTGTGCAGATCGAGATGGTGGAACCAGGAGACGTCGTCACGGCCGGGATGGTCGAGACGGTCGTGGTAGAGGCCCCAGCGGGACTCGGTGCGGGCGAGAGAGGCGCGGGCGGCCATCTCGGCGCAGTCGCGGATGAAGGTGACCTCGGCGCAGCGCATCAGCTCGTGCGGGGTGCGGGCGCCCATGGCGGCGACGTCGGCGCGCATCCGCTCGAAGGCCTCGAGGGCGAGGGAGAGGCGCGCGCCGGACTTCGGAGGTGCCACGTAGTCGTTCACGAAACGGCGCAGCTTGTACTCGACCTGGGTCTGCGGCGGGCCGTCCGGGTTGCGCAGCGGGCGGTAGATCAGCTCGTGCGCCTCGCGCACCTGGTCGGCGGGAAGCTCACCGTCGTACGCCGTGTACTGGGCGGCGTCCGCGCCGGCGAGGTCGCCGAAGACGAACGCGCCGATCATGTAGTTGTGCGGGACACAGGCGAGGTCACCGGCGGCGTACAGGCGGGGGACGGTCGTACGGGCGTGGTCGTCGACACGGACGCCGGAGGCGGAGTGGCCACCGCACAGGCCGATCTCGGAGATGTGCATCTCGACGTCGTGGGTGCGGTAGTCGTGCCCGCGGCCGGCGTGGAAGGTGCCGCGGGTGGGCCGCTCGGTGGAGTGCAGGATCGACTCCAGGGCGGAGACCGACTCCTCGGGGAGATGGCTGAGCTTGAGGTAGACCGGGCCGCGGTCGCTGGCGACCTCGGCGGCGAACTCGGCCATCATCTGCCCCGACCAGTAGTCGGAGTCGACGAAGCGCTCGCCGTGCCGGTTGACCTGGTAGCCGCCGAAGGGGTTGGCGACGTAGGCGCAGGCCGGGCCGTTGTAGTCCTTGATCAGCGGGTTGATCTGGAAGCACTCGATACCGGTCAGCTCGGCGCCCGCGTGGTAGGCCATGGCGTACCCGTCACCGGCGTTGGTGGGGTTCTCGTAGGTGCCGTAGAGGTAGCCGGAGGCGGGCAGGCCGAGCCGGCCGCAGGCGCCGGTGGCGAGGATGACCGCGCCCGCGCGGACGGTGACGAAGGCGCCGGTGCGGGTGTGGAAGCCGACGGCGCCCACGGCCCGCCCCTCGGCGGTGAGGACCCGGACCGGCATCACCCGGTTCTCGATCCGGATGCGCTCCCGCATCTCCCGCCGCCGCAACTGCCGGTACAGGACCTTTTTGACGTCCTTGCCCTCTGGCATGGGCAGTACGTACGAGCCGGAGCGATGGACCTGGCGCACCGCGTACTCTCCGTGCTCGTCCTTCTCGAACTTGACCCCGTACGACTCCAGCCGCTGGACCATCGCGAAGCCGCGGGTGGCGGTCTGGCGGACGGTGGACTGGTCGACGATGCCGTCATTGGCGCGGGTGATCTCGGCGACGTAGTCGTCGGGCTCGGCGCGACCGGGGATGACCGCGTTGTTGACGCCGTCCATGCCCATGGCGAGCGCGCCGGAGTGGCGGACGTGGGCCTTCTCCAGCAGCAGCACGTTCGCACCGCGCTCGGCGGCGGTCAGGGCGGCCATGGTGCCGGCGGTGCCGCCGCCGATGACGAGGACGTCGCAGGTCAGCTGCTCGGCGTCGGCGACGGCGGGAATCTCCAGGGAAGTGGACGCGGGGGTGGTCACCGGGGTGCCTTTCAGGAGCCGAGCGAGGTGAGGATGTCGCGGCGCAAGGCCACACGGGCCGGGTCGTCGACGGCCCCACGGTCGCGCGGCCCGGGTACGTCGCGTACGGCGGCCACCCGGCCGGAGCCGAGCAGGGCCACGCGGTCACCGAGGAAGAGGGCCTCGTCCACGTCATGCGTGACGAAGACGACGGTCGCGCCCGTGCCGCGCAGCACGTCCACCAGCAGGTCCCGCATGCCGGAGCGGGTCTGGGCGTCCAGGGCGCCGAAAGGCTCGTCCATGAGGACGGCGCGCGGGCTGTCGGCCAAGGCGCGGGCCAACTGGGCGCGCTGGCGCTGCCCGCCGGAGACCCGGTGCGGCAACTGCCCGGCCTGCGCGCTGAGTCCGACGCGGGCGAGCCAGGACTCGGCCCGGGAACGGCGTGCGGAGCGCGGTACGCCACTGATGGCGAGCGGCAGTTCGACGTTCCCGCGCAAGGTGCGCCAGGGGAGCAGCGCGTCCTCCTGGAAGACCAGCGCACGGTCGGCCGACGGCCCCGTCAGCGGGACGCCGTCCGCCTCCGCGGCGCCACCCAGGGGAGGCAGCAGCCCGGCGAGGGTGCGCAGCAGCGTGGACTTGCCGCAGCCGGAAGGGCCCACGACGGTCAGGATCTCGCCGGGGGACACGTCCAGGTCGACGTCGTACAACACCGGCGCGTCCGGGCGGCCGAGCACGGTGGAACGGAAGGTGAGCCGGGTGCCGCGTACGGCCTTCGATGCCGGCGCGACGGGAGCGGTGACGGTCTCAGACGAGGTGCTCATCACGGGCCTCCTCGGTGTCGTTCTGGCCCTGCTGCTCGGGCTGGGCCTGCTGCTCGGGATCGCCGTCGGCGCGACCGGGGGCGGCGACAGGCCGGGACACGCGGGTGCGGCCGGCGGGGACGTACGAGGTGCGGGGCAGCCACCGGGTCAGACGCCGGCCGAGGACTTCCACGGCCGTGGAGGTGACCCAGCCGAGGACGCCGATCGTGACCATGCCGACGAAGACGCCCGGGTAGTTCACCACCGTGTAGTCCTGCCAGGTGCGGTAGCCGACGCCGTACTGGCCGGAGATCATCTCGGCGGAGATCACGCAGATCCACGACACGCCGATGCCGACCGACAGCCCGCCGAAAATGCCGGGCAGTGCGCCCGGCAGTACCACCGAGCAGAGGATCCGCAGCCGGCCGCCGCCCATGGTGCACACCGCTTCCTCCCAGACGGGGGTGAGGGCACGGACCGCGTGCCGGGTGGAGACCAGCACAGGGAAGAAGGCGGCGGTGCAGGTGATGAAGACGATGCCCTGCTCATTGGAGGGGAAGAGGAGGATCGCGACGGGGACGAGGGCGATCGCCGGTATCGGGCGGATCACCTCCAGGACCGGACCGAGCAGATCCTCGGCGAGGCGCGAGCGGGCCACGAGCACGCCCGTCGCCACGCCCAGGACGGCCGCCAGCGCGAAGCCGGTGAGGATCCGGGTGAGGCTGTCGGTGAGGTCGGTCCAGTAGTCGTCGCCGGAGAGCCGGTCGCCGAAGGCGCGGGCCACGTCCGTGACCGTCGGGAACTGCGAGAACCGCAGCCACAGGTTCACGTCCAGGCTGGTCAGCAGTTGCCACAGGCCGAGGAACGCGGCCAGCGATGCCGTCCGCAGCGCATACCGGGCCAGGGGCCGCCGGGTCATGAGGCCCGCTCCAGCGCCTCGCGGTACGACACGGTACGGGCGCCGCCGTGGGCGGTGACGTAGGCCTGCGCGGTCGCCGGGGTGACGAAGGGCAGCAGCTGGTTGCCATCGGCTACCCACACCGCCTTGTCGGCGAACCAGAGGGTGCCGGTGGCGGCGTCGGGTACATATGTGGCGCGGATGCCGGCCTGGTGCCCGGCCACGTAGGCCAGCAGTTCCTTCGCGGACGTGAACGAGAGCGCCTTCTCGCTGCCCTTGGGCCACACCTCGCTCGCAGCCGGTGCGGGTGCGGCGGCAAGGCGCTTGGCGTAGGAGGCGCTGAGGGCTTTCTTGACGTACTGGTCGTCGACGAAGGAGTCCACGTCGATGTCGCCGGTCAGTTTGGCGGCCTTCAGTACGGACACGTCCTGCTTGAGCGCGGAGACGAGCTGCGGCTTGACCGCCGGGTCGAAGGTGGCGATGCCGTGGGCACCGTTGTAGAGGTAGACCACCTCGGCGGGCAGGCCGGTGGCTTCGGCGACCTTCTCGGAAGCGGCGACGGGCTGGGCGTTGAGGTAGTCCGTCGCCTCCGCCTGGGCCTTGAGGAAAGCCTCCAGGACGGCCGGACGCTGCTGGGCGAAGTCCTCGCGGGCGGTGACGCCGTGGAAGGTGGGCAGGTTCAGCTGGGCGCCGTCGTACAGCGCCTTGGCACTGCCCTGGTAGGTGAGAAGGCCCGGCCAGGCGACGAACTGCGACAGGGCGTCCACGCTGCCTGAGGAGAGCGCCGAGGCGCCCACGGCGGGCTGCTGGTTGAGTTTGGAGATGCCCTTGTCCGGGTCGATGCCGGCGCGTTGCAGGGCCCGTACGAGAGTGCCGTCCGCGGCGGAACCGATGCTCGTGGAGACCTTCTTGCCCTTCAGGTCCTTCAGGGAGGTGAGTTTCGAATCGGGCGCGGTGACGACGGTGTTGAGGCCGCCCCGCAGGTTGTAACCGGTCACCGAGATCAGGTGGGTGGGCCGGCCGAGCTGTTTGCCGCGGGCCGCGTTGAGCAGCAGCGGGAAATCGCCCATCGAGCCGATGTCGATCTTGCCGGCGGTCATCTGGGCGGTGATCGGAGCGCCGGTGGCGTAGTCCTGCCAGTCGACCTTGTAGGTGTGGCCGTCATGCAGGGAGTTGAGCTGCTTCTCGAAGTAGCCGAGGGAGCGCAGCAGCGTGCCCGCGGTGACGGTGTTGATGGTCTTGGACTGGTAGCCGACGGTCACGGTGACCGTGGAGCCGCTGCCCGCTTCGGCGCTGCCGCCGCAGGCGGACAGGGGAAGGAGGAACGCGATGGCGGATGCGGCGACTGCCGTTCGTTTCATGATGGTTGTACCTCTCACCGCAGCAGATAGGGCATGTTGACCGTGACGGCTCCGGTGGGGCAGCGGGCTGCGCACGGGCCGCAGTACCAGCACTCGTCGACGTGCATGTACGCCTTGCCGTTGGTCTCGTCGATGGCCAGGGAGTCCAGCGGGCACATGTCCACGCAGAGGGTGCAGCCGTCGATGCACTTCGACTCGTCGATGGTCACGGGCACGTCGGCCCGCTGGGGCGCCAAGGGCATGGCTGTCTCCAGGAAACGTGCAGGCAAGGGGCGTGTTACGACCGGTGGAGCAGGCCGCTCATGGTGATCCGGTCGCCGCGGAAGCGGATGAACTCCAGGTCGACGGGGCGGCCGTCGGCGAGGTGGGTGAGGCGTTCCAGCATCAGTACGGCGGCGCCGCGCGGGGCCTGGAGCACGGCGGCGGAGTGGGTGTCCGCGTTCACCGCCTCCAGGGTGATCTCGGCGTGGCCGAGGCGCTGGCCGGTGATGGCTTCCAGGAGGCGGAAGACATCGGTGTTCTCCAGGTCGGCGCCGAGCAGGGCGGTGCCGATGTCGAGCGGGATGTAGGTGAGGTCGAGGGAGAGCGGGAGGCCGTTCAGGCGGCGCAGACGCTCGATGTAGAGGACGTCGGCGCCGGCGGGGATACGGAGGCGGTCGGCCACCGGGACGGGTGCGGGGGCGGGGCCCATGGTGCGGACCTCGTTGGTGACGCGGCCGTGTTCGCGGAGGGTTTCCGCGAGGCCCATCAGACGGTCGAGCCCGTGCGGGTACTTCTGGGCGACGACCACGGTGCCGACTCCGGGCAGCCGCTCCACCAGCCCCTCGGCCCGGAGCAGGTCCAGGGCCTGGCGGACGGTGTTGCGGGAGGCGCGGTAGTCGGCGGCGAGGGTCGACTCGTGGGGGAGGGGGCCGTTCTGGAATACGCCGGTGAGGATCTGGTGGCGCAGCAGGTCGGCGAGCTGCCGGGCCCGGTCCGCACGCAGCCGTCGACGCGTGCGGTGGGCGGCGACGGTGGTCGCGGCGCCTTGACCGGCGTGGTCTCGGGGGCGGTCGGTGGGTGGCATGGCCGAAACCATACCGACCCGGTAGGGAATGGGGTGTTGCTGAAGTGTTGCGCCAGGTGAGGGGTCGTTGGATACCGCGCTGAGCTGCGCTTTTTCCGGTGCGGGCGGGAAGATCTGCCACCGGGTGGTCGGGTCAGGAGAGTGCTGTCAGGCCCGGTGCGAACGTGATCAGGAGCGGCAGCAAGGGCACCAGCGCGGCCACCGTCGTCGTCAGCGCCCGGTGCCGGCGCAGCAGCCGCGGTGGCGGCTCCAGCAGGCGGTCCACGCGCTCGCCGAGGAGGCGCCGGCTGGAGTCGCAGGACAGGACGCCCCGGTGCTGGTTCAGCTCGATCAGCGCGAGGGCCGTGGTGAGGTGCCCGCAGCGCCGGGACGCCGTGTCGTCGGCGGCCAGCTCGACCAGGCGGTGCGTCTGGTCGCAGAAGTGCGCGAAGAGCGGTACGCGTGGGAAGCCCGTGGCGAGCGCGGTGGACAGGTGCAGCAGCCAGTCGTGGTGGGCACGCGCGTGCCCGCGCTCATGGGTGAGGACGGCGTCCAGCTGGTGGTCGGTGAGGCGCTGCAGCGCCCCCGTCGTGACGACCAGCTGCGGCGGGTGTCCCGGCATCCACCAGGCGTCCGGGTATTCGTCCTCCAGCACCAGCATCGGGCCGCGCGCCCCGGGCAGGCCGGCCGGCAGATCGGGGGCACGCTCCCGCAGGTGCGCGCGGGCCTGGCCGCGGCTGCGGCGGGCCTCGACGAGTTCCCGGCCCAGCATCGCCGTCGTCCAGGCGGCTCCGCAGGCCAGCAGCACGGTGAGGGCGGCGGCCCACACCGGCGCGGAGGAGAGGTCGTAGGCGGCGGTGACGGAGGGCGGCGCGGGGGCGAAGACACGCTCGCGGACGGTGTGGAAGACGGCCGCCGTGCCCAGTACCAGTGCCGCCAGACAGCACAGCAGGACGGTGGCGACCAGGCACTGCCACACCCACAGCGCGACCACCGGTTCCCGCTCGGGCCAGGCCGCGCGGGTCAGCGCGCGTGGTGCCGGCAGGGCGGCCGTCAGGGCGACGACGCTCAGCAGGAGCAGGCAGACGGTCATGCCGGGGCTCCGGTTCCTGGTCGGAGAGTTGTGCGGGTGTCGGTGGTGCGGGGCGGCGCGCCGAGGGTGCGTCGCGTGTGGTGCGTGCCCGCCCAGTATGACGGTGAGGGGCGGCGAGAGTCAGGTCTCGGCGGTGATCGGTCTTGTGGTTGCGTCGCCGGCTGTCCTTCCCGTCCGGTGCGCCCGACTGTCCTTCCCGTCCGGCGTGCCTGGCCTTCGGGTGCGGATGCGTTACGTCCGCCGCTCCTGGAACGCGCGCCGTACCGCCTCCAGCACGTCGTCCTCTCCGAAGTCCAGGGCCGCCGCCCAGGCCACGAAGTCACGTGTGCCGTCGGCGAGTTCCGCCGTTTCGCGGCGGCGGGTGCCCGGTGGTGGCGGAGCCACCCGGGTCCCAGCGCCGCGCCGGGTCCGGATCAGGGACGCCGCCTCCAGTTCGCGGTAGGCACGGGCGACGGTGCCCGCTGCCAGGCCGAGGTCCGCGGCCAGTTGCCGTACCGTCGGCAGCCGCTCGCCCTCGGCCAGTCGTCCGCTGCTGATCAGGGCGGCGAGCTGGGCGCGGATCTGCTCGTAGGGCGGGACGGGGCTGGTCGTGTCGACCCGGACGGCGGTGCCGCTCACCGGCGTGCCCCCGCTCGGCGGCGCCACCCCGCCCGGGGCGAGCACACGGTGAAGAGCATCCACGGCGCGGTCACCAGCGAGATCAGTGCGAGCGGCAGCAGGAGCATGTTGGCCGCGGTGCCCGCGGCGCCGTCGCACGTCATGCTCGTCAGGGCGCCCGAGGCCGTTGCGGCCGCGCCGAGCAGCGAGGTGGAGACGACGATCCCCCAGGCGGCCACGATCGCCAGCGAGCGGTCGCGGCGGGACTGCTCGTCGCCGGGCCGGGTGGCGATCCGCCGCAGCGACCAGCCGCACGCGCCCGTGGCGGCGGCGAGGGAGGCCAGCATGGGCAGGCCGTAGGAGAGACCGGGCCAGGGGCCGTGCCCCTCGGTCATGCCCCGGCAGGTCAGGGTGAGTTCACGGCCGGCCCGCCCCAGGTCGTCCGGCGAGGCCACCGCGCCCGCCGTCGCCAGCAGTGCCACCAGGGCGACCGCGAGGACGGCCAGCAGCCAGGTCGTCCGCGGCGGTACGTAGTCGCGGATCCGGCGAGGTGCGAGCCCTGCGGTGCGGACGGCTCCCCGGGCCGGCGCGGTCAGTGCGTCGCCCACCAGGACGCCGGCGACCGCGCAGAGGCCGAACGCCGGGATGGCGTACAGCACGCCGTCGCCGTGGTGGAGTCGGGACAGCCAGACGGCCGCCAGGGCGCCCGTGGCCAGGCCCGTCCAGCGGGCGTAGCGGTCGACCGGCGCCCGGGAGGCGGTCGCCGGCGAGGTCATGTCGAGGTCGGTCATGGAAGTCCCCCGTGAAAAGCACGACTTGTACTCACCGCTTGTATCAAGCGGTGAGTACAAGATGCCCGGTCCGGCGAACTTGTGTCAATCTCTTGCTACAAGGTGGCTCTTCACCCCGCCACGACCCGCCCGCTGACCTCCCCCAGGCCGACACGGCGCCCGTCCGCCGCGGGAGCCCATGCCGACAGGGTCACCACGTCTCCGTCCTCCAGGAAGGTCCGCTTGCCGTCCGGGAGTTCGAGGGCGTCGCGGCCGTTCCAGGTCAGCTCCAGCAGAGAGCCGCGCTGACGCTCCTCGGGGCCGCTCACCGTGCCCGAGCCGTACAGGTCGCCGGTGCGCAGCGAGGCACCGTTCACCGTCATGTGGGCGAGCTGCTGTGCGGCGGTCCAGTACATGGTCGAGAACGGCGGCTCGGAGACCACATGGCCGTTGATCGCGACGGAGATTCGCAGGTCGTAGCCGCCGGGGTCGATGCCGGGCGCCGAGTCGTCCAGGTACGGCAGCAGCGGGTGCGTGCGCTGCGGGGGCGCCACGCGCGCGTGCTCCAGTGCTTCCAGCGGGGTGATCCATGCCGACACCGAGGTCGCGAAGGACTTGCCGAGGAAGGGCCCGAGGGGGACGTACTCCCAGGCCTGGATGTCCCGCGCGGACCAGTCGTTCAGCAGGCACAGTCCGAAGACGTGGTCGCTAAAGTCGGCCAGCGCGACCGGACTGCCCAGCGCGGACGGCACACCCACGACGAAGCCGACCTCCGCCTCGATGTCCAGCCGGATCGACGGCCCGAAGACGGGTGCCGGGTCGGCCGGGGCCTTGCGCTGCCCGGAGGGCCGTACGACGTCCGTACCGGAGACGACGACCGTGCCGGAGCGGCCGTGGTATCCGATGGGCAGGTGCTTCCAGTTGGGGGTGAGGGAGTCCTCGGCGTCCGGGCGGAAGATCTGGCCGACGTTGCGGGCGTGGTTCTCCGAGGCGTAGAAGTCGACGTAGTCCGCCACCTCGAAGGGCAGGTGCAGGGTCACCTCGGACAGGGGGTGGAACAGCGGCTCGACGGCCTCGCGGTGCGCGGGGTCCGTGACCCAGGCCGTGACGGCGCGCCGTACCTCCGACCAGGTGGGGCGGCCGGCGGCCAGCAGCGGGTTGAGGGTGGGGCGTGCGAGCAGCGCGTGGTGGGGTGAGCCGAGGGCGGCGGCTGCGGCGCCCGCGTCGAGGACGTGGTCCCCGAGCCGGACGCCGACCCTCCGCTCCGTACTGCCGGAGGGCGAGAACACGCCATAGGGAAGGTTGTGCGGTCCGAAGGGGTCGCCCTCGGGGACGTCGAAGGGGGGCATGGGGTGCTGCCTCACTCTCATCCGGGCCGTGCACGGCGATCGTTCCATGTGGTCGCGCCACACGTTACGGCTGGGATGCCTGTCTTGGGCAGTGCCTCCTGTGGCGCCCGGGGGATGTCCGAAGGTGTGTGTCGAAGAAGCTTCGAAAGGTTGCTCGTACCCTGCCTAAAGAGTTCGCAATGTCCGGATAAGCCTTGTCGGAGGCGGTAATTCCGGCTTAGCGTCCTTTGGGGACGCGGACGGGGTGGGTCCGTTCCATTGGGGGGACACGTGGGGGGACCCGTGGCCGGAGACACCGTCGGGTTGCCGTTCGAGGCGGACCGGGACGTACCAGGACTGATCGTCAAGTTCGGCGACTACCCGCTGCACCACGGCGGCGTCGGGGCGATCCGCAGCCTGGGCCGGCTCGGCGTGCCCATGTATGCCATCACCGAGGACGCGTACACGCCCGCGGCCTCCTCCCGTTATCTGAAGAAGGCCTTCGTATGGCCGACGACCGGTGCGGAGGACCCGGACCGCCTGGTCGAGGGCCTGCTGCGCATCGGCCGCCGTATCGGCCGCCCCACCGTCCTCGTCCCGACCGACGAGGAGGCCGCCGTACTGATCGCGGAACACCAGGACGAGCTGGCCGGATCTTTTCTCTTCCCGCGTGTCGACCCCGTCCTGCCGCGCCGGCTCGCCAGCAAGCAGGGCCTGCACGAACTGTGCGTGGAGCACGGCATCGCGAGTCCCGCGTCGGCGTTCCCCGAGTCGTACGACGACGTCGTCGCCTTCGCCGACACGGCCCGCTTCCCGGTGGTGGCCAAGAACCGGGAGGCGTTCGTACGGCGCACCCGTCCCGCGGTGGGCGGCACCACGAGGATCGCCACCCGCGAGGGTCTGCTCACCCTCGCCCGGGACTGGGGGGCGCGGCCGGGCGTGATCCTCCAGGAGTATCTGCCGCGCGAGGAGGCCGAGGACTGGATCGTGCACGCCTGCTTCGGCCAGGACTCCAGCCCCCTCGCCCTGTTCACCGGCGTCAAGGTCCGCTCCTGGCCGCCGCACGCCGGCATGACGGCGAACGCGTACGTCGTCGACAACCCGGAACTCGCGGACCTCGCCGCACGTTTCATCAAGCAGATCGGCTACAGCGGCATCATCGACCTCGACCTGCGCTTCGACCGGCGCGACGGACAGTACAAGCTCCTCGACTTCAACCCCCGCGTGGGCGCCCAGTTCCGCCTCTTCGAGAACGAGTCGGGCGTGGACGTCGTACGCGCCATGCATCTGAATCTGACCGGCCGCCCCGTTCCGGAGGGGGAGCAGCGCGCCGGCCACCGCTACATCGTGGAGAACATCGACCTGCCCGCCCTGCTCGCCTACCGCCGCAGCGGCTATACGACGCCGCACGCGCCGGCGAAGGCGAGCGGGACGGAGCTGGCCTGGCTCGCGGGTGACGACCCGCTGCCGTTCCTCACGATGCTCGCCCGCTTCGTGCGTCCGGGCGCGAAGCACCTCTATCAGCTGTGGCGGACCAACCGCCGCGGCAGCAGCACATCCACGAAGTAGGCAAGGCCACCAAGCGTGGCGCACCGTGTCCTGGGGAGGGACTTCGTGACTCGACCGGTTGCAGTCATCGGGGCCGGGCCTTTCGGCCTGTCCACCGCCGCCCATCTGCGGGCGCGCGGCATCCCCGTCCGCGTCTTCGGCGACCCCATGGTCAGCTGGCGCGACCACATGCCCGAGGGCATGCTCCTGAAGTCGACGCCCGCCGCCTCCAACCTCGACTGCCCGCAGCCCGGTCACACCCTCGCCGACTACTGCGACGCGGCCGGGATCCGCCGCCTGGTGACCGACGAGGACATCATCCCGGTGGAGACGTTCATCGCCTACGGCGAGTGGTTCCAGCAGAAACTGATCCCCGGCCTGGAGCGGGTGCGGGTCGTCTCCGTGGACCGCGACAAGAGCGGCGGCTTCGAACTGAAGCTGGACTCGGGCGAGTTGTTCACCGCGCGTGCCGTCGTCGTCGCCACCGGGCTGTCCGGCCTGGCGCACCTCCCGGCGGAGCTCGCGGGAGCCGCGGCCGACGGACCGGCGCCCACGGGCCCGGTCTCTCACAGCTCCCAGCACCACGACCTGGGCCGCTTCGCCGGCAAGGAGCTGATCGTGATCGGCGCCGGCCAGTCCGCGCTGGAGACGGCCGCGCTCGCCGCCGAGGCGGGGGCACGCGTGCGTGTCGTCGCGCGTGGCCGCGGCCGGGTCGCCTTCGGCGCCCCGCCCTGGGACCAGCCGAAGCTGCGCCCCGAGTCCCCCTTCGGCCGGGCCTGGTCGCTGTGGGCGCTCAGCCACTACCCCCACCCCTACCGCTATCTGCCCGAGACCACCCGCCACTTCCTGGTCCGCCGGGTCCTCGGACCGCTCGGCGCCTGGTGGCTGCGCGAGCGCTTCCAGAGCGCCGTGCTGGTCCAGGACGTGGAGCGGGTGGTGGGCGCCGAGGCGCCGGACGGCAGCCCCGTCCTCACCGTCCGCACACACGGCGGACGCACCGAGCGGCTCACCGCCGACCACGTCATCGCCGCCACCGGCTACCGCGTCGACATCGCGGCGATGGACTTCCTCGGCCACGAACTGCGCACCCGGCTCGCCGTGAGCCGCGGTACGCCCAAACTCGGCCCCGGCTACGTCTCCTCCGTCTCCGGGCTGTATTTCACGGGCCTGCCGGCGGCGTCGTCGTACGGCCCGGTGATGCGCTTCGTCTGCGGTACGGAGTTCGCCTCTCCGCGCCTGACGGCACACCTGGCGGCGGCCCACGGCTGATGCCTCCGGGAAGGCCGACACGTCATCAAGGGGGCGGAGGGCGCCACTTGGGGCTGACCAGTACGTAAGTACGCAGGACGACAAGATGAGTCGGCGGGGCGAGGTATCCGTATTCTCTGATCATGGCCGCCTCCCCCGCGTACGCTCTGATCGCCACCGACCTGGACGGAACGCTGCTGCGCGGCGACGACACCGTCTCCGACCGGTCGCTCGCCGCGCTCGCGCGGGTGGCGCGGGCCGGTGTCCGGCATCTGGTGGTGACGGGCCGCCCGGCCCCGCGGGTACGGCCACTGCTCGAGCATCTCGGCTGCACGGGGCTCGCGGTGTGCGGGCAGGGCGCGCAGGTCTACGACGCCGCGTCCGGCCGTCTGCTGTGGTCGGTCCGGCTGGACCGGGAGCTGGCCGAGACCGCGCTCGGCAAGATCGAGGCCGAGGTGGGGCAGGTCTACGCGGCCGTCGACCAGGACGGCGTCGACGGGCTCACGCTCATCGAGCCGGGCTATCTGATGCCGCACCCGACCCTGCCCGCGGTGCGGGTCGGCCGGCGCGACGACCTGTGGTGCGAGCCCATCAGCAAGGTGCTGTTGCGCCATGCCGGCCTGTCCGACGACGAGTTGGCGGCGGTAGCGCGCGAGGTGGTGGGCTCGCTGGCGACGGTCACCATGTCGGGGCCGGGGACCGTGGAGCTGCAGCCGTCCGGGGTGACCAAGGCGACCGGCCTCGCGCTGGCCGCCGAGTGGCTCGGGATCGCCGCGCAGGAGGCCCTGGCGTTCGGCGACATGCCCAACGACATCCCGATGTTCGACTGGGCCGGACACGGGGTCGCCATGGCGAACGCGCACCCCGAACTCAAGGCGGTGGCCGACGAGATCACCCTGTCGAACGAGGACGACGGCATCGCCGCCGTCCTCGAAGGACTGTTTCCGACCGACTGACCGGCCCATCAGTAGGCGGCCGTCCGGCGCGGGCCCGCAGGACGCACGGTGGCCGCCCGGCGCGCCCCTTCCGTCAGGTGGGGGGCGTACCGGGCGGGCCGGTGACGTGCTGCCGGTCCGCGGAGCTGTCAGTACGCGCCGAAGACGTTGTCGATCGACCCGTACCGCGCGGCCGCGTAGTTGCAGGCGGCGGTGATGTTCGCGACCGGGTCGTAGATGTTGAAGGAGGTTCCGGCCACGTGGTACGCGTTGAACGTCGGGTCGATGACCTGCAGCAGGCCCTTGGACGGGATGCCCTTGGCGGCGTTGGAGTCCCAGAGGTTGATGGCGGCCGGGTTGCCGGAGGACTCCCGCATGACGTTGCGGTAGATGCCGTTGTAGGTGCCCGGGATGCCCTTCTGAGCCATGATCGCGAGGGACTCGCGGATCCAGCCGTCAAGGGTGTTCGGGTAACCGGCGGGGGTGGTGGAGACCGTGGTGGCGGCCGGGGTCGCGGCGGAGGCGCTGGTCGCCCCGATGAGCGGCAGGGCGAGGACGGCGGCACCGGTGCCGGCGGCGGCGAGGGCGCGGACGAGGCGGTTGTTCCGGGTACGGCGGTGCTGAGCGGCAGCAGGCATGGGGAAGTTCCTCTCCAACGCCTGCGGGGTGAGCTGTCGGGTTCGGGCGGGGAGGTGCCCGGCCGTGCCCGGGAAGGCACGGCTTCACCCCTAGCCGGTCCGGCGCGACGGGTGTCGTCCGGTCCGGCGCTTACCTGGGTCCCCCGCTCCTGCCATACGAATGGGTCCGTGGATGGTTATGCGGGCGGCGGCAGGATTCGGCGTCCGCCCGACGGCCCGGAACGTATGCGAGAGCACATGTCGGGAACAAGTACCGGATTCACACAACGTCCTGTTTGACCTTGATCTATGCACTATGAGGTGCTTGATCCTTTGCGCTCGCCAACCCTCAACTCGCCAGCGGGGCAAGGCGGGAAGGGGAACCGGGGCCAATGGGGTGCCGACGGGTGCCCGTGACCCAACTCACGAAATAGCAAAGTGCTTCAAGTCGGACATGGGGGATTCGGGTGGATCGGCTGAACGGTGGAACCTGCGACCTGGCGCCCGTCGTTGTTCCGGGGGAGGGGGGTGGAGGTATTACTCCGCTCGCCTCTCGGCTTGCGACAAAGCGGACGGATTCCTATTAAGTCGATAAATATACGTTCCTATTACTTGATCAAAAGTATCCCGGTCATGACCTGATACCTCCCAGGCTGGACCGGTGGGCGCTATCGGTGATCGAAAGAGGACCGGATACGCTGACTCGAGTGATGGCAGCGACCTATCGACAAACCGTGTAATCGCCAGCAGACACCAGCAGACAGGAGACCCCTCGTGACCGTCGTCGGGCCGTTCGGGCTGAGCGTGCGGGACCAGGCTCTGGAAGCCGATGTCCAGGCCGGATTGACGGCTGTCGAGGAAGGCTTGCTCGAGGCCACCAAGAGCGAGGTCCCGTTCATCACGGAGGCCGCACAGCACCTCGTGCGAGCCGGCGGGAAGCGGTTCCGGCCGCTGCTCGTGATGCTCGCGGCCCAGTTCGGCGACCCCTACGCGCCGGGTGTCGTACCGTCGGCCGTGGTGGTGGAGCTGACCCATCTGGCCACGCTGTACCACGACGACGTCATGGACGAGGCGGCCGTACGGCGTGGCGTGGACAGCGCCAACACGCGCTGGGGCAACTCGGTCGCGGTCCTCACCGGGGACTTCCTGTTCGCCCGGGCCTCCCAGATCCTCGCCGACCTCGGCCCCGAGGCCGTCCGGGTGCAGGCCCTCGCGTTCGAGCGGCTGGTCACGGGCCAGATCCTGGAGACCGCCGGTCCCGCGGACGGCCGCGACCCGGTCGAGCACTACCTGGACGTGCTCGGCGGCAAGACGGGCTCGCTGGTGGCGGTGTCGTGCCGGTTCGGCGCGATGATGTCCGGCGCGGCCGAGACGGTCGTCGACGTGCTCACCCAGTACGGCGAGCGGCTCGGCGTCGCCTTCCAGCTCGCCGACGACGTCCTGGACATCGCCTCCGACTCGCACGAGTCCGGCAAGACCCCCGGCACCGACCTGCGCGAGGGCATTCCGACGCTGCCCGTTCTGCGGCTGCGTGAGCGGGCGGCCCGGCTGGGGCTGCCCGAGGACATCGCACTGTGCCGGCTGCTGGACTCCGACCTCAGTGACGACGCCCGGCACGCCGAGGCGCTGGCCGCGCTGCGCGCCCACCCCGCGCTGGAGCAGGCCCGCCGGGACACCGTCCGCTACGCGGAGGAGGCCCGTGCCGCGCTGGCGCCGCTGCGGGAGTGCGACGCCAAGGCGGCGCTGATGGAGCTGTGCGACGCGGTGGTGCACCGCGCCGGCTGACCCCGGCCGTCCCACGGGGCCACGTCTCGCGGCGGCGACCGGCCGTACGGAGCCTGTGCGACCGGTACGGCCCGGTGCGATGCACGGTCCGCCGCAGACATCCCTCCCCCGGTGGCTCGGATGCCCGTCCCCTCCGGTGGCTCGGATGCCCGTCCCCTCCGGTCGCTCGGATGCCCGTCCTCCCGGTCGCTCGGATGCCCGTCCTCCCGGTCGCTCGGACCCGCCCGGCACCTGCCGCTCCGATGCCCATGCCCCCGTACAGCCCCCTCCGTTCCGGTGAGACCCCTACGGGTCGGGGGAGCCGCGGCCCCTACGTGTCATACCGCAGGCGTACACGGAGTTGGCTCCGAGGTCTGACGCTTCCTCATGGCCGATTTGGTGAGATGGACACCACGGACATCACCACTCCTCACCGATTCGGGTGAGAATGGCGGCACTGGTGGACCAGCGTGGGGACAGCCGCCGCCGACGACGGAGGTAAGGCACACATGGCACCGTACGAAACCGACGACGCAGTGGACGCCGCGCAGGAGGAAGCTCCGCGCGCCGGACGCCGCAAGGCCGCCCGCTACGCGGTCCCGGTCGCGGTGGTGGGGGTGGCGGCGGCCACGATCGGGCTGGTCCCGGCGCTCGCCGCCTCCGGTGACCCCGACCTGCCCAGGATCACCGCACAGCAGCTCATCGAGAAGATCGCCAAGTCGGACGTGCAGCAGCTGTCCGGCACCGTGCGGGTCAGCACCGACCTCGGCCTGCCCGACCTGGGCGGCCTGGAGAGCAGCCTGGCCTCGGGGGCCGCCAAGGGCTCCGGCGACGGCTCCTCGGCCGACCCGCAGGCCAAGCTCACCTCGCTGGTCTCCGGCACGCACACGCTGCGCGTCGCCGCGGACGGCCCGCAGAAGCAGAAGCTGTCGCTGCTGGAGAGCGGCTCCGAGTACAGCCTCATCCACAACGGCAAGGACGTGTGGGGCTACGACAGCAAGAGCAACGAGGTCTACCACGGCACCTCGGCCGACTCCGGCAAGGACCACAGGGCCGAGCCCCCGGCCACGCCCAAGGACTTCGCCGACGAGGCGCTGAAGTCGGTGGACGACACCACGTCCGTCACCGTCGACGGCACCGAGCAGGTCGCCGGCCGCGACGCCTACAAGCTGCTGATCAAGCCCCGGCAGTCCGGTACCACGGTCGGCGCGATCAGCATCGCCGTCGACGCGAAGACGGGCATGCCGCTGAAGTTCACGCTGACTCCGAAGAGCGGCGGCGCCGCCGTCCTCGACGCGGGCTTCACCCGGGTCTCCTTCGCGAAGCCGGACGCCTCCACCTTCGCCTTCACCCCGCCCAAGGGCGCGAAGGTGACGGAGGAGAAGACGGGCAACAAGGAGCACGCGGAGCGGCAGCACGCGCCGAAGCGGGGCGAGTTCGGCAAGGGTCTCGGCGGCTCCGACGTCCTCGGCAAGGGCTGGACGTCCATCGCCACCTTCGACACCGGCGCCAAGGGCGGCCTGCCGACCGGCGCCAAGGCCGGTGACCTCGGCGGCTTCCTCGGCTCGCTCGGCGACAAGGTCTCCGGCAAGTTCGGCAAGGGCACCGTCTTCTCCACCCGGCTGGTCAACGCCCTGATCACCGACGACGGCAAGGTCTACGCCGGCACGGTGACCAAGGACGCCCTGGTGAAGGCGGCGAACACGGGAAAGTAGCCCCTTTCGGGCACCACGAGCCGTGACCGTACGTTGAACCTTCGGGGTCTTCGGGGGCAGGGCGAATCGAGGGGGAGCCGATGGACGAACCGTCCGCCAGGGAGCGCGAGGCGGGGGAGAACGGGGAACCGGGGGACGCACAGCGGCGTGCCCCGGCCCGGGCGGAGGCGGGCGTCATCGTCACCCGCGGCCTCACCAAGCGCTATCGCGGCGGACAACTCGCCGTCGACGGCCTCGACCTGACCGTCCCGGCGGGCAGCGTCTTCGGCTTCCTCGGCCCGAACGGCTCCGGCAAGACCACCACCATCCGCATGCTGATGGGCCTGATCGAGCCGACGGCGGGCACGGCCCGTGTGCTGGGCCGCCCGATGCCCCGGGCGGCCCGTGCCGTTCTCCCGCAGATCGGCGCGCTCATCGAGGGGCCCGCCCTGTACGGCTTCCTCTCCGGCCGGGACAACCTGCTGCGCTACGACGCCGCCGACCCGACCGCCGACCCCCGCACCCGGCGCGCCCGCGTCGCCGCAGCCCTGGACCGGGTGGGCCTCACGGCGGCCGCCGGCAAGAAGGCGAAGGCGTACTCGCTGGGCATGAAACAGCGCCTCGGCCTGGCCGCCGCGCTGCTCCAGCCACGCCGGCTGCTGGTTCTGGACGAGCCCACCAACGGCCTGGATCCGCAGGGCATGCGCGAGATCCGCACCCTGATCCGGGAGCTGGCCGCCGACGGCACGACCGTCTTCCTCTCCTCCCACCTCCTCGACGAGATCGAGCAGGTCTGCACCCACGCGGCGGTCATGGCGCGGGGCCGGCTCGTCACCCAGGGTGCGGTGGCCGACCTGGCGGCCGGGGCGCGGGGCCGGCTGGTGGTGACCACCCCGGATCCGGCCGAGGCGGCCCGGGTGCTGAAGGAGCAGGGCGTCGGGGATGTCATCGCCGACGGCGACCGGGTCGGCGGCGAACCACCCGCACGCGACCTCGCCGAGGTGAACGCGGCCCTGGTCGCGGCGGGAGTGCGGGTCCGGGGTTTCACGGTCGAACGGGCCTCGCTGGAGGACGCGTTCGTGGCGCTGACGGGGGAGGGCTTCGATGTCGCGGGCTGAAACGGTCCCGGCGACCGCCGTACGGCGGCCGAGTCCGCTGTGGACGCTCGGGCTGCTGCGCAGTGAACTGGTCACGACCCTCCGGCGCTGGCGCACCCTCGCCCTGCTCGGCGTGCTGACCGCGGTGCCGGTGCTGGTCGGGATCGCGGTGAAGATCCAGACGCGCGGCGGCGGGACGGCGGACCACAGCGGGCAGGGCCCGGCGTTCCTCGCACAGATCACCAACAACGGCCTGTTCCTGGTGTTCACGGCGCTGGCCGCGACACTGCCGTTCTTCCTGCCGATGGCCGTCGGGGTCGTCGCGGGCGACGCGATAGCCGGTGAGGCGGGGGCGGGCACCCTGCGCTATCTGCTGGTCGCCCCGGCCGGTCGTACCCGGCTGCTGCTGACCAAGTACACGACCGTGATGGCGTTCTGTCTGCTGGCCACCCTGGTCGTCGCCGTCTCCGCTCTGATCGTCGGCGCGCTGCTCTTCCCGCTGGGCGACCTGACGACCATCTCCGGTACCCGGATCAGCTTCGCCGAGGGCCTCGGCCGGGCCCTGCTGATCGCCCTGGTGGTCGCTGCCTCGCTGGTCGGCGTGGCGGCGCTGGGCCTGTTCGTGTCGACCCTCACGGGCAGCGGCATCGCGGCGATGGCGACCACCGTCGGCCTGCTCATCACCGTCCAGATCCTCGACCAGATACCCCAGCTGCACGCGCTGCGGCCGTACTTCTTCCCGCACTACTGGCTGTCCTTCGCCGACCTGATCCGCGACCCCGTCTACTGGGACGGCCTGGTGAAGAACCTCGGCCTGCAGGCGCTGTACGCGGCGGTGTTCGGTTCGGCGGCCTGGGCGCGGTTCACGACGAAGGACATCAGCGCGTAGGCCTAGCCGGCGGCCTTCTCGTGCGGGAAGCGGGCCAGGGGCGCGTCCTGGGCGAAGAAGGTCTTCGCGCGTGCCAGCGCCTCGGTGTCCTTCAGCACGTCGCCGGGCGCGCTGCCGTTGCCGAGCAGCACCCCGCCGAAGCGCATCCCCATGTAGGCGGCGGAGTTGTTGAGTGTGCCGGCGTAGGGGTCGGCGACGGACGGCTCGTCGTCCGCCAGTGCCGCGATGCCCCAGAGCGTGCGGCCGGCCAGGGTCGCCCTGAAGTCGAGGCCCGGGGTGCGCAGCCAGCCGGACCAGTGGTCCAGGTAGCGCTTGGTGAGACCGGACACCGAGTACCAGTACAACGGCGAGGCGATCACGATGTCGGTGGCCGCGAGGGTGGCGTCCAGCAGCAGACCGGCGGGGCCGTCCGACGGCGGCCGTACGTGGTCGCTGTCGTGCCGCGCGTCGGTGAAGTCGGGGAGCGGGTGGTCGGCCAGGCGGATCCAGCGCTGTTCGACATCACCGGGCAGCTGCTCGGCGGCCCTGCGGGCCAGCAGTTCGGTGTTGCCCTCGGCGCGGGAGCTGCCCAGGACGAAGAGAAAACGGCGGCTCATGGGTCCCCCAGGTGGGTGCTGGCGTACGACGGTTAGAGTCGTGCGCATTTTATGCACACGCAAGCACTTCTGGCCAGGGTGCGGCTGGTGCGAGGCTGTGACGCTGCGGTGACGTGGAATTCGAGGGAAACCGACACACTGGTCGGCAGGACGCGTACGACCGGATCGCGACGCCGGGGGAGTGAGGGAAAACCGATGGCCCGACTCAGCTTCGAGAAGAAGCGGGTGCAGCAGCCCGCGGTGCATCCGGCGGTGGTGGCCGTGCGGGTGTTCGGCGCGGGAAGCGCGTCGGTGGGTGGGGCGTCGGTGGTGGCGGGGCCGGGCGAGGAGATCCAACAGGCCGTCCTCGACCACCTGCAGCGCCTGGCCATCAGCCTCGGCGCCCCGATACGCGCCACCATCCACGACGACCGCGTGGGCTGCGTGGTTCCACTGGAGGTCTCGGCGGACGGCTCCAGCCGGGTCACGGGGCGGGCGATGCGGGTGGCCGCGGCGAGCGGGCCGGGCGGGCCGCGCTCGGCCGACGTTGCGTCACCGGCGGCCGTGGCCGTGGCGGAGGGCGCGCGGGACGTGCCCCGTGGGGAGCAGCCGGAGCCGGCCGGGGCGGTGCAGGTACCGACGGGACAGTTCGGTCCCGCGCCGGTCATGCCGGTCAGGGAGGCCCCGGTGCCCGCCGCCGACGCCCCGAAGCCCGAGCCCGCACCCAGGGCCTACGTCCCCCCGGCTTACGCCCCCGCGGCCCCGGCCGCCCCGATCCCGGCTGCCACGGCCCCGGCTTCCGTGGTGACCGCGCCTGCCGCTCCGGCCTCCAGGGTCTCCGCCCCCGCAGCCCTGGCCTCCATGGCATCCGCGCTCATGGCCTCTGCCCCCGACCCCGCTCCGACCCACACCCCCGCCCGGGGCTTCGACGCCGTCGCCGAGGAGGTGCTCGGGGACGAGCCCGTGACCGAGACCGCGGAGGGGGCCGAGTTGCTCACCGAGCCGATGACGCGGATCAACGAGGCCGTGCGGGAGGGCCGTGTCGAGGCGGCGGCGGAACTCGCCGACCGTACGGTCGCCGAGGCGTCCGCCGTGCTGGGCCCCCGCCATGCCGAGGTGCTGCACCTGCGCGAACTGTCCGCCTACATCGCCTACTTGGCGGGCGACCCGGTCCGTGCCTTCCAGCTGTCCCTGGACCTCGCCCGGCTGCGCCGGCAGGCGCGGGACGCGGAGGCCGCCTATGGCAACGTGCAGAGCGCGGCGACCGCCTGGCGCGCGGTGCGCGACCCGGAGGAGGGGCTGCGGCTGGGCCGGGACCTGATCGACCTGTGGGCGGAACTCAGCAGCGAGCCGGGCCCCGCTGCCGACGACCCCCGCCCGCTGGAGTCCGCCCGCGCCCGCATGGTGCGCCTCACCGACCGGGCGGCTCGCGCCGCGCAGGCCTGACGACTGCCTGATCCTGACGCCCGCCCGTGGCCTGACGACTGCCTGATCCTGACGCCCGCCCGTGGCCTGACGACTGCCTGGTCCTGACGACTGCCTGGTCCTGACGACTGCCTGGTCCTGACGACTGCCTGGTCCTGACGACTGCCTGGTCCTGACGCCCGTCCGTGGCCTACGCCGGTCCGTGGCCTGACGCTCGCCCGTGGCCTGACGCCCGCCCGTGGCCTGACGCCGGTCCGGACAGGACGCCCGTCCAGGCGCGGCGTCCGCCCGCACCGGATGGGCGTCCAGGCGCGGCGCCCGCCCGGACCCGGCAACCGGCCACGCCGGAACCGGTCCCGGCGGCAGCCCTACTGCACGCAGAACTCGTTGCCCTCCGGGTCCGTCATCAGCACCCACTCGCCGGCGGGCTCCTTCACCTCGCGCAGTACGTGCGCGCCCAGCGCCCGCAGCCGTGCCACCTCGTCCGCGCGCTGCCCGGCACCGGCGTGCAGGTCGAGGTGGAGCCGGTTCTTGACGGTCTTCGGCTCCGGTACGCGCTGGAAGAGCAGTCGCCGCCCGAGGCCCGTGCCGGTCTCCGGGTCGTACGGGTCGTCGGGGTGCCGTACGGCGATCAGGTCGCGGAAGGCGGGGCGGCCGTGGTACTCGACGGTGGCCTCCCCGGGCAACGCGCCGAGGGACAGCAGCCGTTCGACGAGGGCGCTGTTGTCCTCGGCCGTGTAGTGCAGCGCGGCGGCCCAGAAGTCGGCCTGTGCGTGCGGGTCGGCCGCGTCGATGACGAGCTTCCAGTGCAGTGGGGCGGGGGCCTCGGTGGGCGGCTGAGTCGACATGCTCACCACTTATAGCGGGGAGCACTGACATCAGCGGCGTTCACGGGAGCGGAGCCCCCCGGTTCACGCGTCCACAGGCGCGGTATCCGGCGTGTTCACCCGGGGTGTCCCGAGCGGCTCCCTCGGCCTCCGCGCGGAGCGCAGCGCGTCACCCGTGAGCAGCACCAGTGCCAGCCAGACCAGGGCGAATCCGGCCCAGCGCTCGGGTGGCATGGCCTCGTGGAAGTAGAGGACGCCGCACAGGAACTGGAAGACGGGGGCCAGGTACTGCAGCAGGCCCAGCGTGGACAGGGGCACGCGGATCGCCGCCGCGCCGAAGCAGACCAGGGGCAGCGCGGTGACGACGCCGGTGGAGGCGAGCAGGGCGGCGTGTCCGGTGCCGTCGTTCAGGAAGCTCGTGCCTCCGTGTCCGCCGAGCCACAGCAGATAGCCGAGCGCGGGCAGGAACTGGATCGCGGTCTCGGCGGCCAGTGACTCCAGGCCACCGAGGGCGACCTTCTTCTTGACCAGGCCGTAGGTGGCGAAGGAGAAGGCGAGGACGAGCGAGATCCACGGGGGGCGGCCGTAGCCGATGGTCAGGACGACGACGGAGGCGAGGCCGGTCGCGACCGCCGCCCACTGCACGGGCCGCAGCCGCTCCTTGAGCAGGAGCACGCCCATCGCGATGGTCACCAGCGGGTTGATGAAGTACCCGAGGGAGGCCTCGACCACATGGCCGGAGTTCACGGACCAGATGTAGACGCCCCAGTTCAGGGTGATGACGGCGGCGGCCACCGCGATGAGCCCGAGCCGGCGCGGCTGGCGCAGCAGTTGTCCGGCCCACGCCCAGCGCCGGACGAAGAGCAGGGCGACGGCGACGACCAGCAGGGACCACACCATGCGGTGGGCGAGGATCTCCACCGCCCCGGCGGGTTTCAGCAGGGGCCAGAACAGGGGCACCAGGCCCCACATGCCGTAGGCCGCGAAGCCGTTCAGCAGGCCTATCCGGTGCTCACCCTTGGACTTCCCGGCCACAGCCCCTCCCTCTCCCGTCACGCACGCGAGAACGAAGGTAGCGCCGCGCACCCCCGGCTGTCATGGCCATATTGCCATACGGTCATGACAGCCGGGGTGGTGTCACCGGATCGCTCAGCCCTTGAGCGCGGCGGAAACCGCCTCCGCCAGCGGGGTGGTGGGACGGCCGATCAGCCGCGACAGATCCCCGGAGGAGACCACCAGCTCGCCCTTCTCGACCGAGGCGTCCACACCGGCCAGGACCGCGGCCAGCGGGCCGGGCAGCCCGGCGCCGGTCAGGATGCCGGTGAAGGCCTCGACGGAGACCGGGGTGTAGGTGATCTCCTTGCCGGTCTGCCGGCTCAGCTCGGCCGCGTACTCGGCGAAGCCCCACGCCTCGTCGCCGCCCAGTTCGTACGTCGTGTTCTCGTGGCCCTCGCCGGTCAGCACCGCGACCGCGGCGGCCGCGTAGTCGGCACGGGCGGCCGAGGAGAGGCGGCCCTCGCCGGCGGCCTGGACGACCGTGCCGTGCTCCAGCACCGGGGCCAGGTTCTCGGTGTAGTTCTCGTGGTACCAGCCGTTGCGCAGCAGCGCGTACGGCAGGCCGGAGGCGAGCAGCACCTCCTCGGTGGCCCGGTGGTCGTCCGCCAGCGCCGCCGTGAGACTGCCCGGGGCGCTGGTGTACGCGAGCAGCGCCACGCCCGCCGCCTTCGCCGCGTCGATGACGACCTTGTGCTGTCGCACCCGGCCCTTGTCGAACTCGTTGCCGGAGATCAGCAGGACCTTGTCGCCGGCGGCGAACAGGCCGTCGAAGGTGTCGGGGGCGTTGTAGTCGGCGACGGCCAGTTTCACTCCGCGTGCCGCGAAGTCGGCGGCCTTCGTCTCGTCGCGCACGACGGCGGTGATCCGCTCCGCCGGAACCTTCTCCAGCAGCTGTTCCACGACGTGCCGGCCGAGGTGTCCGGTGGCTCCGGTGACGACGATGCTCATGGTGGGGACTCCTTGGGGGTGCCGTTGTCTGCCTATGGCACTCACCCTAGGGATGGCGCTAACTGAGCGAAAGTACCCACTTTGAAGTAAGGTACGGTCATGGCGGTAAGTGAGTCGAAGGGCGGCGGCGAGGCCATGTGCCCCCATCGCCTGGTCCTGGAGCACGTCACCAGCCGCTGGGGGGTGCTGGTGCTGATCCAGCTCCTCGACCGCCCGTACCGCTTCAGCGAACTGCGCCGGGCGATCAGCGGCCTCGGCGGGCGGGGCGTCAGCGAGAAGATGCTCACCCAGACCCTGCAGACCCTGGAGCGCGACGGCCTCGTCCACCGGGACGCCAAGCCCGTCATCCCGCCGCGCGTCGACTACTCCCTGACCGGGCTGGGCCGCGAGGCGGCGGAGCAGGTACGGGCACTGGCGCAGTGGACCCAGCAGCGCATGGACGACGTGCTCAACGCCCGCCGGGCATACGACGAGGCCCGGGAAATCCAGTCCCGGGCCTCGTGACGGCGAACAGCAGGGTCAGCCGACGACCGTCCAGGTGTCCCCGCCGGCCAGCAGCGCGGCCAGGTCGCCCTTGCCCTTCTGCTCGATCGCGGTGTCCAGCTGGTCGGCCATCGCCGTGTCGTAGACCGGTCGTTCGACCGAGCGGAAGACACCGATCGGGGTGTGGTGCAGGGTGTCGGGGTCGGCGAGCCGGGAGAGGGCGAAGGCCGTGGTCGGCGACGCGGCGTGCGCGTCGTGGACCAGGATGTCCGCCTCGTTCTCCGCCGTCACGGTGACCGCCTCCAGATCACCGGTGGCCCGGCTGCGTACGACGCCGCGCGCGCCGTCGGCCCCGAAGCGGATCGGCTGCCCGTGCTCCAGGCGGATCAGGGTCTCCTCGGCCTGCTCCTTGTCCTTCAGGGCGTCGAAGGCGCCGTCGTTGAAGATGTTGCAGTTCTGGTAGATCTCGATCAGCGCGGTGCCCGGGTGGTCTGCGGCCGCGCGCAGCACCTCCGTCAGGTGCTTGCGGTCGGAGTCGATGGTGCGGGCCACGAAGGACGCCTCCGCGCCGAGCGCCAGCGACACCGGGTTGAACGGCGCGTCCAGCGAGCCCATGGGCGTCGACTTGGTGATCTTGCCGACCTCGGACGTCGGCGAGTACTGGCCCTTGGTCAGGCCGTAGATCCGGTTGTTGAACAGCAGGATCTTCAGGTTGACGTTGCGGCGCAGGGCGTGGATCAGGTGGTTGCCGCCGATGGACAGCGCGTCGCCGTCACCGGTGACCACCCACACCGACAGGTCCCGCCTGCTCGCGGCCAGGCCGGTCGCGATCGCCGGGGCGCGGCCGTGGATGGAGTGCATCCCGTAGGTGTTCATGTAGTACGGGAAACGGGAGGAGCAGCCGATGCCGGAGACGAAGACGATGTTCTCTCTGGCCAGCCCCAGCTCCGGCATGAAGCCCTGCACGGCGGCGAGGATCGCGTAGTCGCCGCAGCCCGGGCACCAGCGCACCTCCTGGTCCGACTTGAAGTCCTTCATCGACTGCTTGGCCTCGGCCTTGGGGACCAGCTGCAGCAGTCCGTTGCCGGCGTCAGTCATCGATGGCCTCCTTCAGCGCGGTGGCGAGCTGTTCCGCCTTGAACGGCATGCCGTTGACCTGGTTGTAGGAGTGGGCGTCGACCAGGTACTTCGCCCGGATCAGGGTGGCGAGCTGCCCGAGGTTCATCTCCGGGACCACCACCTTGTCGTACTGCTGGAGCACCTTTCCGAGATTGCGCGGGAAGGGGTTGAGGTGGCGCAGATGGGCCTGCGCGATCGACTCGCCGGCCGCCCGCAGCCGCCGTACCGCCGCCGTGATCGGGCCGTACGTCGATCCCCAGCCCAGGACCAGGGTCTTCGCGCCGTGCGGGTCGTCGACCTCGATGTCCGGGACCTCGATGCCGTCGATCTTGGCCTGCCGGGTGCGGACCATGAAGTCGTGGTTGGCGGGGTCGTAGGAGATGTTGCCCGTGCCGTCCTGCTTCTCGATGCCGCCGATGCGGTGCTCCAGACCCGGCGTGCCCGGGATCGCCCACGGCCGGGCGAGGGTCTCGGGGTCCCGCTTGTACGGCCAGAAGACCTCGGTGCCGTCGGCAAGGGCGTGGTTCGGCCCGGAGGCGAACTGGACGCGCAGGTCCGGCAGCTCGTCCAGGTCCGGGATCCGCCACGGCTCGGAGCCGTTGGCCAGGTAGCCGTCGGACAGCAGCATCACCGGTGTGCGGTACGTCAGCGCGATCCGGGCCGCCTCCAGCGCGGCGTCGAAGCAGTCCGCCGGGGTCTGCGGCGCGACGATCGGCACCGGCGCCTCGCCGTTGCGGCCGAACATCGCCTGCAGCAGGTCCGCCTGCTCGGTCTTGGTCGGCAGACCCGTGGACGGCCCGCCGCGCTGGATGTCGACGACCAGCAGCGGCAGCTCCAGCGAGACGGCGAGACCGATCGTCTCGCTCTTCAGCGCGACACCGGGACCGGACGTCGTCGTCACCGCGAGCGAGCCGCCGAAGGCCGCGCCCAGCGCCGCGCCGATGCCCGCGATCTCGTCCTCGGCCTGGAAGGTGCGGACGCCGAAGTTCTTGTGCTTGCTCAGCTCGTGCAGGATGTCCGAGGCCGGAGTGATCGGGTACGAGCCGAGGAACAGCGGCAGGTCCGCCTGCTGCGAGGCCGTGACCAGGCCGTAGGCCAGGGCGAGGTTGCCGGAGATGTTGCGGTAGGTGCCGACCGGGAAGGCCTTGGCGGCCGGGGCGACCTTGTAGGAGACCGCGAAGTCCTCCGTCGTCTCGCCGAAGTTCCAGCCGGCCCGGAACGCGGTGATGTTCGCCTCGGCGATGTCCGGCTTCTTGGCGAACTTCGACCTCAGGAACTTCTCGGTGCCCTCGGTGGGCCGGTGGTACATCCAGCTCAGCAGACCCAGCGCGAACATGTTCTTGCTGCGCTCGGCCTCCTTGCGGGAGAGGGAGAACTCCTTGAGTGCCTCCACCGTGAGGGTGGTCAGCGGCACCGGGTGGAGGTTGTAGCCGTCCAGCGAGCCGTCGTGGAGCGGGTCGGTGTCGTAGCCGACCTTCTGCAGGGCGCGCTTGGTGAACTCGTCCGTGTTGACGATGATCTCGGCGCCGCGCGGCAGGTCGCCGACGTTCGCCTTCAGGGCGGCCGGGTTCATCGCCACCAGCACGTTCGGCGCGTCCCCGGGGGTGAGGATGTCGTGGTCGGCGAAGTGCAGCTGGAAGCTGGAGACACCGGGCAGGGTGCCGGCGGGGGCGCGGATCTCGGCGGGGAAGTTGGGGAGGGTGGAGAGGTCGTTGCCGAAGGAAGCGGTCTCCGAGGTGAACCGGTCACCGGTGAGCTGCATACCGTCACCCGAGTCCCCCGCGAACCGGATGATCACCCGGTCCAGGCGCCGCACGTCCTTCGCGCCGCCCGGTTTGCGCTGCTCTCCCACGACGGTTCCGTCGGTCTGCTCCGCTGGGCTGCTGACCTGGCTGGTCACTGAACTGGACCTCCTTCGAGGCGGCTGTCCGTCGGGTGGTCGTCCCACGGACCATCCCAGGATCAACCCTACGTCGGTTAGGGTCGCCTTCCCGAGGCCATCCGAAGATTGGACGGCGTTTCGAGACGGCCTGTCGCGCTGCTTCTCACTCTCCCGCATGATGACCCGCGCCGCCGGAACCCCGATCAAGAAGTTCCCGAGCGTCCCTCGCTTGTCTCCTGAGCGGCGGTGCCGGGTCCTCAGGAGTTCAGGGCCGGGTCCTCAGGAGTTCAGGTACGTCAGGACGGCCAGAACGCGACGGTGGTCGCCGTCGCTCGGGGCCAGCCCGAGCTTCAGGAAGATGTTGCTGACGTGCTTCTCCACGGCCCCGTCGCTGACCACCAGCTGCTTGGCGATGGCCGAGTTCGTGCGCCCCTCCGCCATCAGCCCGAGCACCTCGCGCTCGCGCGGCGTCAGCCCCGCCAGCACGTCCTGCTTGCGGCTGCGCCCGAGCAACTGCGCGACGACCTCCGGGTCCAGCGCCGTACCGCCTTCGGCCACCCGCACCACCGCGTCCACGAACTCGCGCACCTCGGCGACCCGGTCCTTGAGCAGATAGCCCACACCCCGGCTGGAACCGGCCAGCAACTCGGTGGCGTAGCGCTCCTCCACGTACTGCGACAGCACCAGCACCCCGAGCCCCGGATGAGCCTTGCGCAGCCGTACGGCCGCCCGGACGCCCTCGTCGGTGTGCGTCGGCGGCATCCGCACGTCCGCCACGACCACGTCGGGCAGCGTGCCCTGTGCCTCCAGGTCCGCGACGGTCTTCACCAGAGCCTCCGCGTCGCCGACACCGGCCACGACATCGTGCCCGCGGTCGGTCAGCAACCGGGTCAGGCCCTCCCTGAGCAGCACTGAATCCTCGGCGATGACCACCCGCACCCTGTCCTCCACGATCTCCCGGCCCCCCATGCCATGCCGCTCGTGCGACGACGCCCGCCCATGCGGACGCTCGTCCGTACGAAGGCCAAGCATCCCAGCATTCGCTCCGCACCGCCGCCGCACAGCACAATCCGGCCACCGGCGGGGGCAGGGGGCGGGAGGCCGTCCCCTGGGGAGGGAGGCGGGTGTGCGCGGGGGGGCGGGGGGCCGTCGTACCGGGCGTCAGGCTCGCCAGGGCAGTTCCGCGATCACCCGGGTGGGGCCGCCCGACGGGGAGTCCACCACGAGGACGCCGTCCACCGCGTCCAGTCGTCCGGCGAGGCCGGCCAGGCCCGAGCCGCGGGAGACGTCCGCGCCGCCCACCCCGTCGTCGGTCACCTGCAGCATCAGCCGGTCCTCCGTGCACCACACGTCCACCGAGGCGGACCGGGCCCCGCTGTGCTTGCTGATGTTCTGCAGCAGTTCGGAGACGGTGAAGTAGGCGATGCCCTCGATGGCCGGCGCCGGGCGGGCCGGCAGATCGACCTCGACCCGTACCGGCACCGTGCACCGGGAGGCGACCGCGGACAGCGCGGCGTCCAGACCACGGTCGGTCAGCACGGCCGGATGGATGCCGCGGGCGAGATCGCGCAGCTCCTGCAGCGCCGTCTTCACCTCGCCGTGCGCCTCGTCCACCATCCGCGCCGCCGCCCGCGGGTCCTCCCGGAGCTTCTCCTTCGCCAGCCCCAGATCCATGGCCAGGTTGACCAGCCGGGCCTGTGCCCCGTCGTGCAGGTCCCGCTCGATGCGCCGCAGGTCGGCGGCGGCCGTGTCGACCACGACCCCGCGGTCCGACTCCAGCTCCACCACCCGCGCCGACAGCAGCGACGGCCCCAGCAGCCCCCGTACCAGCAGCCCGTCCACCGCCGTCAGGGCCCGTACGACCCACGGCGTGGCCAGGGTGACCAGCAGCCCGACCAGCGCGGTCACGGTGATCTCGAAGGGGTTGTCGAGATAGACGCTGTGGTGTTCGTCGCCGTACAGCTGCAGCCCGCCCTGGCCGCCGTACATCGGGAAGACCCAGAACCACAGCGGGTAGGTCAGCAGCGACCAGCCGCACGTCCACAGGCTCACCGCCACCGAGAACGAGAACACCGCCCAGGGGAACTGCACCAGCGTGTACAGCAGGTTCCGCCAGGAGGTGCCGCTCTTGAGCACCGCGCCCATCCAGCCCAGCGCGCCCGGCTTGCGCAACCGCAGCGGCTCCGGCTCGGCCACGTCCAGCCGCAGCAGACCGCGCGCCCGCGCCCGCTCCAGCGCGCCGAAGCCGCGGCAGCCGGCGAGTGCCGCCGCGAGCACCGGGACGCCGAGGAAGGTCACCAGCAGGCCCACGCCGAGCGATGCCATGGTGACCGTCCAGGTGAACAGCACGGTGGAGAGGGGCAGGCTCAGCAGGACGTAGCCGAGCTCGCGCCAGCTGCGCGCCTCGAACGGCGCCCGCAACGCGGCGGGCAGCCGATAGCCGGTTCCGGCGGACCGCCCGTGCCCCCGCCCGTACCCGTGTCCGTACTCCGTGGCCATCGATGTCGTCCCGTTCTTCTCGTTCGAGCGGCGGTTCAGCCGTGTCTCCAGAGTCCTGTGCCGGGGGGTGCCGGGCCATGGAGTCCGTCGGCGTCTCGGGCCGGGGGTTTTCCCCACCCCTTGCCTCCGGCGGACAGGCCGTCGTCCGCTGCGGCCGGCGTCTTCGTGCGGTCGGCTGCCGGCGCCGTCGTGCGCGGTCGCCGTAGGCGGTTGTGCCGTGGCGCGGCGCGGGTTTCGTCGCGGTTGCTCGCGCGGCCCCCTGCGGAGCCCCAGCCGCCGCACCCGCCTGGGAAGCCGCAGCCGCATGCGGAGCCGCCGGTTACTCCGTCCGGTCCCGCCACGGCAGCTCGGCCGTGATCACCGTCGGGCCGCCGGCCGGGGAGTCGAGGACGAACAGGCCGTCCACCGCGCCCAGCCGCTCCGCGAGGCCCCGCATCCCGGTGCCGCCCTCGAGCCGGGCGCCGCCACGGCCGTCGTCCCGGACCTGGATGAGCAGTCGGTCCTCCGTCCGCCACACGTCCACCGACGCGGACCGGGCCCCGCTGTGCTTGCTGATGTTCTGCAGCAGTTCGGAGACGGTGAAGTAGGCGATGCCCTCGATGGCCGGCGCCGGACGGGCCGGCAGGTCCACGGTCACCTTCACCGGCACCGTGCAGCGCGTGGCGACCGCGGACAGGGCCGCGTCCAGGCCCCGGTCCGTGAGCACGGCCGGATGGATGCCGCGGGCGAGGTCGCGCAGCTCCTGCAGGGCCAGCTTCACCTCGCCGTGCGCCTCCTCCACCATCACCGCCGCCGAGTCGGGGTCCTCCAGCAGCTTCTCCTTGGCCAGACCGAGCCCCATGGCCAGGTTGACCAGCCGGGCCTGTGCCCCGTCGTGCAGGTCCCGCTCGATGCGCCGCAGGTCGGCGGCGGCCGTGTCGACCACGACCCCGCGGTCCGACTCCAGTTCGGCGATACGGCGTTCCAGCTCGTCCGACGGCGACAGCAGTCCGCGCACCATGAAGCGGTCCACGTTCGCCAGCCCCCGCGCCAGGTACGGCAGCACCGGCCACAGCACGAACAGCGAGGTCAGCACGGTGCAGAAGGTGAGGACACCCCACGGCAGCCGGATCGCGTCGTAGAGCAGCGTCCGCCAGCCCACCGGGTCCTTCAGCGCCATCCACAGCCGCTGTGTCAGCCCGCCGCCGCGGGCGAACGGCATCGGTGTCGGCTCCTCCACCCGCACCCCGAGCAGCCGCCGGGCGCGGGCCCGCTCCAGCTTCCCCAGCTGCCGGGCGCCCAGCAGGCTCAGCGCCAGCAGCGGAAGGCCGATCACGGTGAGCGTCAGGGACCCGCCGACGGACAGCACGGTGATCGCGTAGACGAAGCCGAACACCGTCACCGGCAGGTTCAGCAGGAGATACAGGATCTCCTTCCACGTGTGCGTGTCGTACGCCGGCCGGATCGGCGGCAGCCGGTCGGTGCCGTCGGCCGCCCGGCCGTCGGCGGAACTGGTAGCGGTCATACCGGTCAGCCTGCCGTGCGCGGCGCCCTCCGCGCCATGCGGTACGCCGCCCTCCGCCGCCGGGGGAAATCCCCACCCCGCGCACGTCATCTGTCTCACCCCGTGACGGGCTGCTTACCCGCTCTTTATCAGGGCCTAGACTCCCGTGCGTACAGATCCTCGAATCGCATTGCATCACAGAGGTCACCGACTCACGAGTTCACCGACTCGCGAGTTCACTCATTCACCAAGGTCATGAGGTCAGGGAGCGAGGTCGGACGGTGCGGGAGACGTTGGGGGACTCGACGGTCGGCGCGGCGCACGTCATCGCGGCCGGTTACTTCCGGTCCTACTCGGTGGTCGGACTGCTCGCGCTCGTCGGCGTGCTGTTCGTCGCGGTCGCCTTCGGCGCGGGCCGCCTGCTGCGCCCGGTCGTGCCGACCCCGGAGAAACTCCTGACCTACGAGTGCGGCGTCGACCCCGTCGGCGAGGGCTGGGCCCACACCCAGGTCCGCTACTACGTCTACGCCTTCCTGTACGTGATCTTCGCGGTCGACTCGATCTTCCTGTTCCCCTGGGCCACGGTCTTCGCCGCGCCCGGTTACGGCGCGACGACGCTCGTGGAGATGTTCGTCTTCCTCGGCTTCCTCGCCGTGGGCCTGCTGTACGCATACAAGAAGGGCGTCCTGGCATGGACGTGACCCCGGATCCCGTTTACCTGCCGGAGCCCAAGCGGCTCGGCGCCCTGGCCCGCCTGGCCCCCGAGCCGATGAAGGTGGTCCTCAACTGGGGCCGCCGCTACTCGCTCTGGGTTTTCAACTTCGGCCTCGCCTGCTGCGCGATCGAGTTCATCGCCGCGTCGATGGCCCGCCACGACTTCATCCGCCTCGGCGTGATCCCGTTCGCGCCGGGACCGCGCCAGGCGGACCTGATGGTGGTGTCGGGCACGGTCACGGACAAGATGGCCCCGGCCGTGAAGCGCCTGTACGAGCAGATGCCGGAGCCGAAGTACGTCATCTCCTTCGGCGCCTGCTCCAACTGCGGCGGCCCCTACTGGGACTCGTACTCGGTGACGAAGGGCGTCGACCAGATCATCCCGGTGGACGTGTATGTCCCCGGCTGCCCGCCCCGGCCCGAGGCACTGCTTCAGGGAATCCTCAAGCTCCAGGAGAAGATCGCCCGCGAGTCGCTGGAGGAGCGGTACGGCACCGGTTCCGCCCGCCCGTCGGCCGCCGCCCTCACCAGCGACCTGGTGAAGCCGCCGATCCCGGCCCCGGCTCCGGGCACCGAGGGGGACGCCCGATGAGCACCGTCGGCTGGCTGCCCGCCCCGGTCGAGGACCTCTTCGGCACGGACGCCACGGCCGAGGAGTCGTACGACCTCCTGGCCGTGGACGTGTCGCCGTCCTCCTGGCTGACCGCCCTGGAGACGGCCCGTACGACCCTGGGCTGCACCTACTTCGACTGGCTGAGCGCGGTCGACGAACCGGGCACGGGTTTCCGCGTCTCGGCCCACGTCGTCGCCCTCCACCCGGTCCGCCGTCTCCTCGTCCGCACGACCGTCCCGCACGAGGCGCCGACGCTGCCCTCCGCCGTCGGCGTCTACAAGGGCGCCGCCTGGCACGAGCGCGAGACCCACGAGATGTTCGGTGTCCGCTTCGAGGGCCATCCGTCACTGGAACACCTCCTGCTCCCCGAGAACTTCGAAGGCCACCCGCTCCGCAAGGACTTCGTCCTCGCCGCCCGCGTCGCCAAGGCCTGGCCCGGCGCGAAGGAGCCGGGCGAGTCCGAACACGGTGGCCCGAAGCGCCGGCAGATGCTGCCTCCCGGCGTGCCGGACCCCAACGAATGGGGCCCGCTGAAGGGCCAGCTCCCGCCGGCTCCGGCCCGTCCGGCCCGTGCGGCGGCGGGGCGCGCGGCGGGAGACCGTCCGGTACGACGCACCCGTACGGCGGCGGAGGGCTCCGCGAGCCAGCAGCCAGAGACTCCTGCTGGTGCTGGTGCTGGTGCTGGTGCTGGTGCTGGTGCTGGTGCTGGTGCTGGTGCGTCGGGGGGCCATGGTGCCGCCGGTGCTGCTGGTGCCCGTCCGCGGCGGATGCGGAGTGCGAGCGAAGGCTCGGTGAGTCAAACCCCGACGCCGGCCCCACAGGACGCGGCCGAGCAGAAGCAGGCCGCGGCGCAGGGCGACGCGCCCCGGGCAGCGACTTCGGAAGGCCCGGCGGCCGAGGCGTCCGTGGCCCACGAGCCCGGCCCGCCGCCGGCCCGCCCGCGCCGCGCCCGCACCGCCTCGGAGGGCTCGGCATCACAGCGAACCGGGACCCCGGAGCCGGCGGCACCGGTTTCGGGCGAGGAGGCGGTACGGGTTTCGGGCGAGGCGGCGGCACGGGTTTCGGGCGAGGCGGCGGCACCGGCTTCGGGTGAGCCGACGGGCCCGGCTTCCGGTGAGCCGACCGCACCGGCTTCCGGTGAGCCGACGGGCCCGGCTTCGGATGAGGCTGGGGCAGCGGCTTCCGGTGAGCCGGCGGCTCCCCCTTCGGGTAGGCCGACCGCCCCGGACAGCGCGGCTCGCCCCGCCCGCCAGAGCACGGCCCCACGCAGCTCGGACGCCCCCTGGCACCACGCCCGCCCGGCCTTCGACGAGCCGACGGGGTCCGAGCGGACGCCCGGGGAGGCCGAGAGGGCTCCTGTGGAAGCCGAGCCAACACCTGGCGAGTCCGAGCGGACTTCTGCGGAGCCTCAGCGCGTCTCTGCCGAGCCCGAGCCCAGCCCTGCGAAGCCCGAGCGCGCCCTCGCAGAACCGGAGCGGACTCCTGCGGAACCGGAGCGGACTCCTGCGGAACCGGAGCGGACCCTTGCGGAGCCCAAGCGGGCGCCTGCGGAAGGTGAGCCGGTCCCCGCCGAACCGGAGCCGTCCTCCGCCGAACCGGAGACCTCCTCCGCCGAGCGGGAGGCGTCCCCCGCCGAACGGGAGCCGACCCGTGCGGAACCCGGTCGGACCGAGCAACGACGTGAACGGCCCACCAAGGGTGACGACCCCGACACCCCCGACGGCCGCGCCACGCGCACCACCTCCGGCACCTCTGACAACGGCAACCCCGTGACCCCCGGCACCGCAGGCGCTCCGCACACTTCCCGTACCCCAGACACCCCCGACGACCCCCACCCCACAGGAGGCCCGCAGTGAACGGCGTGCTGGACGTCGCCCTGCGACTCCTCGTCGTGTTCGTCGTCTTCCTCACCTTCCCGCTGATCGTCGGCCAGACCGAGCACAAGGTGATGGCCCACATGCAGGGCCGGCTCGGCCCGATGTACGCGGGCGGCTTCCACGGCTGGGCCCAGCTCATCGCCGACGGCGTGAAGTTCGCGCAGAAGGAGGACGTGGTCCCGGCCGGCGCCGACCGCCGTGTCTTCCAGCTGGCCCCCGCCGTCGCCCTGCTGCCGTACCTCCTCGTCCTGCTCGCCATCCCGATCGGCCCGAGCGAGGGCGCCGTCGGCCAGGTCCTGGACGCGGGCGTGTTCTTCGTGCTCGCGGTGATGGGCGTCGGCGTGCTCGGCTCGCTCATGGCGGGCTGGGCCAGCGCGAACAAGTTCTCCCTGCTCGGCGGCCTGCGCACGGCCGCCCAGCTGCTCGCCTACGAACTCCCGATGCTGCTCGCCGCGGCCTCGGTCGCCATGGCGGCGGGCACCGTCTCCCTGCCCGGCATCCTGCACACCTTCCACTGGTGGTGGGTGCCCTGGCAGATCGTCGGCGCGGTCGTCTTCTTCGTCGCCGGACTCGCCGAACTGCAGCGCCCGCCGTTCGACATGCCCGTCGCCGACTCCGAGATCATCTTCGGCGCGTACACGGAGTACACCGGACTGCGGTTCGCCCTCTTCCTCCTCGCCGAGTACGCCGGGATCGTCGTCCTGTGCGGTCTGACCACCGTCCTGTTCCTGGGCGGCTGGCACGGCCCCTGGGGCCACGACGGCCTGGGCTGGCTGTGGACCCTGCTGAAGACCGCGATCCTCGCCTTCCTCGTCATCTGGCTCCGCGTGACCTACCCGCGGCTGCGCGAGGACCAGCTCCAGAAACTCTCCTGGACCCTCCTCGTCCCCCTCTCCCTCGCCCAGATCGCCCTCACCGGCGTCGTCAAGGTGGTGATCAGCTAACCATGGCCCCCATCCCCGGCTCCGGCCTCGCCAAGGGCCTGGCCGTCACCCTGCGCACGATGACGAAGAAGACCGTCACCGAGCAGTACCCGGACGCCCTGCCCGAACTCCCGCCCCGCACCCGCGGTGTGATCGGCTTGTTCGAGGAGAACTGCACGGTCTGCATGCTCTGCGCCCGCGAGTGCCCGGACTGGTGCATCTACATCGACTCCCACAAGGAGACGGTCCCGCCGGCCGCCCCCGGTGGCCGCGAGCGCAGCCGCAATGTCCTCGACCGGTTCGCCATCGACTTCTCCCTGTGCATGTACTGCGGTATCTGCATCGAGGTCTGTCCTTTCGACGCGTTGTTCTGGTCCCCGGAGTTCGAGTACGCCGAGACGGACATCCGCGACCTCACCCACGAGCGGGACAAGCTCCGCGAGTGGATGTGGACCGTCCCGGCCCCGCCCGCCCTCGACCCCGCGGCCGAGGAGCCGAAGGAGATCGCCGCCGCCCGCAAGGCCGCCGAGAAGCTGGCGGCCGCGCAGGCCGAACCGGGGGAGGGCGACTCGTGAGCCTCGCCGCAGCCACGGCCACGGTGGCCGCTTCCGGCACACACGGCTTCCTGTCCCCGACCGGTGTCGAGATCGCCTTCCTCCTCGTCGGCCTGGTCACCTTCGGCGCCGCGCTGATCACCGTCACCACCCGCCAGCTGGTGCACGCCGCCCTGTGGCTGGTCGTCGCCCTCGGCGGCCTCGCCGTGGAGTACCTGCTGCTCACGGCCGAGTTCATCGCCTGGGTGCAGGTCCTGATCTACGTCGGTTCCGTCGTCGTCCTCCTGCTGTTCGGTCTGATGCTCACCAGGGCGCCCATCGGCCGCTCCCCGGACGCCGACTCCGGCAACCGCTGGGCCGCCCTGGCCGTCGCGGTCGCCGCAGCCGTAGCCCTGGTGTGGGTGGTCGTCGACGCCTTCCGCACCACCTGGATCGACCTGGGCGGCCCGGCCGCCGGCACCACACGGATCACCGGCGAGAGCCTGTTCCGGACCTGGGTCCTGCCCTTCGAGGCCCTGTCCGTACTGCTCCTCGCGGCCCTGGTCGGCGCGATCGTCCTGTCCCGCAAGGCGAAGGCGGGCACGGCCTCCGGCGCACCGGCCACCGCCCACGCGCCCGCGACCGCACCCGGCGAGAAGGAAGGCGCCCGCTGATGCACCTCGCCTACCCGGCCGTACTGTCTGCCCTCCTCTTCTGCACCGGCCTGTACGGCGTCCTCGCCCGCCGCAACGCGATCCTGGTCCTGATGTCGGTCGAGCTGATGCTCAATGCCGTCAACCTCAACCTGGTCGCCTTCGACGTCTGGCTCAGCCGGGCCGCGAAGGAGACCCTGCACTCCGGCCAGGCGCTGACCCTGTTCACCATCGCCATCGCCGCCGCCGAGATCGGCATCGGCCTGGCGATCGTGCTCGCCGTCCACCGCAACCGCGGCACCTCCGACATCGACAAGCTCCGCGACACCGCCGAGGGACCCGGCACCGAGGGACCGGGCTCCCCGGCGGCCGAGAAGGCTGAGGCCACCGCGTGACCACGACCACCCTCGCCGTCCTCGTCCCCATCCTGCCGTTCCTCGGCGCCGCGGCCGGACTGCTGCTCGGACGCACCGCGCCCGGGTTCGTCCGCCCGCTCGCCGTACTGCCGCCGCTGGTCTCGCTCGTGCTGGCCGTGCTGGTCGCCGTGCGCCAGGGCGGCGGCCGGACCATCGACGCGTACACCGAGCTGACACCCACCGGCTCGGTCCCCATCGAGCTGGCGCTGCACATCGACGGCTTCGCCGCGCTCGTCGCGATCCTGGTCGCGTTCGTCGCCGCCTGCGTGCAGATCTACTCGACGGGCTATCTGCGCGACGACCCGCGCTACCCCTCGTACGCCGCCCTCGTCTCCCTGTTCACCTCCGCGATGCTCCTGGTCGTCTACTCCGGCGACCTGATCGTGCTGCTGGTCGGCTGGGAAGTCATGGGCATCTGCTCCTACTTCCTGGTCGGCCACTACTGGGAGACCCCGGAGGCCCGCGCCGCCTCGCTGAAGGCCTTCCTGGTCACCAAGCTCGGCGACGTGCCGTTCCTGATCGGCCTGTTCGCGCTGGCCACCGACGCCGGCTCCTTCCGTATCACCCGCGTCCTCGGCGCCGTCGCGAGCGGCAACCTGCACCACCCGACCCTCGTCGCCCTGCTGCTCCTCGCGGGTGCCGCGGGCAAGTCGGCGCAGTTCCCGCTGCACACCTGGTTGCCGGACGCGATGGCGGGCCCGACGCCCGTCTCGGCACTCATCCACGCCGCGACGATGGTCGCCGCCGGTGTCTACTTCATCGCCCGTCTCCTTCCGGTGTTCGAGGCCTCCCGGGCCGCGATGATCGTGCTGGCCGTCATGGCCGCCGTGACCATGACCGGCTCGGGTCTCGCCGCACTCGCCCAGGACGACATCAAGCGCGTCCTCGCCTACTCGACGATCGGCCAGCTCGGCTACATGACCGGCGCCCTCGCCGTCGGCGACCGCGGCGCCGCCGTCTTCCACCTCCTGTCCCACGGCGCCTTCAAGGCGCTGCTGTTCCTCGCCGCCGGCGTGATCATCCATGCCGCCGGCACCAACTCGCTGGCCGCCATGTCCCGCATGCACGGCCTGCGCGACCGCGTCCCGGACGCCTACTGGACGATGACCGTGGCCCTGCTCGCGCTCGCCGCGATCCCGCCGTTCAGCGGGTTCTTCTCCAAGGAGTCGGTCCTCGGGGCCGCCGAGCACGTCGCCCAGGGGGGCACCGAGTACGTGCCCGGCGCCGCCGGCTGGATCGTCCTCGTCGCCGGTCTGCTCACCGCCCTGCTGACCGCCGCCTACGCGACCCGGCTGTGGCTGCTGGCCTTCCGCGGGCGGGGCGCCGAGGCCCCCGACCACGGCCGCCAGCCGCTGACGATGACCGTGGTGCTCTGGGTGCTCGCGGTGCCGTCCCTGGCCTTCGGCGGGCTCGCCTACCGCTCGCTGCCCGACTGGTTCGACGGCCGCGACCTGACCCCGACCCCGCTCACCTCCATCCTCGGCACGGGCCTCGCCCTGGTCGGCGGGCTGCTCACCTACGGTGCCTGGCAGCGCACCACGCAGCTCGCCGCCCGGTTCCCGCTGGGCGCGGTCGCCGCCCACCCCGAGGGTGACGCCGCACTGGTCGAGGCCGAGGCCATCGCGACCCACGAGCCGGCCTACGGCGACATCGCCCACGCCCCCGACCCGGCGGACCCCGGCCGGCTGCTGCTCGGCCCGCTGCACCGGTCCGCGGCCGCCGGCTTCCACCTGGACGCCGTGTACGCGGTGATGTTCGTCCGCCCGGTCCAGGCCGGGGCGAGCCTCGTCCGGTTCCTCGACCGTGAGGTCGTCGAGACCTACGTAAGCGGCGCGGCCGCCCTGCCCCGGATGCTCGGGGCCGCCGTACGGCGGGCGCAGACCGGCAATGTGCAGACCTATGTGAGCGCGCTGCTCGCCGGCACCGTCGTCCTGGCGGTCGCCGTCGTCCTCGTCGCCACGGGAGCGTGAGCAGGCGTGATCGATATCAACGAGTCCGTGATGCAGTTCCTTCTGGCGTTCGTCGTCGTCGGCCCGCTCCTCGGCGCCGTCGCCGCTCTCCTGCCGGCCCCGCCCGGGCTGAAGGGGAAGTCGCCCGAGCAGGCCGTGCTGCGGCACGGTGTGACCGTGACCGGCGCGATCCTCATCGCCGCGATCGTCCTCGCGCTCGGCTTCGACCACGACCATGCGTCGAAGATGCAGGCCACGACCGACATCAGCTGGATCCCCGCACTCGACGTGCGGATCCACCTCGGCATCGACGGCATCTCCCTCCCCCTCGTCGTCCTGACCGCGCTGCTGACCTTCCTCTGCGCGCTGTACTCCTACTTCAACCCGCCCAAGGGCCCGTCCCCGAAGGCGTTCGTCGCGCTGCTGTTCCTGCTCGAGTCCGGCACCCTCGCGACCTTCGCCGTCCTCGATCTGCTGCTGTTCTTCCTCGCGTTCGAGACGGTGCTCATCCCGATGTACTTCCTCATCGCCCGCTGGGGCGGCGAGGGCCGGACCCGGGCCGCGTGGAAGTTCATCCTGTTCACGCTGCTCGGCTCCGTCGTCATGCTGCTCGGCCTGCTCCTGATCGGGATCAAGGCGGGCACGTTCGACATGGTGGCACTCGCCACTGACAACGGCCGGTCGCTGACCGCATCCGTGCAGGTCATCGCCGTCCTGGCGATCGGGATCGGGCTCGCCGTGAAGTCGCCGATGTGGCCGCTGCACAGCTGGCTGCCCGACGCCCACACCGCCGCGCCGACCGTCGGCTCGGTGCTGCTGGCCGGTGTCCTGCTGAAGATGGGTACGTACGGGTTCGTCCGGATCCTGCTGCCGGTCGCGCCGCACGGCTTCCACACCTTCGCGCCGTACCTCGCCGCGTTCGCCGTCGTCGGGATCATCTACGGATCCCTGGCCTGCCTGGCCCTGGCCAAGCGCGGCGCGAAGGGCGATCTCAAGCGGCTGATCGCCTACTCCTCCGTCGGCCACATGGGCTTCGTCCTGCTGGGCATCGCCACCATGACCGCGACCGGCGTCAACGGCGCCCTGTTCGCCAACATCGCCCACGGCCTCATCACCGGCCTGCTCTTCTTCCTGGTCGGCGCGCTGAAGGACCGCACCGGCACCACCGACCTCGACACCCTCGCCAAGGAGACGGGAGCCGCGCTGTACGGCAGGGCCCCGCGTCTGGGCGGCCTGCTCGCCTTCGGTGCCGTCGCCTCGCTCGGTCTGCCGGGGCTCGCCGGGTTCTGGGGCGAGATGCTGGCCCTGTTCGGTTCCTTCAAGCCCGCCGCCGACCTCAGCCGGCCGGCCTTCCTCACCTTCATGGCGATCGGCGCGTTCGGCACCCTGCTGACCGCCGCGTACATGCTGATCGTGGTCCGCCGCGTCTGCATGGGCGGTGTCGAGCAGGAGGTCCACACCCTCGCCGACGTACGCGGGTACGAGTTCGCCGCCTGGACCCCCCTTGTCGCCCTCACCGTCGTCGCCGGACTGTGGCCCAGGGCGCTGCTCGGCCTCACCGACCCGGCCGTGCACCAGCTCCTCGCAGGAGGCACCCGATGAGCGCCCAGCCCCTCGCCGAGTCCCTGGTCCAGTCCGTCGACTGGCTCGCCGTCGCCCCGCCGACCATCACCGCCGCGGTGGGACTCGTCGTCCTGGTCGCCGACCTGTTCCTGCCCGAGGCCCGCAAGGCCGTCCTCGGCTGGATCTCGGTCGCCGGACTGGCCGTGTCCGCGCTGATGCTGCTGCCTCTCCTTGACGGCGACCGCAGCACCTTCTGCCGGAACGGCGCCACGCGCGCGTGCAGCTACACCGCCGACCACTTCACGCTCGTCATCCAGTTCCTGGTCCTCGGCGGCGCCCTGCTCGCGGCGCTGCTGTCGGTTACGAACCTCAGGGACGACCAGCGGCGCGTCCCGCCGGGCGAGTTCTGGTTCCTGCTGCTGTCCTCGGCGGCCGGCGCGGCCCTGCTGCCCGCCTCCCGGGACCTGGCCACCCTGATCGTCGCCCTGGAGGTCGCGTCCCTGCCCGCCTTCGCCCTCGTCGGCATCCGGCACGGAGACAAACGGTCCTCCGAGGCCGCCCTGAAGTTCTTCCTGTCCTCGGTGACGGCCACCGCGGTCAGCCTGATGGGCATCAGCTTCGTCTACGCCTCCACCGGCACCCTCTACCTCACCGAGGTCGCCCAGCGCCTGCCGCACGTCGGCGGGCAGCTGCACACGCTCGCCCAGACGGGCGTCGTCCTCACTCTGATCGGCTTCGCCTTCAAGACGGCCGCCGTCCCCTTCCACTTCTGGGTGCCCGACACCTACGTCGGCGCGCCGCTGCCCGTCGCCGCGTACCTGTCGGTCGTCGGCAAGGCGGTCGGCTTCTCCGGCCTGATCCTCGTCACCGTCGTCGCGTTCCCGTCGTACGCCGACGTCTGGGGCCCCGCGCTCGCTGTCCTGGCCGCCCTGACCATGACCGTCGGCAACGTCGGCGCTCTGCGCCAGCAGGCCACGCGCGCGTACAGCGCCGTACGGCTGCTCGCCTGGTCCTCCGTCGGCCAGGCCGGCTACCTGCTGGTGCCGATCGCCGCCGCCGGCTACGCCAGGGATCCGCAGAAGGCGATCGGCTCCACGGTGGCCTACGCGCTGATGTACGCCGCCGTGAACCTCGGCGCGTTCGCGGTGGCCGCCCTGGTGGGCCGCAGCCGGGCCCTCAACCGGATCTCCGACTACCGGGGGCTGTACGCCACCAACCCGCTCACCGCGCTCCTGCTGGCGTTCTTCCTGCTGTGCCTGGCCGGTCTCCCGCCCGGCGTCATCGGGCTGTTCGCGAAGGTCACCGTGTTCTCGGCGGCCGTCGACGCGGGCCTCGGCTGGCTCGCCGTCGTCATGGCCGTCAACGTGGTGATCGCGCTCTTCTACTACCTGCAGTGGACGGCCCTGCTGTTCCGCGCTCCCGAGGGGGAGCCCGCCCGGCACCGCGTCCCGGCCCCCCTCACGGCCGCCCTCGCCCTGACCGGTGTACTCGGCGTCGCTCTGTCCGGAGCACCCCAGCTGGTCCTCCGCTTCGCGTCCACCGGCCTGTTCTGAGAAGCCGTCACGCGCGCGTCGCCACCTGTGCCGTCACGCGCGCGTGCAGCAGCGGCCCCGTGCGCACGCGCGCGTGGCGACCACGGGCCAGGGCGTCCCGGGCCGCACCCTCGGAGTCGCCGGAGCCATCGAGAGTGCTGACCTGCACAGTCTGTGCAGCGGCCGCATTTCCGCCGGCGCACACCACCGCCGTCGACTTCGCCTCGCCGGGGACGACCTGGAGCGGCGCGGAGCCGGTGCACGCACAAGGCCCGTGAGCCCTCGCAGCGGTGTCGGCGCCGCCACGCGCGCGTGCCGTCGGTCCACCTCACCCGTACGGCCGCGGCACGGCACCGCCCGCACCAGGGAACTCGCACCGCCCGCGTGGCGTTGAGCAGTACGGGAGGATCCACTGGACCTGAGGGTTCCCTGCTGCACGACTTGGAGGGCGTACGGTGCACCGCCGGCACAACGGGCTCAGGACCGCAGTACTCCTCGGGGGGCTGTCCGCACTCATCATCGTCATCGGCAGCTTCTTCGGCCGTGCCGGTCTGGTCATCGCGGTCCTGGTCGCCCTCGGCACGAACGCGTACGCGTACTGGAACAGCGACAAGCTGGCCCTTCGCGCGATGCGTGCCCGCCCGGTCAGCGAGTTCGAGGCCCCGGGGCTGTACCGGATGGTCCGCGAGCTGTCCACGCAGGCCCGCCAGCCCATGCCCCGGCTCTACATCTCCCCGACGGAGGCCCCCAACGCCTTCGCGACCGGCCGCAATCCGCGCAACGCGGCCGTGTGCTGCACGGAGGGCATCCTGCGCCTGCTGGACGAGCGTGAACTGCGGGGCGTGATCGGCCACGAGCTGAGTCACGTCTACAACCGGGACATCCTCATCTCCTCGGTGGCCGGCGCCCTCGCCTCGGTGATCATGTTCCTGGTGAACTTCGCCTGGCTCATCCCGGTCGGCCGCTCGGACGACGACGACGGCCCCGGGCTGCTCGGCATGCTCCTCATCATGATCCTGGGTCCGCTCGCCGCCACCGTCATCCAGCTGGCCATCAGCCGCTCCCGCGAGTACGAGGCGGACGCCTCCGGCGCTCAGCTCACCGGAGACCCGCTGGCCCTCGCCAGTGCCCTGCGCAAGCTGGAGACCGGCACCCAGCAGCTTCCGCTGCCGCCCGAGCCCCGGCTCGAGATCGCCAGTCACATGATGATCGCGAACCCCTTCCGTGCAGGCCAGGGGTTGACGAAGATGTTCTCCACGCACCCGCCGATGGCGGACCGCATCGCCCGGCTCGAGAAGATGGCAGGTCGCTACCAGTGAAGACCATCCTGAACATCATCTGGCTCATCCTGAGCGGCTTCTGGCTGTTCCTCGGCTACCTCCTCGCCGGCGTCCTGCTCTGCATCACGATCATCGGAATCCCCTTCGGCATAGCAGCGTTCCGCATCGGCGTCTACGCCCTGTGGCCCTTCGGGTACACCACGATCGAGCGCCGCGACGCGGGCGCCCCCTCCTGCATCGGCAACGTCCTGTGGCTGGTGCTGGCCGGCTGGTGGCTGGCGCTCGCGCACATCGTCACCGGCATCGCCCTGTGCCTCACGATCATCGGCATCCCGTTCGGCATCGCCAACTTCAAGCTGATCCCGGTCTCCCTGCTGCCGCTGGGCCGCGAAATCGTCCCCACGGACCAGCCGTTCGCGACCCGCTGAGCCGGTCGGCGGAAGCCGGACGCCGGAAGGGCGGGCGGCCGCGGGCGCACTGACGACGCGCCACCCGCCGTGTCACTCGCCGCGCCGGCGCACCCACCGCCGTACGCCGTAGGCCGCCACGCCCACCGCGAGTACGCCCGCGCCCACCGCCACCGAAACGGCGGGCAGTGCGAGCGCCAGAGTGGCGCAGCCCAGCAGGCCCACCGCGGGTACCGCACGAGCCTTCGGGGCGGAAGCCAGGGCCCATGCGGACGCGTTGGCGACGGCGTAGTAGGCGAGCACTCCGAAGGAGGAGAAGCCGATCGCGCCGCGCACGTCCACCGTCGCGGCCAGTAAGGCGACCACCGCGCCCACGGCCGGCTCCGCCCGGTGCGGCACCTGGAAGCGCGGGTGTACGGCCGCCAGGGCTCCCGGCAGATGCCCGTCCCGGGCCATGGCGAGCGTCGTACGGGACACGCCCAGGATCAGCGCGAGCAGTGAGCCGAGCGCCGCCACCGCCGCCCCGGCCCGCACCACGGGCACGAGCCCCGGCACGCCGGCCGCCCGTACCGCGTCGGCCAGCGGTGCCGGCGCGTGCCCGAGCCGGCCCGCGCCGAGGACACCGAGCACCGCGACGGCCACGCACGCGTACACCACCAGTGCGATCCCCAGGGCGAGCGGGATCGCGCGCGGGATGGTGCGCGCCGGGTCCCGCACCTCCTCCCCGAGGGTCGCGATGCGCGCGTACCCGGCGAAGGCGAAGAACAGCAGTCCCGCTGCCTGGAGCACTCCGCCGGCGCCCGACGACAGCCCGACCTCCAGCCGCCCGGCATCGGCCCGCCCGGAGGCCAGGCACACGATCACCACGGCCGTGAGAACGGCCAGCACCCCCGCCACGATCACGCGCGTCAGCCACGCCGACTTCTGGATCCCGCCGTAGTTCACGGCCGTCAGGGTCACCACGGCCGCGACCGCCGCCGCATGCGCCTGCCCCGGCCACACGTACGCGCCCACGGTGAGCGCCATGGCCGCACAGGACGCCGTCTTGCCGACCACGAACGCCCAGCCCGCGAGGTAACCCCAGAAGGGGCCCAGCCGTTCCCGCCCGTAGACGTATGTGCCGCCGGAGGCCGGATAGCGGGCGGCGAGTCGGGCCGAGGACATGGCGTTGCAGTAGGCCACCACGGCGGCGAGCGCCAGCCCGGGCAGCAGTCCCGATCCGGCCGCGCGCGCGGCGGGCCCCAGGGCGGAGAAGACGCCGGCTCCGATCATCGAGCCGAGACCGATGACCACGGCGTCCCGCACTCCCAGGGTGCGTCGCAGTGCGGTGCCGGAAGGTGCCATGTGCCGCACCCTACTGAGCACGGCAACCATGCAGTGGACCTGTGACGTCCTCTTCATGGACACGGCACGAACACGCGCGCGTGACGACAGCGCGTCCGCCCCGGACTCTCAGCAGCCGGACAGCGCGGACACAGCGCGGAAGGGCAGGTTCATGGCATGAGCATCATCGCTTGGATCATCCTGGGACTGCTGGCCGGAGCCATCGCCAAGATCCTCCTGCCGGGCCGCGACCCCGGCGGCTTCATAGGTACGACCCTGATCGGCATCGCGGGCGCGTTCATCGGCGGCTGGATCTCCGCCCGCTGGCTGCACCACCCGATCAGCAAGGGCTTCTTCGACGGCGCCACCTGGGCCGCGGCCATCGGCGGCTCCCTGGTGCTGCTGATCGTCTACCGCCTCCTGTTCGGCAACTCCCGGGACTGAGCGCCGTATCGGCAGCGCGGAAGGGTGGGCACCGCTCGGGGGTGCCCACCTCATTTACGGCCTCTTACCGGTAGTTCACGAACTGCAGCGCGAAGTCGAAGTCCTTGCCCTTCAGCAGCGCGATCACGGCCTGCAGATCGTCACGGCTCTTGGAGGAGACGCGCAGCTCGTCACCCTGGACCTGGGCCTTCACACCCTTGGGGCCCTCGTCACGGATGATCTTCGCCACCTTCTTCGCGTTCTCCTGGGAGATGCCCTCCTCGATCGACGCGAAGATCTTGTACTCCTTGCCGGACAGCTGGGGCTCGCCCGTGTCCAGCGCCTTCAGCGAGATGCCGCGCTTGATCAGCTTGGACTGGAAGACGTCGAGGACAGCCTTCACCCGGTCCTCGGAGTTCGCCTCCATGAGGATCTTTTCACCGGACCACGAGATCGAGGCGCCCACGCCCTTGAAGTCGTAGCGCTGCGAGATCTCCTTGGCGGCCTGGTTGAGGGCGTTGTCGACCTCCTGCCGCTCGACCTTCGAGACGATGTCGAAACTGGAGTCGGCCATGTCCTGTGGCTCCTTGTATCGGGGTGCATATCGGGTGCGTGCCGGCGTGCGCGGCGACGCCGCCGGGTCCGGCGTGGCGCCGGGCCGCATCCGCACCAGCCTAGCCACCCCGCGAGCCGTCGGGTGGAGATCAACCGGGTGGCGAAGCACCCCCATGTATCGGGTATTGTTTACGTCGTCGCCAGGGAGCGCCGCCGTAGAGCGGTTCGAGCTGGTGATCAACCCCGGCGGTGTGCCCGAGCGGCCAAAGGGAGCAGACTGTAAATCTGCCGGCTCAGCCTTCCCAGGTTCGAATCCTGGCGCCGCCACACGGGAACGAGAGCCCCGTGATCTGCGAGAGCGGATCACGGGGCTCTCGTCGTTTACTCTTCGCGGCTACTTGACGTTCCTCTTCAGGTTTTCGATCACGAAGCCGCCGTCCTGGTTGCCGTAGACCGTGTTGGGGTGGAGAAGGAACGCGACGAAGGGCAGGGGTACCGGGCCCGGGAGGACGGAGACCGGGACGGGCTTGGCGCTGACCAGGTCGAGTGCGTCGGAGCCGTCGGCCGCGTGTGCGGGCGCGGTGGCCATCAGCAGGGCACCGCTGGCGGCGGCCGCGGCGAGGATGCGGGGGGTGGTCTTCATGACCTGTGCAACGACCGAATCGTACGGCCGTCACCTGCAGCATCCACCGGGATGGGTCGTGTCCCGTGTCAGGGAAGGTTGTGCCCGTGCCATCGAAGGTTGATCGGCGATGGCAGGTCTTCTCCACGGGCGCTGGGGATCTTGACGGATCTTGTCTCGGAGCAGGTCGACGTGTTGGGCAAAGGTCTCACGATCTTCAGCACCCCACGCTTGCCGCCGGGCCGGGCTCTGCTGGTCAGAACCCGTGCGCGGAGTTCGGTCCCCGCGTACCCGGCCGCCCTGCCTTGTCGCCCCTGATCGGTCCTCGTCCTCGTCCGCGTCGCCGATGAACACGCGGAGATCGTGGACGCCCTGAAGTGGCTGGATGACGTACAACTCCACCCGGCCCAGAGCGCGGCGGACCACATCCACGTCGCCACGCTGGGCCTAGGTGTGCAGGCGTGCCTCAGCTGGCGGTGCCGACCAGGCGACGCATGATCGTCATGAGTTCGTCGGGCGGGGAGATCCTCATCGTCCGACTTTCCTGGTCGAAGAGTGTGATCGAGGTCAGCGTGCCGGCGCGCCACCAGAACACCCGGGGGGAGAGGCGTCCGGGGCCATCCTCGTAGGCGCCCTGCCCGAACTGTGCCAAGGCGTTGGCGGCCTCGGCCACGTGCTCGTCAGTGAGCGGGTAGAACACGAGGTTGTGCCGGTTCGGGACGACTAGCAGCACACCCTCGTCCGGTATCTCTGGGCCGTCGGCGGCCCGCACCGCCTCTTCGAAGACGAGCACCTTGCTGGCCGCGAACACCGACTCCGGGTGGCCGAGGATGTGGAGGACCGCGCCACCGGGGAGATCGGCGGTGTCGTAGTTGACCGGCTCGCTGAGCAAGTTGGTACGCGCCGCGGCCGCGAGGGTGTCCCACTCGACGAGGGCCACCTCGCGGTCACTGAGGACGCGGACGTTGTCAGGGGTGTCGAGGGCGATGCCCACCAGGAGGTCCGTGGCCAGTGGTTGCAGGTAGCCGAACTGCCCTCGTGCTTCCTCGGGTATCGATTCCTCGGCGACCAGCCGCAGGTACACGCTGCGCAGGGGATCCGAGGCACTGTTGTGGTCGGTGCGGGCTGACAGGTCGCTCATACGCGGTTCCTTGGGATCTGATGGGTGGTCCGTCGGGCGGCTCACAGGTGGAGCAGCTCACCGATCAGATCACGCAGCCCCGCGCCGCCGCACCGTGGTGCAGCGGCGAGCAGGCGCGGGCCCCGGTACGGCCGGGGACACCACTTCTCCACCCGGTCCCCTATTGCCGGTGGCGAGGCCCGGCAGCGCTCCCGTACGGCTCTGTCACTCGCGTGGCGCCGACGGCGAGAGTCCGCCCGGCCGCGAGGGCGATCACGCGTTTGCACGCAGGGCCTCTGACCAACGCGGTCAACCTTCGACGACACAAAGTCGCGTCCGCAAGGTGCGATGGCGCGCGGTCAAGGATCGGTGTCACAGGACACCCGCTGGTGCCGTTTCCCGGACTCTTCACTAGAATCGAACACGTGAACGATGACCGTCCGCTGACGCGTCTCGACATGCTGCGTTTCGCCCGCCGCGTCGTCGAACGTCAGGCCGCGAAGCAGCTTGCCCTGATGGACCGGTGGATCGCGGACGAAGAGCGCAGGGAGGCCGAACGGCAGCACCGCCTCACGACCCGGCAGGCCGCGCCGGATTGGCTGATCGAGCGCGGTCTGAACGGCCACAAGGCGGTGTACGTCCACGTCGGCGGCTGTCCGAGCGCCGGCGGGCGTGCCAGGGGAGTCGGTCCGGACCAGGCGGTACGTGCGCTCACCGAAGGACGTGTCCCGGCGTGTCCGCTGTGCCGCCCCGACACCGCGCTGGGGATTCTGGAATGACGGGTCCGGGTGCGGGTCCGGGCGGTCCGGACGATGCTGGAGCCATGGCCGGGAAGCGACCCATCATCGTGCACCTGCCGTCCCCGACCGGCGGACGCCGCGTCCGGGTGGACGGCGAGATCCTCGGCTTGGCGCACAGCGTGCGGGACCTGGTGGAGTTCCTGCGCCGGGCGGGGCTGGAGATCGAGCCGGAGCAGGTGGCCGACTCGCCGCTGATCGACTGGCGCGGGGTGGGACCCGACCGCTGGGAAGCCGAGACCCGCACCTGACGCCGGTGCCGCCTCCGCGTCCCTGTGGGCACACTGGCGGTATGTCCTCCCCACGCAGAACCTGTCCCGTGTGCCGACGCGACATCGCCGTCATCGCCGGCCGTTTCGCGCGGCACGACCCACCCGGGTCACGGCAGGGCGGGGAACTGGTCTCCTGTGCCGGATCACGGCGACAGGCACAACCGGGCGCCCTGCAGCCGACGTTGGACGGATACGCCGTACCGGACTTTCCCGGGCAGCTGCCTCTCTTCTGAGTGCGGACGGGAGCAGGACCTCGTGGGAACGGGAGCGGGACTCAGGATTCTGACGGGGCGACAGGATGCGGCGCTACAGGCCTTGGTGGCGGACGGTAATCGGTCAACGAGCTGTGGCCGGCCTCAGTTCCCGGCCACCGACTTCACCGCGACCGACACCGGCGTCGATCCGCTGATCAGCTCCAGCGTCAGGCCGGTTGTCGCCGGAGTGTCCACCAACTCCGCGAGGACGGCCGCCACGTCGTCCCGCGGGATCGCGCCGCGCCCGGTGTGCGCCTCCAGCCGGACCAGACCGGTGCCCGCGTCGCCCGTCAGCGAGCCGGGGCGCAGGACCGTCCAGTCCAGGGCCTCCTGGCGGGTGACGTACGCGTCCGCCTCCCCCTTGGCACGCAGGTACGCGTCGAAGACGTCGTCGCCCTGGTGTCCGGGATCCGCGCCCATCGAGGACACCACCAGGAAGCGACGCACGCGCGCGCGGACGGCCGCGTCCGCGAACAGCACCGCCGCGCCCCTGTCCACCGTCTGCTTGCGTTCCGCGCCGCTGCCCGGGCCCGCGCCCGCCGCGAAGACCGCCGCGTCGGCACCCTGCAGGTGCGCCGCGACCTCCTCGACCGAGGCGGATTCCAGGTCGAGCAGGACCGGTTCGGCACCGGCCGCCCGCAGATCGTCGCCCTGCTCCGCCTTGCGGATGATCCCCGCGACGTCGTCCCCGCGCGCGGAGAGCAGGCGCTCCAACCGCAGCGCAATCTGACCATGACCACCAGCGATGACAATGCGCATGATTCCGACCGTACGCCGCAGGGGGCGCGTCTGCCGTACGAGTCAGCCGGCATGGCCGGTGCGCGCCGGGCTCGCGCGCACCGGCACGCGTCCAGCGTGCACAGGCACACGCTCGGCGCGTGCTCAGGATCGCGCGCTCGGCGTGTGGCCGCGGCTGTGCGCCCGGCGTGCAGACGCACACGTACGCCCGGCGCGACAGCCGCATTCATCCGCCCGGCGCACACCGACTGATCGCACTCTCGGCGTGCGGTGATCCGCCATGCGCCCGGCGCGCACACCGAACCACGCGCCCGCGCCAGGTAGCCCGCACCCCCCGACCCGCACCCCCCGACCCGCGCCCCCCCCCGACCCGCGCCCCCCGACCCGCGCGCCCCCACCCGGCCTCACGACAGCTCACCCCGCCCCTGCCGCGGCAGCCCGAGTTCTGCCGCCGCAGCCGAGTTGCAGTACTCGCGCACCGCGCTCGTGCGCGCCACCACCCGGCCCCGGTGCACCACGATCCGGCTGTAGGCCAGGGACAGGGCGCCGGCCAGGCGGTCGCCGCGCACGGCCAGGAGCTCGGCGGGGAAACCGGCCTCGACGCGCACCTCCGGCAGCCCCAGCACCGCGCGCGCCGAGGTGCTCACGGCGTCGTAGGCGTCCTGCGGGCGCAGGCCGTGGGCGGAGGCGAGGAGGTAGGCCGCCTCCAGGGGGTCAGCGCGGCCGACGGGGTTGGAGAGGTCGCGCAGGGCGCCGCTGCCGGCGGCCACCCGGACCCCGGCCGCGCGCAGCAGCCGTACCGGAGCGACGCCCCGGCGGTCGGCGCCACAGCAACCGCCCTGGGGCAGGCACACGACCGTCACTCCGGCCGCCGCGAGCTGGTCGGCGGCCCGTGACGCGGCCTCGGCGGGCAGGCGCGTGAGGCCGGCGCACGGCCCGATCGTCACGCCGGGGCGCAAACCCCCGGCCATGGCCGCGAGCCGGGACAGCCGGCCCGGGTCGGAGGCGTCCGTGTGCAGGTCCACCGGGCAGCCGTGCTCGGAGGCCACCTCCAGGACCGTCTCCACGTAGCCCGTGGGATCGGGGTCCAGGTCGGGACAGCCGCCCACCACGGAGGCGCCCATCTTGACCGCGTCGCGCAGCATCGCCAGCCCGTCGGCGCCGGCCACCCCGGTCAGCAGCCGTGGCATCGCCACCGCCGTCAACTCCGCGAGCCCGTGCAGCGAGCGCCGCGCCTGAAGGACGGCGCCCAGTGCGCCGAGGCCCTGGACGTCGCCCACGCGTACGTGCGCGCGTGCCGACGTCGCCCCGTGCCCGAGCTGCAGCAGAGCCGCCTCCGTCGCCCGGCGCTGCACGTCCTCGGGGGCGTGGGACACCGGCCCGGGGCGCTCGGCGGACAGCGCGGTGTCGCTGTGCGCGTGCGGTTCGGCCGGGGCCGGGAGGAGCAGGTATCCGTTCAGGTCCACGCGCGTGGCGCCCGTCCGGGCCGGACCCGGCGCCAGACTGCCGGCCGTGCCCACCGCCTCGATGCGTCCGCAGCCGAGCCGTACGTCCACGGTCCGGCCGTCGGTGAGCCGCGCCCCGCACAGCAGCAGGGCGGCCGTGTCGGACTGGCCGGAGGATCCCGAGGAGTTCGACGGTGGGTGGGGCTGCGGCTGGCTGTCGGGCATCGCGCTCCAGGATCGGGCCGGGGGCTCGGGCGGGCCGCGTGAGCATGCGGGGCTCGCCCACCCCAAGATCACGCAGAGTGAGACGAGCCTAGGGTGGCGAGCCGCCCGGGACGCGTAGGAGCGCAATAGTCGTACCGGTGTGGTCCGCCCTTGGCGGTACACGTGTCGCCCACAAGCGTGGCCCCGGCCCACTCCGCCCCGAGGCCCCCGTTCATGCGGCTCATGAGGCCGCTGCGAGGGCGGGGATGCGGGTGGTCAGGGGCGGCCGGATACGGATTTGGGTGAACGGCGGCGGACCGTGTAATGTCTTCATCGCTCGCCCCAATAGCTCAGTCGGCAGAGCGTCTCCATGGTAAGGAGAAGGTCAACGGTTCGATTCCGTTTTGGGGCTCTGGTGTGAGAGGTTCCCGTCGAAAGGCGGGATCCGATCGCATCGCAGCGGTGTAGCTCAGTCGGTAGAGCAAGCGGCTCATAATCGCTGTGTCACCGGTTCAAGTCCGGTCACCGCTACTGACAGTAGCCGATTGCGGGGTCGGTCCTTCGATCGGCTACTCTTTCTTGCGTTGAACTAGTCCATCCGTTCGTCTTAGGAGCACTCACGTGGCTGCCACCGACGTCCGCCCGAAGATCACGCTGGCCTGCGTGGAGTGCAAGGAGCGGAACTACATCACCAAGAAGAACCGGCGTAACAACCCGGATCGTCTTGAGATGAAGAAGCACTGCCCGCGTTGCAACGCGCACACCGCGCACCGCGAGACGCGATAAACAGGCTCGTACACGAGGCCGTCCCCTTCCGAGGGGGCGGCCTCGCGTCGTTTCAAGGGCTCACCGGGCAAGGGCTCACCGGTCAGGCACTCAACGGTCAGGGGTTGACCGGTCGAGGAGTCACCGGTGAGGGCTGACCGGTCGAGGGCTCACCGGCTCGCCGGCCCAGTGGCTCACCAGCTGGGCGCCAAGCTCTGCGTCGAGCTGAGCGCCCGCCCGTCCCCGCACGTTCCCCGGCTGGTTTCCGGCTAATTTGGGGCCATCACAGCAGACATCAGGAGGTGCCGGGCCATGGCGCTCGACCAGTCCTTCGTAGGACGGACCTACCCGCCCACCGCGCCCTATGAGGTGGGCCGGGAGAAGATCCGCGAGTTCGCCGAGGCGGTGGGCGAGACCAACCCGGTGTACACGGACCCCGAGGCCGCGAAGGCCTACGGGCACCCCGATGTGATCGCCCCGCCGACATTCGTGTTCTCCATCACTTTCCGGGCCGCGGGACAGGTCGTCGAGGACCCGCAACTCGGCCTCGACTACAGCCGGGTGGTGCACGGCGACCAGAAGTTCGCCTACCGCCGCCCGGTCCGCGCCGGCGACCGGCTCTCGGTCACCTCCACCATCGAGGGGATCAAGTCCCTCGCGGGCAACGACATCCTGGACATCCGCGGTGAGGTGTACGACGAGGCGGGCGAGCACGTCGTGACCGCCTGGACCAAGCTGGTGGCCCGCGCGGCCGAGGAGGCGTGAGGACCTGATGACGGCGAAGATCACCTACGGGGACGTCGAGGTCGGCACCGAGCTGCCGGCGCAGACCTTCCCCGTGACCCGTGCCACGCTCGTGCGCTACGCCGGCGCCTCCGGGGACTTCAACCCGATCCACTGGAACGAGAAGTTCGCCAAGGAGGTCGGCCTGCCGGACGTCATCGCGCACGGCATGTTCACCATGGCCGAGGCGATCCGCGTGGTCACCGACTGGACCGGGGACCCGGGCGCGGTCGTGGAGTACGGCGTCCGCTTCACCAAGCCCGTCGTCGTGCCGAACGACGACCAGGGTGCCCTGATCGAGGTCAGTGGCAAGGTCGCGGCCAAGCTGGACGACAACACCGTGCGCGTGGACCTGACGGCGACCAGCGGCGGCCAGAAGGTGCTGGGCATGTCCCGGGCGGTCGTACGTCTGGCCTGACGGCTCCGCCGGAAGCGGTGGCGTCCGGGTTGCAGCAGTAGTGGGGTAAGGGGCGTCCTCCCTGGCGGGGCGCCCCTTACGCGCGTTCTGGAGACACCCCCTGAGCGGACCGCTTGCTAAGTTAGTGATTGAGTACTAACTTAGCCGCATGCCCAGGATGAGTGCACAGGAGCGACGTGAGAGCGTCATCCGCGCGGCGATCGCGGAGTTCGCACGGAAGGGCTACTACGGCACGTCAACGGAGGCGATCGCGGCCCGCGTGGGTGTCTCCCAGCCGTACCTCTTCCGGCTCTTCGAGGGGAAGAAGGCGATCTTCGTCGCCGCGTCGCTCCGGTGCGTGGACGACACCTGCCGGGTCTTCGAGGAGGCGGCCAAGGGGCTGGAGGGGGAGGAGGCCCTGCACGCCATGGCGAACGCCTATGTGCGGCTGATCACGGAGCAGCCCGAAAAGCTCCAGATGCAGATGCAGACGTACATCACCGTCTCGGCGGCCGAGGCGGAGGGTGACCGTGAGTTCGGTGAGACCGTACGGGCCGGCTGGATGAAGCTGTGGGACACGCTTCACCTGCCACTGGGGGCGGACGACAGCGAGACCATGCACTTCCTGGCGTACGGAATGCTCATCAACACCCTCGCGGCCATGGGGTTTCCGCCCGAACACCGCGTCTGGCAGGGGATGTATCCGTCGGCCCGGATCACGGGCCGGCTGGAGAAGTAGCGGAACGTGGCGGGTGTCCTGCCCTTTTCACGCCCGCGAAAGTTAGTCATCAATAACTAACTAGATCGCTCTCTAGGGGGAGAGATGTCACAGCAGACCGCACAGAACGCACCGCGCGGACGCGCCGCGTGGGCCCTCGGCATCACCAGCGTCGCCGGATTCATGGCGGCCCTCGACAACCTCGTCGTCACCACCGCCCTGCCCTCCATCCGCAGGGACCTCGGTGGCGCGCTGGGCGACCTCGAGTGGACCGTGAGCGCCTACACACTCACCTTCGCCGTGCTTCTGATGTTCGGCGCGGCGCTCGGCGACCGCTTCGGGCGCCGTCGGCTCTTCATCGCCGGACTCGCCGTGTTCACCGGCGCCTCCGCCGCCGCGGCCATGGCACCCGGCATCGGCTCCCTGATCGCCGCCCGCGCGGTCCAGGGCGTCGGCGCCGCCGTGATGATGCCGCTCACGCTGACCCTGCTGACAGCGGCCGTACCCGCCGCCAAGCGCGGGATGATGTACGGCATCTGGGGCGCCGTCAACGGGCTCGCCGTCGCCTCCGGCCCCCTCATCGGCGGCAGCCTCACCGAGCATGTCTCCTGGCACTGGATCTTCTGGCTGAACGTCCCGCTCGGCCTGATCGCGCTGCCGCTCGCCCGTCTGCGTCTGGCCGAGTCCTACGGCGCCGGCGCCCGGCTCGACGTCCCCGGCACCCTGCTCGCCAGCGGCGGGCTCTTCGGAATCGTGTACGGCCTGGTCCGCGGGCCCTCCGACGGCTGGACCGACAGCCTGGTGCTGACCGCGCTGTTCGCGGGCGGGGCGCTGCTGGCCGGGTTCATCCTCTACAGCTCGCGTGCGGCCAGTCCCATGCTGCCGATGAGGCTGTTCCGGTCCCGTGCCTTCTCCGGCATCAATGCGGCCAGCCTGCTGATGTTCCTCGGGATGTTCGGCTCGATCTTCCTGCTCAGCCAGTACATGCAGGGCGTGCTCGGCTACTCGCCCACCGAGGCGGGCCTGAGGATGCTGCCGTGGACCGGCATGCCGATGCTCGTCGCGCCCGTCGCCGGCATCCTCTCGGACCGCGTCGGCGGCCGCCCGGTCGTCGCCGCGGGACTGTTCCTGCAGGCCGTCGGTCTCGGCTACATGGCCGCCGTGGCCACCGCGGGCGCCTCCTACGCCGCCCAGCTGCCCGCCCTGATCATCAGCGGCGTCGGTATGGCCCTGTACTTCGCGCCGGCCGCCAATCTGGTCATGTCCAGCGTCCGCCCCCAGGAGCAGGGCATCGCCTCCGGCGCGAACAACGCGCTGCGCGAGGTGGGCGGTGCGCTCGGCATCGCGGTGATGTCGTCGATCTTCTCCGCGCAGGGTGGCTACGAGAACGCGCAGAGCTTCGTGGACGGCCTGCGGCCCGCCCTGGTCACCGGCTCGGCGGTGGTCGCCCTCGCCGCTGTCGCGGCCCTGGTGATCCCGCCCCGCCGGAGTGCCGCCCGGCTCGCCGCGGCGGACGGCCAGACGCCCGCGACGGCCTTGAAGGCCGATGCCCTGGAGACGGCCGACCCGAGGTCAGGCGGCCCGGAGACGGCCGACCCGAAGTCAGGCGCCCCGGAGACCAGTGGACTGGAGACCGCCGCCCGCTGAAGCCCGGCCAACGACCGGTACCCGGAGATCGTCGACCTGAAGTCCGGCGCCCTGGGAGCCGCCGTCCGCCGAAGTCGGGCCGGGGTTCGATGCCCTGAGGACTCCGGTCCGAGGCCCGGCGCCCTGGGAGCCGCAGGCCCGGAGTCCGGCTCCCCGGAAGCGCTCGCTCCGGGACACCGGCGCCCTGGGGACCGCCGCCCGCCGACGCCCGGCCGGTGTCCGGTGCCCTGGGGCCGTAGGCCCGGCGTCCGGCGCCTTGTAAGCCCCCGCCCCTGAGACCGGCGCCCAGGAGGACGCCGTCCGCTGCAGCCCGCCCCGGCGACCGCCGTCCGCTGAAGTCCGCCGAAGCCTGCCCGGCTGCCGGCTACCGGTGCCCGCCGAAGCCCGACCCGGAAGCTCGTCACATGGAGGTCGCGATGCCCGCTCTTCCCGCTCTTCCCTGGATCGTGCCGCACACTCCGCCGCAGGACGCCCAGGTGCACGTCTTCGCCTCGCGCTTCGAGACCCGCACCCTGTGGGGCGCCCTCCGCTTCCTCGCCCGCACCCCGGGCGTGTGGCGGCAGATCGGCCGGGCGCCCGGCGCCTACGGGGCCTCCCTCAGGGCACAGCCCCTGCGGCGGACGTTCTGGACCCTGTCCGCCTGGGAGTCCGCCGACGCGCTGAAGGCCTTCGCCCACTCCGGCGCCCACCGGCCCACCTCTCGCGGCCTGGCCTCCGAGATGCGCGGCGTCGCGTTCGCCACCTGGCAGGCCCCCAGCGACCAGCTGCCGCTGAGCTGGGAGGAGGCGGAACGACGGCTCGCGTAGAACGCCGGCCGGACAGGGCGTCGCGTACGCGCGCGTGGCCTTCGAAAAGGAGACCACGCGTGCGTACACGTGTGTCCGACCCCAGGCGTGGGGTGACGGGGTGGCCGACCGCGCCCGTCCGTGCAGGGAGAACCGTCTCGTAGTCTTGGGCCCGTGCAGGTACTCCACGACGCCCCTCTTGCCCCGCTGACCACCTTCCGGCTGGGCGGTCCCGCGACGCGGCTGGTCACTGCGGTGACCGACGCCGAGGTGATCGCCGCCGTCCGTGAGGCCGACGACAGCGGGACGCCGCTGCTGGTCATCGGCGGCGGATCGAACCTGGTCATCGGCGACAAGGGCTTCGACGGCACCGCCCTGCGCATCGCCACGCGCGGTGTCGAACTGCGCGGCACGACCCTGGAGCTGGCGGCCGGCGAGGTGTGGACCGACGCCGTCGCCCGCACGGTCGAGGCCGGGCTCGCCGGTATCGAGTGCCTGGCCGGCATTCCCGGATCCGCGGGCGCCACACCGATCCAGAACGTGGGCGCCTACGGGCAGGAGGTCTCCTCCACCATCACCGAGGTCCTCGCCTACGACCGGCGCGCCGGCGAGACCGTCACGCTGACGAACGAGGAGTGCGCCTTCTCGTACCGCCACAGCCGCTTCAAGGCCGACCCCGAGCGCTATGTGGTGCTGCGTGTCCGCTTCGAGCTGGAGGACGCGCGCGGGCTGTCCGCGCCCGTGAAGTACGCCGAGGCGGCGCGTGCGCTCGGCGTCGAGCCCGGCGACCGGGTGCCGCTGGCCGACGCCCGCGAGACCGTGCTGAAGCTGCGTGCCGGGAAGGGCATGGTCCTCGACCCCCAGGACCACGACACCTGGTCCGCCGGATCCTTCTTCACCAACCCGATCCTCACCGGCGAACAGTTCGCCGCGTTCCACGCGCGCGTGCGCGAACGGCTCGGGGACGGTGCCGAGCCGCCCGCCTACCCGGCGGGGGAGGGCCGTACGAAGACCTCCGCGGCCTGGCTGATCGACAAGGCGGGCTTCACCAAGGGCTACGGCACCGGTGCGGCCCGCATCTCCACCAAGCACACCCTCGCCCTCACCAACCGGGGCGAGGCCACCACCGAGGACCTGCTGGCGCTGGCCCGTGAGGTGGTCGCGGGTGTCCGCGAGGCCTTCGGGGTCACGCTCGTCAACGAACCGGTGACCGTCGGCGTCAGCCTGTAGAGGCGCTCAGTACGCCACCCCCACCCCCTGCTTCACCGTTTCCGCGTCGTCGATCATCGCCAGCATCGCGTGCGCGACGTCCGCGCGTGCGATGAAGCGGCCCTTGCGCGGGAAGCCGCCGACGACGGTGCGGTAGCGACCGGTGAGCGGCTTGTCCTGCAGGCGCGGCGGCCGTACGGACGTCCAGTCCGTACCGCTTCGGCCCAGCTCGGCCTCCATCTCGCGCAGGTCGGTGTAGACGTCCTTGAGGACGGCCGACACCAGGCCCCGCAGGGCACGGTCCAGTGCGCCGTCGGCCTCCGGGGCCGGGCCGACGGGGCCGGCGCTGACCACGAGCAGCCGTCGTACGCGCTCCGCCTCCATGGCGCGCAGCACCGTACGGGTCAGCCGGGTGGTGACCCCGGCGTCCCTGCGGCTGCGCGCGCCCAGTCCGGAGAGGACCGCGTCACGGCCGCTGACGGCGGCACGCAGTTCCTCGGGGTCGGTCAGATCGGCGCGGAACACCTCCAGCGCGTCCCCCCTGACGTCCAGCCGGGCCGGATCGCGGAGCACGGCCGTCACCCGGTGGCCCGCGCCGAGCGCCTGGCGCACGATCTCCCGGCCGATGCCGCCGGTGGCGCCGAAAACGGTGAGGTTCATGAAGGCTCCCCTGCTCGGGCTGGTGGGTGAGTACTCACTCACCTCTGCTCGCCCTAGAGTGAGTAAACACTCACCCACTCGTCAAGCCCGATTGGACCCCCATGGAGCAGAAGCCCGCGCGTGTCCGCATCCTCGACGCCGCCCACGAGCTCATGCTCACCGTCGGACTCGCCCGCGCCACCACCAAGGAGATCGCCCGCGCGGCCGGCTGCTCCGAAGCGGCCCTCTACAAGTACTTCGACAGCAAGGAAGAGCTGTTCGTGCGCGTGCTCACCGAGCGGCTTCCGCGGCTCACCCCGCTGCTGGGCAGCCTCGCCACCGAAACGGGACAGGGCACCCTGGAAGGCAACCTCACCGAGATCGCCCGCCAGGCCGCCCTCTTCTACGAGCAGAGCTTCCCGATCGCCGCCTCCCTGTACGCCGAGACCCAGCTCAAGGAGCGCCACTACGACGCGCTGCGCATGCTCGGCTCCGGCCCGCACCAGCCCATCCAGGACCTGGACGCCTACCTCCGCGCCGAACAGGCCGCCGGTCGCGTCCGCGCCGACGCCGACACCTTCGCGGCCGCCTCGCTGCTGCTGGGCGCCTGTGCGCAGCGCGCGTTCGCCTACGACGCGACAGAGACGGGTCAGCGGCCGCCGGTCGACGACTTCGCCGCACGGCTCGCGAAGACCCTGCTGGGCGGAATCTCCGTTGTGCCGGCCTCCGCGTGAGACCGACGAGGCGCGCACCGCGCGGGTAACGGCGCCCTGGGGACCCCGGCAGAGACGTGTCGTCAGGGGCGCCGGCCCTCATGGGCTGCGCCCGGGGCCGAAGGACGAGCCCGGCGTCCCGCCCTGCGCCCCCTTCAGGCGGCCGGGCGAGCCAGCCAGTCGTCGATCCCGGCCAGCAGCCGCGCCCTGATGTCCTCGGGGGCGGCCGAGCCCCGCACCGACTGGCGCGCCAGTTCGGCGAGTTCGGCGTCCGAGAAGCCGTGGGCGTGGCGGGCGATCTCGTACTGGGCGGCCAGCCGGGAGCCGAACAGCAGCGGGTCGTCGGCGCCGAGGGCCATCGGGACGCCGGCCTCGAAGAGCGTCCGCAGCGGCACGTCCTCGGGCTTCTCGTACACGCCGAGCGCGACGTTCGACGCCGGGCACACCTCGCAGGTCACGCCCCGGTCGGCCAGCCGCTTCAGCAGCCGCGGGTCCTCCGCCGCGCGCACCCCGTGCCCGATCCGTGAGGCGTGCAGGTCGTCCAGGCAGTCGCGCACCGAGGCCGGACCGGTCAGCTCGCCGCCGTGCGGGGCCGACAGCAGACCGCCCTCGCGCGCGATGTGGAAGGCCCGGTCGAAGTCCCGGGCCATGCCGCGCCGCTCGTCGTTGGAGAGCCCGAAACCGACCACGCCCCGGTCCGCGTACCGCACCGCCAGGCGGGCCAGCGTACGGGCGTCCAGCGGGTGCTTCATGCGGTTCGCGGCCACCAGGACCCGCATACCGAGGCCCGTCTCCCTCGACGCCGTGTCCACCGCGTCCAGGATGATCTCCAGCGCCGGGATCAGCCCGCCCAGCCGGGGCGCGTACGACGTCGGGTCCACCTGGATCTCCAGCCAGCCCGAGCCGTCCCTCAGGTCCTCCTGCGCCGCCTCCCGGACCAGGCGCTGGATGTCCTCCGGTTCGCGCAGGCAGGAGCGCGCCGCGTCGTACAGCCGCTGGAAACGGAACCAGCCCCGCTCGTCGGTGGCCCGCAGCTTCGGCGGTTCACCGCTGGTCAGGGCCTCGGCCAGGGTCTCGGGCAGTCGTACGCCGTACTTGTCGGCCAGTTCCAGCACGGTCGCGGACCGCATCGAACCGGTGAAGTGCAGGTGCAGATGGGCTTTCGGCAGCTCAGAGAGGTCACGTACACGCTCCATCCCAGGATCCTGCCGTACGCACCTGTCACACCGGTAGCCGTTTCCCCGTACGTGGTCTTGCTCGCACAAACGAACAGGAGCACCTGGGAACGTTCCCAGGTGCTCCTGTCCAAAAATGGACCGCTCAGTCCCGCGCCTCCGCCAGGAGCTTCTGCAACCGGCTCACGCCCTCGACGAGGTCCTCGTCGCCGAGCGCGTACGACAGGCGCAGGTAGCCGGGCGTGCCGAACGCCTCACCCGGGACGACCGCGACCTCGGCCTCCTCCAGGATCAGCGCGGCCAGCTCGACGGTGTCCTGCGGGCGCTTGCCGCGGATCTCCTTGCCGAGCAGCGCCTTGACCGACGGGTAGGCGTAGAAGGCGCCCTCGGGCTCCGGGCAGAGCACGCCGTCGATCTCGTTGAGCATCCGCACGATGGTCTTGCGGCGCCGGTCGAAGGCCTCACGCATCGTCGCCACGGCGTCCAGGTCGCCGGAGACGGCGGCCAGGGCGGCCACCTGGGCCACGTTGGAGACGTTCGAGGTGGCGTGCGACTGCAGGTTCGTCGCGGCCTTGACGACGTCCTTCGGGCCGATGACCCAGCCCACGCGCCAGCCGGTCATGGCGTACGTCTTCGCCACACCGTTGACCACGATGCACTTGTCGCGCAGCTCGGGCAGGAGCGCGGGCAGGGACACCGCGGCGGCGCCGCCGTAGACCAGGTGCTCGTAGATCTCGTCGGTGAGCACCCACAGGCCGTGCTCGGCGGCCCAGCTGCCGATCGCCTCGGTCTCGGTCTCGGAGTACACCGCTCCGGTCGGGTTGGACGGGGAGACGAAGAGGACGACCTTCGTCTTCTCCGTGCGCGCCGCCTCCAGCTGCTCGACGGAGACGCGGTAGCCGGTCGTCTCGTCGGCCACGACCTCCACCGGGACACCGCCCGCGAGGCGGATCGACTCCGGGTACGTCGTCCAGTACGGCGCCGGGACGATGACCTCGTCGCCCGGGTCGAGGATCGCGGCGAACGCCTCGTAGATGGCCTGCTTGCCGCCGTTGGTGACGAGGATCTGCGAGACGTCGGGCTCCCAGCCGGAGTCGCGCAGCGTCTTCGCGGCGATCGCGGCCTTCAGCTCGGGCAGGCCGCCGGCCGGGGTGTAGCGGTGGAACTTGGGGTTCTTGCAGGCCTCGACGGCCGCCTCGACGATGTAGTCCGGGGTCGGGAAGTCGGGCTCACCGGCGCCGAAGCCGATCACCGGACGCCCGGCGGCCTTCAGGGCCTTGGCCTTGGCGTCCACGGCGAGGGTGGCGGACTCGGAGATCGCGCCGACTCGGGCGGAGACCCGGCGCTCGGTGGGTGGGGTTGCAGCGCTCATGAGGCCATCGTTTCAGATCGGAAACCCCTGCGGCATGCCGGTTTCATTTGCAGGCCGACGCAGCCGGTCCGCGAGCCCCTGAAGGCGTGAACGGGCTCGTCCGGGGACACGGTCGCGGTCGGCGCCGACCCGGCCGGCGGCACCGGGGTTCCCGGTGCGGGGTCCGGTCGTCGGTTCCGCGCCCACCAGGGCGGATGCGATCTCGACGGCGCAGCCGGCGGTGGCGCGGAGCGTGACGAAGTGTGACCGGACGAGCGCGCGGCCCGGTCGTTCACGGCTGGGAAGGCGGCAGACCGAACGGCATGGGGGGCGGGACGTGAACAAGGGTCCGAATCCGGTCCCCGGCCAGGACGATCTTTGGTCAAGTGGCTCCGGACGGGCACTTTCTGTTCGACGCCGGGCCGCGGACCACGTACACTCTCACCTCGTTGGCCTTCAGCAGCCGCCGCCGCAACCGGTGCACACCGCGCACCCGGCCGGATGCGGTACGTTGGGGGACACACAAAGGGTCGTAGCTCAATTGGTAGAGCACCGGTCTCCAAAACCGGCGGTTGGGGGTTCAAGTCCCTCCGGCCCTGCTACACACACCGCCAGGATGTGTGCGCATGTACGTACAGCAATGCACCGCCGTGCGGCTCAGAAACCGGGCGCGGCACGGCCACGACCCGGGACCAGGTGAGGACGAATGACGGACGCCGTGGGCTCCATCGACACGCCTGACGCCCAGGACGAGCTGCCGGAGTCCAAGAAGAAGGCCCGCAAGGGCGGCAAGCGCGCCAAGAAGGGCCCGCTGAAGCGCCTCGCCACCTTCTACCGCCAGATCATCGCGGAGCTCCGCAAGGTCGTCTGGCCGACGCGTAACCAGCTGACGTCGTACACCACCGTGGTGATCTTCTTTGTCGCCATCATGATCGCGCTGGTGACCGTGATTGACTATGGGCTCAACCACGCGGCCAAGTACGTCTTCGGCTGAGCCAAGAGCGAAGGGCGCCGTGGTACCGGCGCCCGTTTTCGCATGTTCCACCCCTATGTATCCAGGAAGAAGCAGCCACCGTGTCTGACCCGAACCTGAACGACGACGCCATCGAGTCGCGCGCGACCGCTGCCGAGATGGTGGACGACGAGCTCGACATCGTCGAGGGCGCGGACGAGCAGGACGAGTTCGAGGCTGCCGAGGCCGAGGCGGGGGAGCCGGCCGAAGAGGCTGCCCTGACCGTCGAGGACGAAGAGGACGGGGAAGCCGGCGAGGAGGCCGCCGAAGAGGCTGCCGAGGAAGAGCCGGCCGCGCCCGTCGACCCCGTCCAGGCCCTGCGCGAGGAACTGCGCACCCTGCCCGGCGAGTGGTACGTCATCCACACCTACGCCGGTTACGAGAACCGCGTGAAGACCAACCTGGAGCAGCGCGCCGTCTCGCTGAACGTCGAGGACTACATCTTCCAGGCCGAGGTGCCGCAGGAAGAGGTCGTCCAGATCAAGAACGGCGACCGCAAGACGATCAAGCAGAACAAGCTGCCGGGTTACGTCCTGGTCCGCATGGACCTGACCAACGAGTCCTGGGGCGTCGTCCGCAACACCCCGGGCGTCACCGGCTTCGTCGGCAACGCCTACGACCCGTACCCGCTGACCCTGGACGAGATCGTCAAGATGCTCGCCCCGGAGGCCGAGGAGAAGGCCGCCCGCGAGGCCGCCGAGGCCGAGGGCAAGCCCGCTCCGCAGCGCAAGGTCGAGGTCCAGGTGCTGGACTTCGAGGTCGGCGACTCGGTCACCGTCACCGACGGTCCGTTCGCCACGCTGCAGGCGACCATCAACGAGATCAACCCCGACTCGAAGAAGGTCAAGGGCCTGGTGGAGATCTTCGGCCGCGAGACGCCGGTCGAGCTGTCCTTCGACCAGATCCAGAAGAACTAGTCCATTTCTGGACGTTGCTCTTCCGAGCAGGTCAGGCGGGCTGTCTCAGCCGGTCTGACCTGCTCGGTTTTTAGCCGCGCATCTATACCCGTTATCGTTGTGCGGTATGCCTGCGTCAGGGTCGCGATCCTCGCGCGGGCATGGACCCGAATGAAAGGACCCGGAGAGCTATGCCTCCCAAGAAGAAGAAGGTCACGGGGCTCATCAAGCTCCAGATCCAGGCCGGTGCCGCCAACCCGGCTCCGCCGGTCGGCCCCGCGCTGGGTCAGCACGGCGTCAACATCATGGAGTTCTGCAAGGCCTACAACGCCGCGACCGAGTCGCAGCGCGGTTGGGTCATCCCGGTGGAGATCACGGTCTACGAGGACCGTTCCTTCACCTTCATCACCAAGACGCCGCCGGCCGCGAAGATGATCCTCAAGGCCGCGGGCATCGAGAAGGGCTCCGGCGAGCCGCACAAGACCAAGGTCGCCAAGATCACCGAGGCGCAGGTCCGCGAGATCGCCCAGACCAAGATGCCCGACCTGAACGCGAACGACCTGGACGCCGCGGCGAAGATCATCGCCGGCACCGCGCGTTCCATGGGCGTCACGGTCGAGGGCTGAACCCCACCCCAGTAGTCATGCGGCCGTAGCCGGTCGCACGTGGCAGGGCCTGCTCGGCCCAGGGACCACGACTCCTTTCAGAACACACAGGAGCAAGTTGTGAGCAAGCGCAGCAAGGCTCTCCGCGCTGCGGACGCCAAGGTCGACCGGGAGAAGCTGTACGCCCCGCTCGAGGCCGTCCGTCTCGCCAAGGAGACCTCCACGACCAAGTTCGACGCCACCGTCGAGGTCGCCTTCCGTCTGGGTGTCGACCCGCGCAAGGCCGACCAGATGGTCCGTGGCACCGTGAACCTTCCGCACGGCACCGGTAAGACCGCCCGGGTCCTGGTCTTCGCGACCGGTGACCGTGCCGAGGCCGCGCGTGCCGCGGGTGCCGACATCGTCGGCGCCGACGAACTGATCGACGAGGTTTCGAAGGGCCGTCTGGACTTCGACGCCGTCGTCGCCACCCCGGACCTCATGGGCAAGGTCGGCCGCCTCGGCCGCGTCCTCGGCCCGCGTGGCCTGATGCCGAACCCGAAGACCGGCACCGTCACCCCCGACGTGACCAAGGCCGTCACCGACATCAAGGGCGGCAAGATCGAGTTCCGCGTCGACAAGCACTCGAACCTGCACTTCATCATCGGCAAGTCGTCCTTCGACGACGCCAAGCTGGTGGAGAACTACGGCGCCGCGCTGGAGGAGATCCTCCGTCTGAAGCCGTCCGCCGCCAAGGGTCGCTACATCAAGAAGGCCGCCATCACCACCACGATGGGCCCCGGCATCCCGGTCGACCCGAACCGCACCCGCAACCTCCTCGTCGAGGAGGACCCGGCCGCCGTCTGAGCCCCCCGCTCAGCCCGGTAGCCGCGTCAGGTACGCGTGAGTAAGGGCGGGCCCTGCAACCTTCCAGGTGCGGGGTCCGTCCTTTCTTTGTACGAGCTTTCTTTCCAGGTCCTTTCGGACGGCTGTCAGTGGCCTGGGCTACGGTGCAGGCACTCGACTTGTATGGGGGTAGGACAAGATGAAGAGCACGACGGCGCGCCGGATGACCCTTTCCGTGGCGGTGGTTGCCGCGCTGACCGGGGTGGCCGCCTGCGGCTCCTCGGACTCCGGGAAGGGCGGCAAGGCGGCCGGCGGCGGCGCGATCCACCTCAGCCCCATCGCCGCCGTACTGCGCACCGCCGAGCAGTCCACCGACAAGGCGGACTCGGCCAAGGTGCACTCCACGATGTCCCTGGGCAACCTGATGTCGGCGACCGGGGACGGCGCCCTCGCCTGGGGCCACGGCATCAAGGGCAACCTCACCATGACGTACACCGGCGGGCAGATGGCCCAGATGATGCGCAAGGCCGGTACCGCGTCGATGCAGGCCCGCTATCTGCCGGACGCCTACTACGTGAAGATGAGCGATGCGTTCGCCCGGCAGACGGGCGGCAAGCACTGGGTCAGGTACGCGTACGACGACCTCGCCAAGCTCGCCGGCGCCTCCGGCTCGTACCTGAAGGACCAGGCCCAGACGTCCTCGCCGAACCAGGCCGTGAAAATGCTGCTGGCCTCCGGTGACGTGAAGAAGGTCGGCGAGGAGACGGTCTCCGGCGTCCACACCAGGCACTACGCGGGCACGGTCAACGTCGCCGACCTCGCGGGCCGGAGCAGCAACCTCAGCGCGGACCAGCTGGCGGCCCTGAAGAAGCAGCTCGACCGGGCGGGCGTCACCACCGACACCATCGACATCTGGATCAACGACCAGAACCTGCTGGTGAAGAAGACCGAGAAGGCGGACACGGCCAAGGGCACCCTGACCAGCAGCGCGTCCTACAGCGACTACGGCGTGCCGGTCTCGGCCGAGGCGCCGTCGGCCAGTGACACCAAGGACTTCAAGGACCTGATGAAGTCCCTCGGGACCCACGGCTCGGGCAACACGTCGAGCGGCTCCGCCACCGGCACCCTCTCCTGAAGCACCGCCCACTCTCTCCGCCGGTGCGCCGAGCCCGCACCGGCGGCGTCGGCCCGCGCGGCGCGCGCGGCGCGCGCGACCGAGCAGGGCCGGATCCGGGCCGACGGCTGGGTTCGCCGCTGGGCCTTCGCCGGGCCGGGCGGGGATCACCCCCTCGGCGGCACGGCCGGCACCGGCTCGACTCCGGGCCCACCGTGAGGTTTCTGCCCCGGCGGCGGACTGCCCGTGGACAGGGCCGCCGTGCGGCACCAGGCCGGGCGCGACACGGCCCGCGAGGCCGCCTTCCTCACCGCGGCCGGGGGGCCGTGGCGACGGAGCTCGCGCGGGAGATCCTGCGTTCGGCCTCGTGCGGGTCTGTGCTGGAGGGTTTGAGGCTGGGCCACCTGCGGAGATCCGTGCGGGAGAGCTTGGGGCGGTGCCTCGTGCCGCGGCCGGTGCGCGAGGGTGAGGCCGAGCTGTCACGGCATCCGTGCCGGAGGACGACAGCTCGACCTCATGCGGCGGCCTGTAGAGCCCGCCGCTGAAGCCTCCTGCCGCAGCCGGCCCAGGGCCCACGGCCGAGCCGTGCTGGGCGCGAGCCGAAGCTCCACGACACGGGCGGGCTGCCGCACGGCCGATGTCGCGGGAGCCGTGGCCAGGCCGTGCAGCCCGGATAGCAGAGCAACGGCTCGACCCGCCCCCCGGCGTGCGGCTGACCGTGTCGAAGAATGTGCGGTTCGTCCGCGCAGGGCAGCCCCCATGTCGCAGAATGTGCGACTCGGCCGCGTGCGGCAGCCCCGGTCGTAGAGCTGCGGCTCGGCCCCGTGCGGCGGTCGTGCGGGGAGGGTTCCTGTGGGCCCGGGGGAGTCGCTTACGGTCGATTTGCTCGACGGCGCCCCGGTCCCGTACTCTCTTGCAGAAGCCAAAGACCGCTGGTCGTTGCCGTGCACTCGAACGAGGGCGCGGTGGCCGAAGGATCCGCTGAAAAGTGGGCGACCCGCGCAGGTGACAGTGGAAGAACTCCCGGAGTGCGCGCGCCGAGCGCGTGTGCGACCGGTCGAGTCCGCCCCGTGCGCCTGCGCCGGGGCGTTTCGTTTCCCCAGTCCTCCTTCGGGTCCGCGCGGTCCGAATCACCCGGAAGGAGGCCGAGGCTCTATGGCGAGGCCCGACAAGGCTGCCGCGGTTGCGGAGCTGACGGACAAGTTCCGCAGCTCCAACGCCGCCGTGCTGACCGAGTACCGCGGTCTCACCGTGGCGCAGCTCAAGACGCTGCGCCGGTCGCTCGGTGAGAACGCCCAGTACGCCGTGGTGAAGAACACGCTGACCAAGATTGCGGCCAACGAGGCCGGGATCACGCTGGACGACCAGCTCTTCGCTGGTCCGACGGCCGTCGCCTTCGTCACCGGTGACCCGGTGGAGTCGGCGAAGGGTCTGCGTGACTTCGCCAAGGAAAACCCGAATCTCGTCATCAAGGGCGGTGTCCTTGACGGCAAGGCGCTGTCCGCCGACGAGATCAAGAAGCTTGCGGACCTCGAGTCCCGCGAGGTTCTGCTCAGCAAGCTGGCCGGTGCCTTCAAGGCGAAGCAGTCCCAGGCTGCCTCCGTCTTCCAGGCGCTGCCGTCGAAGCTCGTCCGCACCGTGGACGCGCTGCGCGCCAAGCAGGCCGAGCAGGGCGGTGCCGAGTAATTCGGCTCGCTTTCTGATCCTGGCCGCATGACGCGGCGAGGGTCTCAGCGGGCCGACGTACGCCCGCCTTACCCAGTACATCCGGCACCTGCCGATTGAGTGGAAGGACCGCCATCATGGCGAAGCTCACCCAGGACGAGCTGCTTGCCCAGTTCGAGGAGATGACCCTCATCGAGCTCTCCGAGTTCGTGAAGGCCTTCGAGGACAAGTTCGACGTCACCGCTGCCGCTGCTGCCCCGGTCGTCATGGCCGGCGGTGTCGCCGGTGGCGCTGCCGCCGAGGCCGAGGAGGAGAAGGACGAGTTCGACGTCATCCTCACCGGCGCCGGCGACAAGAAGATCCAGGTCATCAAGGTCGTGCGTGAGCTGACCTCGCTGGGTCTGAAGGAGGCCAAGGACCTCGTCGACGGCACCCCGAAGCCGGTCCTCGAGAAGGTCAACAAGGAAGCCGCCGACAAGGCCGCCGAGGCCCTCAAGGGCGCCGGCGCCTCCGTCGAGGTCAAGTAAGACCTCTCGGGTCCCCAGGACTCGAACGCGCGCTGAGCGCGGCCCCGTGGCGCCCTGAAAAGTGCCCCGCAGGGCTGTAACGCGAACGCACCGAAGAGCGATCATCCATCCGGGTGGTCGCTCTTCGGCGTATCCGGAGGACCGACCACGGTTGCCTTGCACTCGCGACGGCGAGGGGTATGGTGATCTTCGTCGTGTCTCCGGCCAGTCTCGTTTGGACTGAGGGGCCTTGACGAACCGCACGCAGCGCGCAATTCTCAGGACGCGTCGTCACAAGGATCCGAATCCGAGGCATGGATCGACGGCGAAGAGGGCAGTATCAACGTGCGTTGAGGGCAGGCATGCCGAGGGCGTTGACAAGAGCGGTGAGGACAGCGAGGGTCTCGACAAACCCGCACTGGACATCAGTGTGCCGAGTGGCTACACTGACCCTTTGCGCTGCCTGTTAGCTGTCCCCTGCCCGTCACCAGGGGTCTGCCCTCACTCGAGCATCGATGACAAAAGCCACTTTGACCTGGGCTTTCTGTCTCTGTGTGCGGGAGAGGGGCCGGCACGCGCGTAGTGAGTCCGAGCCCTCGGAAGGACCCCCTCTTGGCCGCCTCGCGCAATGCCTCGACCGCGAATACGAACAACGGCGCCAGCACCGCCCCGCTGCGCATCTCCTTTGCAAAGATCAAGGAGCCTCTCGAGGTTCCGAACCTGCTCGCGCTGCAGACCGAGAGCTTCGACTGGCTGCTCGGCAACACCGCCTGGCAGAGTCGGGTCGAGGAGGCTCTGGAGAACGGTCAGGACGTCCCCACCAAGTCCGGTCTGGAGGAGATCTTCGAGGAGATCTCCCCGATCGAGGACTTCTCCGGGTCGATGTCCCTGACGTTCCGGGACCACCGCTTCGAGCCGCCGAAGAACTCCATCGACGAGTGCAAGGAGCGCGACTTCACGTACGCCGCCCCGCTCTTCGTCACCGCCGAGTTCACCAACAACGAGACCGGTGAGATCAAGTCCCAGACGGTCTTCATGGGCGACTTCCCGCTCATGACGAACAAGGGCACCTTCGTCATCAACGGCACCGAGCGTGTCGTGGTGTCTCAGCTGGTCCGTTCCCCCGGTGTCTACTTCGACTCCAGCATCGACAAGACGTCCGACAAGGACATCTTCTCCGCCAAGATCATCCCGTCCCGGGGTGCCTGGCTGGAGATGGAGATCGACAAGCGCGACATGGTCGGTGTCCGCATCGACCGCAAGCGCAAGCAGTCGGTCACCGTGCTGCTCAAGGCGCTCGGCTGGACGACCGAGCAGATCCTCGAGGAGTTCGGCGAGTACGAGTCCATGCGCGCCACCCTGGAGAAGGACCACACCCAGGGCCAGGACGACGCGCTGCTCGACATCTACCGCAAGCTGCGCCCGGGCGAGCCCCCCACGCGTGAGGCCGCACAGACGCTGCTGGAGAACCTCTACTTCAACCCCAAGCGCTACGACCTCGCCAAGGTCGGCCGCTACAAGGTGAACAAGAAGCTCGGTGCGGACGAGCCGCTGGACGCCGGTGTGCTCACCACCGACGACATCATCGCCACCATCAAGTACCTGGTGAAGCTGCACGCCGGCGAGACCGAGACGATCGGTGAGTCCGGTCGCTCGATCATGGTCGAGACCGACGACATCGACCACTTCGGCAACCGTCGTATCCGCAGCGTCGGCGAGCTGATCCAGAACCAGGTCCGCACGGGTCTCGCCCGTATGGAGCGTGTCGTGCGCGAGCGCATGACCACGCAGGACGTCGAGGCGATCACGCCGCAGACCCTGATCAACATCCGGCCGGTCGTCGCCTCCATCAAGGAGTTCTTCGGCACCAGCCAGCTGTCCCAGTTCATGGACCAGAACAACCCGCTGTCGGGGCTGACGCACAAGCGTCGTCTGAACGCCCTCGGCCCGGGTGGTCTCTCCCGTGAGCGGGCCGGCTTCGAGGTCCGTGACGTGCACCCCTCGCACTACGGCCGCATGTGCCCGATCGAGACGCCGGAAGGCCCGAACATCGGTCTGATCGGTTCGCTCGCCTCCTACGGCCGGGTCAACGCGTTCGGTTTCATCGAGACGCCGTACCGCAAGGTCGTCGACGGCCAGGTCACCGACGAGGTCGACTACCTGACCGCCGACGAGGAGGACCGCTTCGTCATCGCGCAGGCCAACGCGCCGCTGACCGACGAGATGCGGTTCGCCGAGGCCCGCGTGCTGGTCCGCCGCCGTGGCGGCGAGGTCGACTACGTCGGCGGCGAGGACGTGGACTACATGGACGTCTCGCCGCGCCAGATGGTGTCGGTCGCGACCGCCATGATCCCCTTCCTCGAGCACGACGACGCGAACCGTGCCCTCATGGGCGCGAACATGATGCGTCAGGCCGTGCCGCTGATTAAGTCCGAGGCACCGCTCGTCGGCACCGGCATGGAGTACCGCTCCGCGGTCGACGCCGGCGACGTGGTCAAGGCCGAGAAGGACGGTGTGGTCCAGGAGGTCTCCGCGGACTACATCACCACCGCCAACGACGACGGCACGTACATCACGTACCGCCTGGCCAAGTTCTCCCGGTCCAACCAGGGCACCTCGGTCAACCAGAAGGTCATCGTCAACGAGGGCGACCGCGTCATCACCGGCCAGGTGCTGGCCGACGGCCCGGCCACCCAGAACGGCGAGATGGCCCTCGGCAAGAACCTGCTCGTGGCGTTCATGCCGTGGGAGGGTCACAACTACGAGGACGCGATCATCCTGTCGCAGCGCCTCGTGCAGGACGACGTCCTCTCCTCGATCCACATCGAGGAGCACGAGGTCGACGCCCGTGACACCAAGCTCGGCCCCGAGGAGATCACCCGGGACATCCCGAACGTCTCCGAGGAGGTCCTCGCCGACCTCGACGAGCGCGGCATCATCCGCATCGGTGCCGAGGTCATCGCCGGTGACATCCTCGTCGGCAAGGTGACCCCGAAGGGTGAGACGGAGCTGACCCCCGAGGAGCGCCTGCTGCGCGCGATCTTCGGTGAGAAGGCCCGTGAGGTCCGTGACACCTCGCTGAAGGTGCCGCACGGCGAGACCGGCAAGGTCATCGGCGTGCGCGTCTTCGACCGCGAGGAGGGCGACGAGCTGCCGCCGGGCGTGAACCAGCTGGTCCGCGTCTACGTCGCGCAGAAGCGCAAGATCACCGATGGTGACAAGCTCGCCGGCCGCCACGGCAACAAGGGTGTCATCTCGAAGATCCTTCCCATCGAGGACATGCCGTTCCTCGAGGACGGAACTCCGGTCGACATCATCCTCAACCCGCTGGGTGTGCCGTCCCGAATGAACCCGGGACAGGTCCTGGAGATCCACCTCGGCTGGCTCGCCAGCCGCGGCTGGGACGTCTCCGGCCTCGCGGACGAGTGGGCCCAGCGCCTGCAGGTCATCGGCGCCGACCAGGTCGCCCCGCGCACCAACGTCGCGACCCCGGTCTTCGACGGTGCCCGCGAGGACGAGCTGGCGGGTCTGCTGCAGCACACCATCCCGAACCGCGACGGCGAGCGCATGGTCCTCCCGTCCGGCAAGGCGCGGCTGTTCGACGGCCGTAGCGGTGAGCCGTTCCCGGACCCGATCTCGGTCGGCTACATGTACATCCTGAAGCTGCACCACCTGGTCGACGACAAGCTGCACGCCCGCTCGACCGGTCCGTACTCGATGATCACCCAGCAGCCGCTGGGTGGTAAGGCCCAGTTCGGTGGCCAGCGGTTCGGTGAGATGGAGGTGTGGGCCCTCGAGGCCTACGGCGCCGCGTACGCCCTCCAGGAGCTGCTGACCATCAAGTCCGACGACGTCACCGGCCGCGTGAAGGTCTACGAGGCCATCGTCAAGGGCGAGAACATCCCCGAGCCCGGCATCCCCGAGTCCTTCAAGGTGCTCATCAAGGAGATGCAGTCGCTCTGCCTGAACGTGGAGGTGCTGTCCAGCGACGGTATGTCCATCGAGATGCGCGACACCGACGAGGACGTCTTCCGCGCTGCGGAGGAGCTCGGTATCGACCTGTCCCGGCGCGAGCCGAGCAGCGTCGAAGAGGTCTGACGGGAGTCCGGCGGGGCCCTGACCCACAAGGGCCCCGCCGACCCCCAGGCCCCCGTTTCAGACCACAGACTTTCAACCCTGAGAGGGATTGACGCATAGTGCTCGACGTCAACTTCTTCGACGAGCTCCGGATCGGTCTGGCCACCGCTGACGACATCCGCCAGTGGAGCCACGGCGAGGTCAAGAAGCCGGAGACCATCAACTACCGCACCCTGAAGCCGGAAAAGGACGGGCTCTTCTGCGAGAAGATCTTCGGTCCGACCCGGGACTGGGAGTGCTACTGCGGCAAGTACAAGCGCGTCCGCTTCAAGGGCATCATCTGCGAGCGCTGTGGCGTCGAGGTCACGCGCGCCAAGGTGCGCCGTGAGCGGATGGGCCACATCGAGCTGGCCGCGCCCGTCACGCACATCTGGTACTTCAAGGGTGTCCCGTCGCGCCTCGGCTACCTGCTGGACCTGGCGCCGAAGGACCTCGAGAAGGTCATCTACTTCGCCGCGTACATGATCACGTACGTCGACGAGGAGCGCCGTACCCGCGACCTGCCCTCCCTGGAGGCGCACGTCTCGGTCGAGCGCCAGCAGATCGAGAACCGCCGGGACGCCGACCTGGAGGCCCGTGCCAAGAAGCTCGAGACCGACCTGGCCGAGCTGGAGGCCGAGGGCGCCAAGGCCGACGTGCGCCGCAAGGTGCGCGAGGGTGCCGAGCGCGAGATGAAGCAGCTGCGCGACCGTGCGCAGCGCGAGATCGACCGTCTCGACGAGGTGTGGACCCGGTTCAAGAACCTCAAGGTCCAGGACCTCGAGGGCGACGAGCTGCTCTACCGCGAGCTGCGTGACCGCTTCGGCACCTACTTCGACGGCTCGATGGGTGCCGCGGCGCTGCAGAAGCGCCTGGAGTCCTTCGACCTCGAGGAGGAGGCCGAGCGTCTCCGCGAGATCATCCGCACCGGCAAGGGCCAGAAGAAGACCCGCGCCCTGAAGCGGCTGAAGGTCGTCTCCGCGTTCCTGCAGACCTCCAACAGCCCCAAGGGCATGGTCCTGGACTGCGTCCCGGTCATCCCGCCGGACCTGCGTCCGATGGTGCAGCTGGACGGTGGCCGCTTCGCGACCTCCGACCTGAACGACCTGTACCGCCGTGTGATCAACCGCAACAACCGCCTGAAGCGGCTTCTCGACCTCGGCGCGCCCGAGATCATCGTGAACAACGAGAAGCGCATGCTCCAGGAGGCCGTCGACGCGCTCTTCGACAACGGCCGTCGGGGTCGCCCGGTGACGGGCCCCGGCAACCGCCCGCTGAAGTCCCTCAGCGACATGCTGAAGGGTAAGCAGGGTCGATTCCGTCAGAACCTGCTCGGTAAGCGTGTCGACTACTCGGCGCGTTCCGTCATCGTCGTCGGCCCGCAGCTGAAGCTGCACCAGTGCGGTCTGCCCAAGGCCATGGCGCTGGAGCTGTTCAAGCCGTTCGTGATGAAGCGCCTGGTCGACCTGAACCACGCGCAGAACATCAAGAGCGCCAAGCGGATGGTGGAGCGCGGCCGTACGGTCGTGTACGACGTCCTCGAAGAGGTCATCGCCGAGCACCCGGTCCTGCTGAACCGTGCGCCCACCCTGCACCGCCTCGGCATCCAGGCCTTCGAGCCGCAGCTGGTCGAGGGCAAGGCCATCCAGATCCACCCGCTCGTCTGCACCGCGTTCAACGCGGACTTCGACGGTGACCAGATGGCCGTGCACCTGCCGCTGTCCGCGGAGGCGCAGGCCGAGGCCCGCATCCTGATGCTGTCCTCGAACAACATCCTCAAGCCGGCCGACGGCCGCCCGGTGACGATGCCGACCCAGGACATGGTCCTCGGTCTGTTCTTCCTCACCACCGACGGCGAGCTGCGTGACACCAAGGGCGAGGGCCGGTCCTTCGGCTCCACGGCCGAGGCGATCATGGCGTTCGACGCCGGCGAGCTGGCGCTGCAGTCGGCGATCGACATCCGCTTCCCGGTGGGCACCATCCCGCCGCGCGGCTGGACCCCGCCGGCGCGCGAGGAGGGCGAGCCCGAGTGGCAGCAGGGTGACACCTTCCGCCTGCGGACGACCCTGGGCCGTGCGCTCTTCAACGAGCTGCTGCCCGAGGACTACCCGTTCGTGGACTACTCGGTGGGCAAGAAGCAGCTCTCCGAGATCGTCAACGACCTCGCCGAGCGCTACCCGAAGGTCATCGTGGCGGCGACGCTCGACAACCTGAAGGCGTCCGGCTTCTACTGGGCCACCCGTTCCGGCGTCACCGTCGCCATCTCCGACGTCGTCGTCCCCGAGGCGAAGAAGGAGATCGTCCGCGGCTACGAGGCGCAGGACGAGAAGGTCCAGAAGCAGTACGAGCGCGGTCTGATCACCAAGGAAGAGCGCACTCAGGAGCTCATCGCGATCTGGACCAAGGCGACCAACGAGGTCGCCGAGGCGATGAACGAGAACTTCCCCAAGACCAACCCCATCTTCATGATGGTTGACTCGGGTGCCCGAGGAAACATGATGCAGATGCGGCAGATCGCCGGTATGCGCGGTCTGGTGTCGAACGCGAAGAACGAGACGATCCCGCGTCCGATCAAGGCGAGCTTCCGTGAAGGCCTCTCCGTGCTGGAGTACTTCATCTCCACGCACGGTGCCCGTAAGGGTCTGGCGGACACCGCCCTTCGTACCGCCGACTCGGGTTACCTGACCCGGCGTCTGGTGGACGTCTCGCAGGACGTCATCATCCGCGAGGAGGACTGCGGCACCGAGCGCGGCCTCAAGCTGGCGATCGCCGAGCGCGGCGAGGGCGGTGTCCTGCGCAAGACGGACAACGTCGAGACGTCCGTGTACGCGCGCTGCCTCGCCGAGGACATCGTGGTCGACGGCAGGGTGCTGGCCCCGGCCGGTACCGACCTGGGCGACGTGCTCATCGACGAGCTGGTCAGGAACGGCGTCGCGGAGGTCAAGACCCGCTCGGTCCTGACCTGTGAGTCCGCCGTCGGCACCTGCGCGATGTGCTACGGCCGTTCGCTGGCCACCGGCAAGCTGGTCGACATCGGTGAGGCGGTCGGCATCATCGCCGCCCAGTCCATCGGTGAGCCCGGTACCCAGCTGACGATGCGTACCTTCCACACCGGTGGTGTGGCCGGTGACGACATCACCCAGGGTCTGCCGCGTGTCGTCGAGCTCTTCGAGGCCCGTACCCCGAAGGGTGTCGCCCCGATCTCCGAGGCCTCCGGCCGCGTGCGCATCGAGGAGACCGAGAAGACCAAGAAGCTCGTGGTCACCCCGGACGACGGCAGCGACGAGACGGCGTACCCGATCTCCAAGCGTGCCAAGGTCCTGGTCAGCGAGGGCGAGCACGTCGAGGTCGGCCAGCAGCTCACCGTGGGTGCCACCAACCCGCACGACGTGCTGCGCATCCTGGGTCAGCGTGCCGTCCAGGTCCACCTGGTCGGCGAGGTCCAGAAGGTGTACAACTCGCAGGGTGTGTCGATCCACGACAAGCACATCGAGATCATCATCCGGCAGATGCTGCGCCGCGTGACGATCATCGAGTCGGGCGACGCCGAGCTGCTGCCCGGCGAGCTGGTCGAGCGCTCGAAGTTCGAGACCGAGAACCGTCGTGTGGTCCAGGAGGGCGGTCACCCGGCCTCCGGTCGTCCGCAGCTGATGGGTATCACCAAGGCCTCGCTGGCGACGGAGTCCTGGCTGTCGGCCGCCTCCTTCCAGGAGACGACCCGAGTTCTGACGGACGCGGCGATCAACGCCAAGTCCGACAGCCTCATCGGCCTCAAGGAGAACGTCATCATCGGTAAGCTCATCCCGGCCGGTACGGGTCTGTCCCGCTACCGCAACATCCGGGTCGAGCCGACCGAGGAGGCCAAGGCCGCGATGTACTCGGCCGTCGGCTACGACGACATCGACTACTCGCCGTTCGGCACCGGCTCCGGCCAGGCCGTTCCGCTGGAGGACTACGACTACGGTCCGTACAACCAGTAAGAATGAGTTGAAGGGCGGCCACTCCCACAGGGGGTGGCCGCCCTTCGGCGTAGAGCTCGTGACGGGATCAGCCGGGCGTCAGCCCTCGACCCAGCCGTGGCTCTTGCCGAGCTGTACCAGCTGCCGGCGGACCTGGGTGATCTGTTCCCCGGTCATCCAGGGGGCCGAGGTCAGCAGGAGTTCCGTCACCTCGGAGTTGTACTCCGCGACACTGAGCACATCGCACGTGGGATCTTCAGCGTCCTCGAGTCCGGCGGTGAAGGCCTGCACGGACGGAGGCACCCGGAGCCGCGCCGGCGGAGGTATCACGGGTGTCTGTGCCCTGTCGGCAAGCCGGACGGAAGACGCCTTGGGACCGCGGTCGCCGTCCTCGATCTCGAACTCGACCCACGTCCCGGAACGCAGGGAGGACTCCGGTATCAGGAGATCGTTCGCGTGCAGGAAGACGTCCTCCCCGCCGTGCTCAGGAGCGATGAAACCGTAGCCCCGCACCCCGTCGAACCGGAGAACCTTACCGACAGCCATCCGAACCCCGTCACCACCTTCTCGGGCCCCTTGCCCGAAACATCTGCGGTGGATCCTAGCCTCGCGGCTCGTCCGGGTTACGTCGTCAGCCTATTCGTTTTGACCCAGCTGGATGAGGTAGGTACGCTCAGACCTTGTGCCTGGGGTGTGCCCTGGCTCGTGTGCGTGCCTTCAGACCGCATGGCGAGCCGCGACCGGCCACCGTAATCTGCGCCCTTTTCGCCTTGCGGCGAGAGTCTGCGGGATTCGACACACCCGACCGCGTGGGTCGGCGAAGTTCCAGGTTAGCTGTACCTATCGGCACACAGAAACCGGAGAAGTAGTGCCTACGATCCAGCAGCTGGTCCGCAAGGGCCGGCAGGACAAGGTCGAGAAGAACAAGACGCCCGCACTCGAGGGTTCCCCTCAGCGTCGCGGCGTCTGCACGCGTGTGTTCACGACCACCCCGAAGAAGCCGAACTCGGCCCTCCGCAAGGTCGCGCGTGTGCGTCTGACCAGCGGCATCGAGGTCACCGCTTACATTCCGGGTGAGGGACACAACCTGCAGGAGCACTCCATCGTGCTCGTGCGCGGCGGCCGTGTGAAGGACCTGCCGGGTGTTCGCTACAAGATCATCCGTGGTTCGCTCGACACCCAGGGTGTCAAGAACCGCAAGCAGGCCCGCAGCCGCTACGGCGCCAAGAAGGAGAAGTAAGAATGCCTCGTAAGGGCCCCGCCCCGAAGCGCCCGGTCATCATCGACCCGGTCTACGGCTCTCCTCTGGTGACCTCCCTGATCAACAAGGTGCTGCTGAACGGCAAGCGCTCGACTGCCGAGCGGATCGTCTACGGCGCCATGGAGGGCCTGCGCGAGAAGACCGGCAACGACCCGGTCATCACGCTCAAGCGCGCTCTCGAGAACATCAAGCCGACCCTCGAGGTCAAGTCCCGCCGTGTCGGTGGCGCCACCTACCAGGTCCCGGTCGAGGTCAAGCCCGGCCGTGCCAACACCCTGGCGCTGCGCTGGCTGGTCGGTTACTCCCGCGCCCGTCGCGAGAAGACCATGACCGAGCGTCTCCTCAACGAGCTTCTCGACGCCTCCAACGGCCTCGGTGCGGCTGTGAAGAAGCGCGAGGACACCCACAAGATGGCCGAGTCCAACAAGGCCTTCGCGCACTACCGCTGGTAGTCGCTACCCACATCGAGACCGAGAGAAGACTGAAGCCTTATGGCTACCACTTCACTTGACCTGGCCAAGGTGCGCAACATCGGCATCATGGCCCACATCGACGCGGGCAAGACGACCACCACCGAGCGGATCCTGTTCTACACCGGCGTTTCGTACAAGATCGGTGAGGTCCACGACGGCGCTGCCACCATGGACTGGATGGAGCAGGAGCAGGAGCGTGGCATCACGATCACCTCTGCTGCCACCACCTGTCACTGGCCGCTGGAGGACGTCGACCACACCATCAACATCATCGACACGCCGGGCCACGTCGACTTCACCGTCGAGGTGGAGCGTTCCCTGCGTGTGCTCGACGGTGCCGTGACGGTGTTCGACGGCGTCGCCGGCGTTGAGCCCCAGTCCGAGACGGTGTGGCGTCAGGCGGACCGCTACGGCGTTCCGCGTATCTGCTTCGTCAACAAGCTCGACCGCACCGGTGCCGAGTTCCACCGCTGCGTCGACATGATCTCTGACCGCCTGGGCGCTCAGCCGATCGTGATGCAGCTGCCGATCGGTGCCGAGGCCGACTTCAAGGGCGTCATCGACCTGGTGACGATGAAGGCCCTGGTCTGGTCCGCCGAGGCCACCAAGGGCGAGATGTACGACGTCGTCGACATCCCGAGCACGCACACCGAGGCTGCCGAGGAGTACCGCGGCAAGCTGCTCGAGGCCGTGGCCGAGAACGACGAAGAGATCATGGAGCTGTACCTGGAGGGCAACGAGCCCTCCGTGGAGCAGCTGTACGCCGCGATCCGTCGTATCACCATCGCGTCCGGCAAGGGCACCGGCACCACGGTGACCCCGGTGTTCTGCGGCACCGCGTTCAAGAACAAGGGCGTTCAGCCCCTGCTCGACGCGGTCGTGCGCTACCTGCCGTCGCCGGTCGACATCGAGGCCATCGAGGGCCACGACGTCAAGGACCCCGAGGTCGTCGTCAAGCGCAAGCCGTCCGACGACGAGCCGCTGTCCGCGCTGGCGTTCAAGATCATGAGCGACCCGCACCTCGGCAAGCTCACCTTCGTCCGGGTTTACTCGGGCCGCCTGGAGTCCGGCTCTTCGGTGCTGAACTCCGTCAAGGGCAAGAAGGAGCGCATCGGCAAGATCTACCGCATGCACGCCAACAAGCGTGAGGAGATCGAGTCGGTGGGCGCCGGCGACATCGTCGCCGTCATGGGCCTGAAGCAGACCACCACCGGTGAGACGCTGTCCGACGACAAGAACCCGGTCATCCTGGAGTCCATGGACTTCCCGGCGCCGGTCATCCAGGTCGCCATCGAGCCCAAGTCGAAGGGTGACCAGGAGAAGCTGGGCGTCGCGATCCAGCGCCTGGCCGAGGAGGACCCGTCCTTCCAGGTCCACTCGGACGAGGAGACCGGCCAGACCATCATCGGTGGTATGGGCGAGCTGCACCTCGAGGTGCTGGTCGACCGTATGCGCCGTGAGTTCAAGGTCGAGGCCAACGTCGGCAAGCCGCAGGTCGCGTACCGCGAGACGATCCGCAAGGCCGTCGAGCGCGTGGACTACACCCACAAGAAGCAGACCGGTGGTACCGGTCAGTTCGCCAAGGTGCAGATCGCGATCGAGCCCATCGAGGGTGGCGACGCCTCGTACGAGTTCGTGAACAAGGTGACCGGTGGTCGTATCCCGAAGGAGTACATCCCTTCGGTCGACGCCGGTGCGCAGGAGGCCATGCAGTTCGGCATCCTCGCCGGTTACGAGATGACCGGCGTGCGCGTCATCCTGATCGACGGTGGCTACCACGAGGTCGACTCCTCCGAGCTCGCCTTCAAGATCGCCGGTTCGCAGGCCTTCAAGGAGGCCGCGCGCAAGGCTTCGCCCGTGCTGCTCGAGCCGATGATGGCCGTCGAGGTCACCACGCCCGAGGACTACATGGGTGAGGTCATCGGCGACATCAACTCCCGCCGTGGCCAGATCCAGGCCATGGAGGAGCGGGCTGGTGCCCGCGTCGTGAAGGGCCTCGTGCCCCTGTCGGAGATGTTCGGCTACGTCGGCGACCTCCGCAGCAAGACGTCGGGTCGCGCAAGCTACTCGATGCAGTTCGACTCCTACGCCGAGGTTCCGCGGAACGTCGCCGAGGAGATCATCGCGAAGGCCAAGGGCGAGTAACGCACCGCGTTCACACGCTTTAGGCTTGACTCCGGAGCCTCAAGGGGCATTCAGTCGCAATCCCGGATGAATGCCCCGGGTTCCGGGCTTCCCAGCAAAGATCACCTGGCGCCGATGAAGTAAGGCGTACAGAACCACTCCACAGGAGGACCCCAGTGGCGAAGGCGAAGTTCGAGCGGACTAAGCCGCACGTCAACATCGGCACCATCGGTCACATCGACCACGGTAAGACGACCCTCACGGCCGCCATTACCAAGGTGCTGCACGACGCGTACCCGGACCTGAACGAGGCCACCCCGTTCGACAACATCGACAAGGCGCCCGAGGAGCGTCAGCGCGGTATCACCATCTCCATCGCGCACGTCGAGTACCAGACCGAGGCGCGTCACTACGCCCACGTCGACTGCCCGGGTCACGCGGACTACATCAAGAACATGATCACCGGTGCCGCCCAGATGGACGGCGCGATCCTGGTGGTCGCCGCCACCGACGGCCCGATGCCGCAGACCAAGGAGCACGTGCTCCTGGCCCGCCAGGTCGGCGTTCCGTACATCGTCGTCGCCCTGAACAAGGCCGACATGGTGGACGACGAGGAGATCCTGGAGCTCGTCGAGCTCGAGGTCCGTGAGCTCCTCTCCGAGTACGAGTTCCCCGGCGACGACGTTCCGGTCGTCAAGGTCTCCGCTCTCAAGGCCCTCGAGGGCGAGAAGGAGTGGGTGGACTCCGTCCTCAACCTGATGAACGCCGTCGACGAGTCGATCCCGCAGCCGGAGCGCGACGTCGACAAGCCGTTCCTCATGCCGATCGAGGACGTCTTCACGATCACCGGTCGCGGTACGGTCGTCACCGGCCGTATCGAGCGTGGTGTCCTGAAGGTCAACGAGACCGTCGACATCATCGGCATCAAGACCGAGAAGACCACCACCACGGTCACCGGCATCGAGATGTTCCGCAAGCTGCTCGACGAGGGTCAGGCCGGTGAGAACGTCGGTCTGCTGCTCCGCGGCATCAAGCGCGAGGACGTCGAGCGCGGCCAGGTCATCATCAAGCCGGGCTCGGTCACCCCGCACACGGAGTTCGAGGCCCAGGCCTACATCCTGTCCAAGGACGAGGGTGGCCGCCACACGCCGTTCTTCAACAACTACCGTCCGCAGTTCTACTTCCGTACGACGGACGTGACCGGCGTGGTGACCCTCCCCGAGGGCACCGAGATGGTCATGCCGGGTGACAACACCGAGATGAAGGTGGACCTCATCCAGCCCGTCGCCATGGAAGAGGGCCTGAAGTTCGCCATCCGTGAGGGTGGCCGCACCGTGGGCGCCGGCCAGGTCACCAAGATCGTCAAGTAAGTTCGGCTTGCTTGAGGGTCACTGACTGACCTAGGAGAGGCCCGTACGACTTCGGTCGTACGGGCCTCTTCGCTTTTTCCGCGCGGGTCACTGCGTGTTCCGCACCGGCGGATGGTCGTACGACTGCTCACACACGTACACCTGGACCACCGGCCGCCAGCTGCCGCCGTCCGGTGCCTGCACGCGGCTCGGGCCGCAAGCGCCGTCGTGCGCACATGGGGTGGTCCGCAGGACGGAGGGGCGAGTCAGACCAGCGGGGGAGCGGGGTGCACCTGCGGGCTGATGCGGAGGGCTGTGCGGGCGCCGGAGCATGGGGATCCCAGGGGAGGGAGACGCGGTGGAGCGCTGGGACCGGATCGGGCGTGCGGCGGCGTACGGGGCGGCCGCGGCCCTCGTGCCGTATCTGGTGATCAAGGTGTCGTGGGTGGTCGGTTCGTTACTGGGGCTGCTGCCGGTCGGGCGGGGGTTCAGCCTGGGCGGATGGCTGGTGCTCAACTCCGTCACGATCGGTATGGCTGCGGCCGGGATCACGCTGGGGCTGGCGCTGGTGCGGCCGTGGGGGATGCGGATCCCCGGCTGGCTGGTGGGCTTCTTCGCCTGGGTCGGGTCGGGGTTCTTGGGAAGCGGATACGGCAGCCGGGTCGACCGGCACCGGACGAGAGCCGGTACGGCGGCGGACGCCACGAGAGCCCAGCACGCGCTGACGCCGACCAGCGCATGCCAGCCGGCCGGCCGCTCATCGCGGTGCGCGATGCCCAGGAAACCACCGGCCGCCCAGTAGACCCAGGACGTTTCCCGGCAATGGACCATCGGGCGGGGAGCCAAGGGAGGACTCGAAATGACGGAGACCTTCCGCGTCGGCAGCTCGGAGATGCGGAATCCCGTGCGGTCGACGGTGCTCGGGGCGGGATGGACCTGGCGTGGAGCGCATACGCGCCACCTCTGATGGGCCAAGGCCCCTTGCCCTACGATGCGGCGCTATGGCGATACAGAACCCCTGGGGAGCCCCGTACGGCGGCCCGCCGACCCCGCCGCCGGCCGTCCCGGCCAAGGACTTGCGGCCTCGGCGCATCTGGTACCTGGTAGCCGCGCTGCTGGGGCTCGTACTGGCCGGTGTCGGTACCGCATTCATCGTGGTCACGGTGAAGGACACGGTGGGCTCGATCGACACCGCCCGGAGCTTCTCCGGCGGCGGCTCGCGGACGTTCAGCTTCGTCCAGGGACAGACCAAGGCGATCTACGTCTCGCAGTCCGGGAAGGGGCACGTCGACTGCCGGATCCCGGAGATGCGGTCCGGGTCGATGACGCAGCCGGACAGCACCTTCCGCATCACCGTCGGGTCCCGCACCTGGGACCGCGTCTTCGAGGTGAAGCCCGGCAGCAGCGGCGACTACACCCTCACCTGCACCTCGGAGCTGCCGGCCGAGTTCGCGCTCGGGGACAAGCCCCGGGTGGGGGCCACGATCGGCAGCATCGCCGCGGCGATCGGCTGCTTCCTCGCCGCGTTCGCCACAACCGTGACCATCGTCGTCGTCACCGCCGTCCGCCGCAGCCGCCACCGCCGACGGCTCGCCACCGCGTGGACCCCTCCGCAGCAGTGGGGGCCACAGCCGCCTGGCCGGATGTACTAAGCGCCAGATCTTGAACTGACCGTGCGGCCCGCGCGATGTCGGGAGGACTCGTCGTCCTGTCCGGCGAAGACCTCCTCCGCATGGCGGCGGTAACGGCGCGCCGGTGCCGGCGGCGCAGGATCTCGGGTCCTCGCAGCCGGCGATGCGCGCAGGGGCCCTTCCGAGAACGCGGTCGTGGGGACGACCGGACCCTGAAGCCCGGCCCCACGTGCCGGAGAGGCGAGGTACCCATGACGCACTCCGCCGGACCGCCCACGCGCGGGCGCCGTCGCCCGGACCTGCGGCACTGGCTGAGGCCCCGGGGTTCGCGTCTTCTCGTCCTCGGCGTGTGCATGGCCGTCGGCGGGCTCGCCGGTGGGGTGCGCTCCGCGTGGGACGGTAAGGGGATCTGGACGGTCCTCGGCACCTTCGGCTCGGGGATACTCGGCGTGCTCACCGTCGTGGGTTACTTCGTCAACCGGGAGGACCGCTGAGAGCGGTCCGGCAGACCTCGGCCTGGGATCGGGCTTTCGCCTGGTCGGCCAGCCGGGACAGAACCTTGGCGTACACCGTGGTCGCCGCCGCCAGGACGGTGGGCAGGACGGCGAGCGCGAGGAAGCCCAGCAGTGCCGGCCACTGGCGCAGGTGGTCCTCGGCGCAGACGTCGTTCATCGACGAGGGGTCGAGCAGCGGGCCCCGGCACGCGCTGCGGGCCTCGCCGTACGCCGAGCTCTCGGGGCCGTAGTCCGCGAACAGCAGGTAGGCGAACCACCCCCACATCACCAGTGCCAGCAGCGTCCACGCGATCGACCACTTCTCTATGCGGTCGCCGTCCCGGCGGACATCCACGGAGCGCCCCTCGGCGGGGACGGCCGTTTCCTCAGCTGTCATGTCTCCCCCATCGTGATCGGCGAACCAGTCCAGCACACCTCGTGCTCCGGGTCGACCCAGGTCAGAAGACCGCTCACCGAGGGGCCGGGAAGAAGAACCTCGAAGCCGGAGGCAGCACCCTTGCTGTCGTAATGGAAACACCGAGGCCCGCAGCCCAACTGCCCGCAGGATACCGCCGTTTGCTACCGTGACGCGAACACGCCAGAGCGACAGACGGGGGTTGTCATCGTGGCAGGAAGCGGCGGCGAACACGCTGTGGGAATGCGGCTCAATCAGTATCCGGCCGACCCGGGCGGTGGCGGATCAACGGGTGGTGGCCGGCCGGACCTCGCGTCCTCTCCCGCCGAGAAGAAGGCCGCGGCGGACACCCTCCACAGGGACATCGAGCCGGACACCAGGACGGCGGGGGAGTCGGCGGACGACGAGACGAGCGCCGTGGTCAAGGCGTTCGATGCGAAGGACGGGCACGGCTGGCTCACATCCGGTGCCGTGAGCAAGGCGCACAAGACCTGGGGCGAGCAGTTCAAGGGCTTCTTGAACCGGCTGTCGGAGGACGAAGCGGCCCTTCGCAACAACAGCACCGCGCTGGCCGGGACGGACTTCGGAGTACGTGCCGGGATGGGCAAGGTGTCGGTGTTCGACACGTACTCGCCACCGGAGCAGTGACAGACAGCTGAGCTCGCCAGCACGCCACTCGACTCGACGGGGACCCCATGCCGACGTATCACGAGATCCTTACGACCGAGCTGTCCACACTCACCACGGCCGCCGACCGCTGGGACGGTGTGGCTACGAAGCTGCAGAAGCAGGAAACCGCGTACCGGCGCGACGTGCATGGAATCACCCTGCGTCCGACGTTTGTGGGGCAGAGCCAGCAAGTCGCCAACATGCGCTTCGGTATCAGGCTCAAGGAATTCCAGGACGCCCAGACGGAGGCGAAGGCCATCGCCTCGCTCCTGCGTGACGCGCACACGCAGTTCGTGCACCTGCGCAAAGAGCTTGAGTCCGCGCGGGACGACGCGATCGCCAAGGGCATGAAGGTGTCGGACCAGGGCGTGGTTTCGTACGACACCGGAAAACTCAGCCAGGGCGACCGGCAGGCCCTGGCCCATGACCCCGACTACCAGGAAAGCATTCGCACGTCCGTCGCCTCCTGGCAGGCGCGCATCGATCAGTGCGTGAAGAACGTAGACGACGCCGACAGGGGCGTCGAGATCGCCTTTCAGGCCGTCGTCGTGGACTCCGACGTCAACGACGGCACGTTCAACGGGTTCAACGGCAAAGCCCAGGGTGACATCGAGAAGTACGAGGCGGACGAGGCCAAGGACATCGCGCAGCGCGTCAACGCCGGCAAGGGATCGGCGGCCGACTACCGGGAGCTGCAGCGCCTCTTCCACGACAACTCCGGCGACAAGGCGTTCAGCCAGACCCTCCTGGACGAACTGGGTGCCAAGGGCACGCTGCAGCTCTCCAACAGCCTCGACGGGCTCGCCTACCACGACGACAAGCAGCACAGCGGCCAGTACCTGGACATCCAGAAGGGCCTCGCCAACACGCTGGCGACCGCGACCCAGGACCCGCACTCGTCCTTCTACAAGAACTTCCGCGCGGACATGCGCAAGGCCGGTACCGAGCAGTTCAAGGTCGACGGCCTCAGCCCCATCCCGGACGAGAGGGTCCGCGGCTACCAGAGCCTCGTCACGCTGATGGAGCAGGGACACGGTTACAACGGGCAGTTCCTGGAGGACACCGCGGACGACATCCGGCACGCGGAGGAGTCGTACATCCCCAAGGGGGACAACCCGTCCGAGTCCATCTGGGCCCTGCGGGACAAGTTCAGCGGAAAAGACCGGGGCTGGTTCGCCAACGACCCGCTCGACGGCGTGCTCGGGATCATGTCCCACGACCCGAAGACCAGTACCGAGTACCTGGACCCGGCCCACAACGACAACCTTCAGTACCTGCTCCACGGGCGGAACTGGGACACCGTCGTCGACCACTTCGCGACCCCGCCCGGCGGCATGACGACCGGCATACCCGTGCTGGCGGAGGACGGTGACGTCCGCAAGGGCTTCGGCGCGGCGCTGGAGGCCGCGACGACCGGACAGGCACCGGGCGACTATCACCCGATCGGTCACCACACCGAGCCGCAGGCACGCATCCTGCAGCACACGATCAACACGCTGTACACCGACAAGCACGCCCAGGACCTGCCGACGAACCTCGTCAAGCCGATGGCCCACATCCTGACGTCGTACACGGCCGACACGCACGAGACCTACGCGGAGTCGTCGTCGAAGTACGACGTCGACTGGAACGGCGACGGTTCCGTCTGGAGCGACAAGGACGGCGCGCACATGGCCGTGGGGCACCAGCGCCTCGCCGCCGTCATGCGCGGCGTCGCCAACGACCCGGAGGCGTTCGGCCATCTCTACGGAGCCGAACAGCAGTATTCGCACCATGTCCTGGACGGCATCCCCGCCGACGCCGGGGACAAGACGATCCGGGATCGCATCGTGGAGTCGTCCCGCGCCATGGGCGCCTATGACGGCATCCGCTCGGACATCATCTACGACGAGCGGTTCAAGAAGACGCAGTGGGCCGCCGACTTCAACCACGGCCTGGGCACGTCCCTCAGCACGGCACTGATGTTCAACCCCGTCAAGGATCTCAGTCCCGTGGGAGACCTCAGCCAGCGGACCCTCGACGTGTGGTCGTACGAGTCGAACAAGGAGCACGTGGCCGAGGCGAACCTCGAGGCGACCGAGAAGAACGCGAAGACCTACGACGCCGGCCAGCACGACGTCGAGAAGCTGGTCAGGGCGTGGGCGGACAGCCGTGGCCATGCCGTCGACAGTGACTGGACGAAGTACTACGTCCATGCGGGGCAGGACGACTACGAACACGGTCGTGACCGGACGCTGAGCACGCTTCGCACCGACCGCTGACATGACAGGGAACGTCCCCCCGACAGAATGAGCATGATGCAGATGAAATCCGCGTCCCGACGTAGGCACGCCGGGTGGTACGCAGCAGCGGTCCTGGTGGTTCTGGCGCTTCTGGGGCTTGTGCTCTACGGCACCGGGACCTTCGACTCGGGGCGTGACGACAGCTCACTGGACGCGGCGTGCGACGGCACCCTGGCCCAGGGCGGGCTCAGTGCGGCACTGCACTCGTCGCGCCTGAGCGCGGGCGATGAAGGCGGCGACGGCGACTACCTGACCGCCTGCGGTGTCCGGAACGCAGAATCGGGGCCGCAGCGCAGTTCCCTGCAGCTCAAGCTGCGCTGGAGCACTTCGGCGGTTCCCTCGTCCACCCTCGCCTGGTACAACGCGGACTACAACGGGCTGAAGGCACAGGCGGCGCCGCTGGGCCACGGCTGGTCCGGTGTCGTGCGGCGCGACGACACCTATCAGGTCATGGTCGCGCTGGATTGCTTGAACCAGAGGAACAAGGCCCTGGTCGCCTATGGTGACCTGCTGGGTACGTCGAACAGTGCAACCCTGACCGGTCTCGGCCGGGTGACCACCGAGACGGCTCAGAAAGCGGCCGAGAAGTACGGCTGCCAGGTGAAGGCCGGCAAGCGGCTCACCGGCCTGTCCACCGAACGGCTCGGCACGCCCGACACGGCGAAACCGCTGCAGCAGGCTCAGGGATCATGCGTCGCGTTGCGCGGCACGGCGGCGGCACAGAACGGCACCTCCGAGATCATGGAGTACCCGGCGGACCCGGACGCTCCGCAGACCAACTGCTATCTCGTCACGAAGGCCAAGAAGCCCGGCTACGGACTCTTCGCCTACTACGGTGCCGCCGCCAAGGACTTCCTGACGAGCGAGGGCAGTCGGCTCAAGCAGGGTTACGGCCCCACCCACAGCGACCGCGACTACGCATGGGCCACCGCGACGTGCGCCCAGTCGGCGCAGCCTGCCGTGTTCGTCCTGTACCGCCTGTACGACAGGGACACCGACACCTATCCGATCTCCCACTACTCCGCCTCGTTCGCCCGCTCCGCCCTGAAGGCCTTCGCCGACCACGAGGCGAAGCAGCGCGGCTGCGCCGACGTACGTATCGCGTCCTGACCGTGACCGCCCGCATGCCGCTCGCCAGCCCGGACCGGGCGAAGGGCCCGCGTGCACGATCGATGGGCACACCCCGCCCCCGGTTTGACCTACGTCACTTCGGGGGTAATCTCTTCGGCCCGATTGGCGGTGCCCCCGCCCCATATGGCAGACTGTCCGAGTTGCTCGGTCGAGTGTTGATGCTGCGCGCCTCCCGCCGGGAGGACCGGAAGCGAGTCCCACAGTACTCGTCGCCCTAACTGCCACTACGGCAGCACTGGGGCGGACGTACGGGAATCTTCCGGGAAGTGTGGGCGCGGCACCGGCCAGGCGCCCGGTGGGCCCGAGGTCCCCGGTCCGCGGTTCCGGAAGGGCCGTCGCATTCCCCGCAGGGATGTTCGAACAAGGGACATCTGTGTCAGCGGGAGCGCGACACACCCGACCGCGTGGGTCGGAGGAGTGACGGCAGCAGAAGGAATCCGCCGGGTTCCAGAGCGTAAGAGAGACAGGACTACTGAGTAGCCATGGCGGGACAGAAGATCCGCATCCGGCTCAAGGCCTACGACCACGAGGTCATCGACTCCTCGGCGAAGAAGATCGTCGAGACGGTGACCCGCACTGGTGCGTCGGTCGCGGGCCCGGTGCCGCTGCCCACTGAGAAGAACGTGTACTGCGTCATCAAGTCGCCGCACAAGTACAAGGACTCGCGCGAGCACTTCGAGATGCGCACGCACAAGCGCCTGATCGACATTCTCGACCCGACCCCCAAGACCGTTGACTCTCTGATGCGACTCGACCTCCCGGCCGGTGTCGACATCGAGATCAAGCTCTGAGGCTGGTGGGCTGAGAATGGCTAAGCAGATCAAGGGCATCCTGGGCGAGAAGCTCGGCATGACGCAGGTGTGGGACGAGAACAACCGTGTTGTTCCGGTCACCGTCGTCAAGGCCGGCCCCAACGTCGTGACCCAGGTTCGTACGAACGACGTCGACGGCTACGAGTCGGTCCAGATCGCCTTCGGCGAGATCGACCCGCGCAAGGTGAACAAGCCCCTCAAGGGCCACTTCGCCAAGGCCGACGTCACCCCCCGTCGTCACCTCGTCGAGATCCGCACCGCGGACGCCTCCGAGTACACGCTCGGCCAGGAGATCACCGCTGAGGTGTTCGAGGCCGGCGTGAAGGTCGACGTCACCGGCAAGAGCAAGGGCAAGGGCTTCGCCGGTGTCATGAAGCGCCACAACTTCCGTGGCCTCGGCGCCGGACACGGCACCCAGCGCAAGCACCGCTCGCCCGGTTCCATCGGTGGCTGTGCCACCCCGGGCCGCGTGTTCAAGGGCCTCCGCATGGCGGGTCGCATGGGCAACGAGCGGGTCACCACCCAGAACCTGACCGTCCACGCCGTTGACGCGGAGAAGGGTCTGCTGCTCATCAAGGGCGCGGTTCCCGGTCCGAACGGCGGCCTCGTCCTGGTCCGCACCGCGGCCAAGGGGGCCTGAGGTAACCGATGAGCACTGTTGACATCCTTTCGCCGGCGGGCGAGAAGGCCGGTTCCGTCGAGCTCCCCGCGGAGATCTTCGACGCCAAGGTCAGCGTTCCGCTGATCCACCAGGTCGTCGTCGCGCAGCTGGCCGCGGCCCGTCAGGGCACGCACAAGACCAAGACCCGTGGTGAGGTCCGTGGTGGTGGCAAGAAGCCGTACCGCCAGAAGGGCACCGGTCGCGCCCGCCAGGGTTCGACCCGCGCGCCGCAGTTCGCCGGTGGTGGCGTCGTCCACGGCCCGCAGCCGCGTGACTACTCGCAGCGCACCCCGAAGAAGATGAAGGCCGCCGCCCTGCGCGGTGCCCTCACCGACCGGGCGCGTCACAACCGCATCCACGTCGTCTCCGGCGTGGTCGAGGGCGCGAACCCGTCCACGAAGGCCGCCAAGTCGCTGTTCGGCAAGATCTCGGAGCGCAAGAACCTGCTCCTGGTCGTCGACCGCGCCGACGAGGCCGCGTGGCTGTCCGCCCGCAACCTGCCCCAGGTCCACATCCTGGAGCCGGGCCAGCTGAACACGTACGACGTTCTCGTCTCGGACGACGTGGTCTTCACCCAGGCCGCTTTCGAGTCCTTCGTGTCTGGCCCCAAGGCCGCTGACACCGAAGGGAGCGAGGCCTGATGGCTACGCGTCACCCGAGCATTGCCTCGAAGGCCGCCAAGGCCGCCAAGGCCGCGCGCGTCGCCAAGGCGCGTCGCCACGCCACCGAGGGCAAGAACACCGTCGAGACCCCGCTGAGCAAGTCGTACACGGACCCCCGTGACGTCCTGCTGAAGCCGGTCGTCTCCGAGAAGAGCTACGCGCTCCTCGACGAGAACAAGTACACGTTCATCGTCGACCCGAACGCCAACAAGACCCAGATCAAGCAGGCCGTCCAGGCGGTCTTCTCGGTCAAGGTCACCGGGGTCAACACGATCAACCGCCAGGGCAAGCGCAAGCGCACGAAGACCGGCTTCGGTCAGCGTGCCGGCAGCAAGCGCGCGATCGTGACCCTCGCCGAGGGCGACCGTATCGACATCTTCGGCGGTCCGACCGCCTAAGGGCGGTCCGGATCGTCCGATATCGGACGAGGACTGAGAAATGGGAATCCGCAAGTACAAGCCGACTACGCCGGGCCGTCGTGGCGCCAGCGTCGCCGACTTCGTCGAGGTCACGCGGTCCACGCCGGAGAAGTCGCTGGTCCGCCCCCTGCACAGCAAGGGCGGCCGTAACAACGCCGGTCGTGTGACCGTTCGCCACCAGGGTGGCGGACACAAGCGCGCCTACCGCGTGATCGACTTCCGTCGTCACGACAAGGACGGCGTGCCGGCGAAGGTCGCGCACATCGAGTACGACCCCAACCGCACCGCGCGCATCGCGCTGCTGCACTACGCCGACGGCGAGAAGCGCTACATCCTCGCCCCGCGCAACCTGCAGCAGGGTGACCGCGTCGAGAACGGTCCCGGGGCCGACATCAAGCCGGGCAACAACCTGGCCCTCCGCAACATCCCGGTCGGTACCACGATCCACGCGATCGAGCTCCGTCCCGGTGGCGGTGCCAAGTTCGCCCGCTCCGCCGGTGCCTCCGTGCAGCTGCTCGCGAAGGAGGGCGCCTACGCCCACCTGCGCATGCCGTCCGGTGAGGTCCGCCTGGTCGACGTCCGCTGCCGCGCCACCATCGGCGAGGTCGGCAACGCCGAGCAGAGCAACATCAACTGGGGTAAGGCCGGCCGTAAGCGGTGGCTGGGCGTCCGCCCGACCGTCCGTGGTGTCGTGATGAACCCGGTTGACCACCCGCACGGTGGTGGTGAGGGCCGGACCTCCGGTGGTCGCCACCCTGTGTCCCCGTGGGGCAAGAAGGAAGGCCGTACTCGTTCGCCCAAGAAGGCGTCGAACAAGTACATCGTCCGCCGCCGCAAGACGAACAAGAAGCGCTAAGGACGGGTTGAGATGCCTCGTAGCTTGAAGAAGGGGCCCTTCGTCGACGACCACCTGATCAAGAAGGTGGACACGCAGAACGAAGCCGGCACCAAGAACGTCATCAAGACCTGGTCCCGTCGCTCGATGATCGTCCCGGCCATGCTCGGCCACACGATCGCGGTGCACAACGGCAAGACCCACATCCCGGTGTTCGTCACCGAGTCGATGGTCGGCCACAAGCTCGGCGAGTTCTCGCCGACCCGCACCTTCCGGGGCCACGTCAAGGAAGACCGGAAGTCGAAGCGCCGCTAGTAGCGGATCGCATTCAGACACGTAAGTAACTCTGAAGGGACAACCATGGAAGCCAGGGCCCAGGCGCGGTACATCCGCGTCACGCCCATGAAGGCCCGCCGTGTGGTGGACCTCATCCGTGGCATGGACGCCACGGAGGCCCAGGCTGTTCTGCGATTCGCTCCGCAGGCAGCCTCCGTGCCGGTCGGCAAGGTGCTCGACAGCGCCATCGCCAACGCCGCGCACAACTACGACCACACCGACGCCGACAGCCTCTACATCTCCGAGGCGTACGTCGACGAGGGCCCGACCCTGAAGCGGTTCCGGCCGCGTGCCCAGGGCCGTGCCTACCGGATCCGCAAGCGGACCAGCCACATCACCGTGGTCGTCAGCAGCAAGGAAGGAACCCGGTAATGGGCCAGAAGGTTAACCCGCATGGGTTCCGGCTCGGTGTCACCACGGACTTCAAGTCCCGGTGGTACGCCGACAAGCTGTACAAGGACTACGTCAAGGAAGACGTCGCCATCCGCCGGATGATGACGTCCGGCATGGAGCGCGCCGGTATCTCGAAGGTTGAGATCGAGCGCACCCGTGACCGCGTGCGTGTGGACATCCACACCGCTCGTCCGGGCATCGTCATCGGCCGCCGTGGCGCCGAGGCCGACCGCATCCGCGGTGACCTCGAGAAGCTCACGGGCAAGCAGGTCCAGCTGAACATCCTCGAGGTCAAGAACCCCGAGACCGACGCTCAGCTGGTTGCCCAGGCCGTTGCCGAGCAGCTCTCCTCCCGCGTCTCCTTCCGCCGCGCCATGCGTAAGAGCATGCAGTCGGCGATGAAGGCGGGCGCCAAGGGCATCAAGATCCAGTGCGGTGGCCGCCTCGGCGGCGCCGAGATGTCCCGCTCGGAGTTCTACCGCGAGGGCCGCGTGCCCCTGCACACGCTCCGTGCGAACGTGGACTACGGCTTCTTCGAGGCCAAGACGACCTTCGGCCGCATCGGTGTGAAGGTCTGGATCTACAAGGGCGACGTCAAGAACATCGCCGAGGTCCGCGCCGAGAACGCTGCGGCCCGTGCGGGTAACCGCCCGGCCCGTGGCGGTGCCGACCGCCCGGCCCGTGGTGGCCGTGGTGGCGAGCGGCGCGGTCGCAAGCCGCAGCAGGCTGCTGGCGCCGAGGCCCCCAAGGCCGAGGCTCCCGCGTCCGCTCCGGCTGAGAGCACCGGAACGGAGGCCTGACCGAAATGCTGATCCCCCGTAGGGTCAAGCACCGCAAGCAGCACCACCCGAAGCGCAACGGTATGTCCAAGGGTGGAACGCAGGTTGCGTTCGGCGAGTACGGCATCCAGGCGCTGACCCCGGCCTACGTGACGAACCGCCAGATCGAGGCGGCTCGTATCGCGATGACCCGTCACATCAAGCGTGGCGGCAAGGTCTGGATCAACATCTACCCGGACCGTCCCCTCACCAAGAAGCCGGCCGAGACCCGCATGGGTTCCGGTAAGGGTTCTCCGGAGTGGTGGATCGCGAACGTCAAGCCCGGACGTGTGATGTTCGAGCTGTCGTACCCCAACGAGAAGATCGCCCGTGAGGCGCTGACCCGTGCGGCCCACAAGCTGCCGATGAAGTGCCGGATCGTCAAGCGCGAGGCAGGTGAAGCGTGATGTCGGCCGGTACCAAGGCGTCCGAGCTGCGCGAGCTGGGCAACGAGGAGCTTCTGGCGAAGCTCCGCGAGGCCAAGGAAGAGCTGTTCAACCTCCGCTTCCAGGCGGCGACGGGTCAGCTCGAGAACCACGGCCGTCTCAAGGCGGTCCGCAAGGACATCGCCCGGATCTACACCCTCATGCGTGAGCGTGAGCTCGGCATCGAGACGGTGGAGAACGCCTGATGAGCGAGAAGAACGTGACTGAGAACACCGAGGCGCGCGGTTTCCGCAAGACCCGCGAGGGTCTCGTCGTCAGCGACAAGATGGACAAGACCGTCGTCGTCGCCGTCGAGGACCGCGTCAAGCACGCGCTGTACGGCAAGGTCATCCGCCGTACCAACAAGCTCAAGGCGCACGACGAGCAGAACGCCGCGGGTGTCGGCGACCGCGTCCTCCTCATGGAGACCCGGCCGCTGTCCGCGACGAAGCGCTGGCGCGTCGTCGAGATCCTCGAGAAGGCCAAGTAATTCCCGCGGGGCAAACCCCGCGGGCCAGTTCCGCCAGGCTCCAACGGGGCTGAGTGATCAGCCCCGTTGGGGAACCGGCAGACGATCAGGAGATAGACGTGATCCAGCAGGAGTCGCGACTGCGTGTCGCCGACAACACTGGTGCGAAGGAGATCCTTTGCATCCGTGTGCTCGGTGGCTCCGGTCGCCGCTACGCGGGCATCGGTGACGTCATCGTCGCCACCGTCAAGGACGCGATCCCCGGTGGCAACGTGAAGAAGGGTGACGTCGTCAAGGCGGTCATCGTTCGCACCGTCAAGGAGCGCCGTCGTCCGGACGGCTCGTACATCCGCTTCGACGAGAACGCCGCCGTCATTCTGAAGAACGACGGCGACCCTCGCGGCACCCGCATTTTCGGCCCGGTCGGCCGTGAGCTGCGCGAGAAGAAGTTCATGAAGATCATCTCGCTCGCGCCGGAGGTGCTGTAAGCATGAAGATCAAGAAGGGCGACCTGGTCCAGGTCATCACCGGCAAGGACAAGGGCAAGCAGGGCAAGGTCATTGCCGCTTACCCGCGCGAGGAGCGTGTCCTGGTCGAGGGTGTCAACCGGGTCAAGAAGCACACCAAGGCCGGTCCGACCGCTCGCGGTTCCCAGGCCGGCGGCATCGTCACGACCGAGGCGCCGATCCACGTCTCCAACGTCCAGCTGGTCGTTGAGAAGGACGGCAACAAGGTCGTCACGCGTGTCGGTTACCGCTTCGACGACGAGGGCAACAAGATCCGCGTTGCCAAGCGGACGGGTGAGGACATCTGATGGCTACCACCACCACTCCGCGTCTGAAGACGAAGTACCGCGAGGAGATCGCGGGCAAGCTGCGTGACGAGTTCAAGTACGAGAACGTCATGCAGGTTCCCGGCCTCGTCAAGATCGTGGTCAACATGGGTGTCGGCGACGCCGCCCGTGACTCGAAGCTGATCGAGGGCGCGATCCGCGACCTGACCACCATCACCGGTCAGAAGCCGGCCGTCACCAAGGCCCGCAAGTCCATCGCGCAGTTCAAGCTGCGTGAGGGTCAGCCGATCGGTGCCCACGTCACGCTCCGTGGCGACCGCATGTGGGAGTTCCTGGACCGCACCCTGTCGCTCGCGCTGCCGCGCATCCGCGACTTCCGTGGTCTGTCCCCCAAGCAGTTCGACGGCCGTGGCAACTACACCTTCGGTCTCACGGAGCAGGTCATGTTCCACGAGATCGACCAGGACAAGATCGACCGCGTCCGGGGTATGGACATCACCGTGGTCACCACGGCGACCAACGACGCTGAGGGCCGCGCGCTCCTTCGTCACCTCGGCTTCCCGTTCAAGGAGGCGTGAGCGAGATGGCGAAGAAGGCTCTGATCGCTAAGGCTGCTCGCAAGCCCAAGTTCGGTGTGCGTGGCTACACCCGCTGCCAGCGCTGCGGCCGTCCGCACTCCGTGTACCGCAAGTTCGGCCTGTGCCGCGTGTGCCTTCGTGAGATGGCTCACCGTGGCGAGCTGCCGGGCGTGACCAAGAGCTCCTGGTAATCCCCTAATTAGGGATTCCTGGACCTCTCGGTAAGCAACCGGGACGGCAGGGGACTCCGCCCTCATGGCTTAGGCTAGGAGGGTTGGGCCTCTGCCGCCCTGAACGACTTACTACGCCGTAGGTCCCCGCGCCGCACCCGTCCCGTCTGCAGAAGTACGGGGAGAGGGATGGCGCATATAGGAAACCCCGGCGAGAAAGGCCACAGGCCAATTCATGACCATGACTGATCCGATCGCAGACATGTTGACTCGTCTGCGGAACGCGAACTCGGCGTACCACGACACCGTGACGATGCCGGCGTCCAAGATCAAGTCGCACATCGCGGAGATCCTCCAGCAGGAGGGCTTCATCACGGGCTGGCGCGTCGAGGACGCCGAGGTGGGCAAGAACCTCACCCTCGAGCTGAAGTTCGGCCCGAACCGTGAGCGCTCCATCGCGGGCATCAAGCGGATCTCCAAGCCCGGTCTCCGGGTGTACGCGAAGTCCACCAACCTGCCGAAGGTGCTGGGCGGCCTCGGCGTGGCGATCATCTCCACGTCGCACGGGCTCCTCACCGACAAGCAGGCCGGCAAGAAGGGCGTGGGTGGGGAAGTCCTCGCCTACGTCTGGTAGCAGAAGGGAACGGAGGAAACAGCTATGTCGCGCATCGGCAAGCTCCCCATCGCGGTTCCCGCCGGCGTGGACGTCACCATCGACGGCCGTACGGTCTCGGTCAAGGGCCCCAAGGGCGAGCTGACCCACACCGTCTCGGCGCCGATCGAGGTCGCCAAGGGCGAGGACGGCACCCTGCAGGTGACCCGCCCCAACGACGAGCGTCAGAACAAGGCCCTGCACGGCCTGTCCCGCACGCTGGTGGCGAACATGATCACCGGCGTGACCCAGGGTTACGTGAAGAAGCTCGAGATCAGTGGTGTCGGTTACCGCGTGACCGCAAAGGGCTCGAACCTGGAGTTCGCGCTCGGCTACAGCCACCCGATCGTCGTCGAGGCCCCCGAGGGCATCACCTTCAAGGTCGAGGCCCCCACCCGGTTCTCGGTCGAGGGCATCGACAAGCAGAAGGTCGGCGAGGTTGCGGCCAACATCCGCAAGCTGCGCAAGCCCGACCCGTACAAGGCCAAGGGCGTCAAGTACGAGGGCGAAGTCATCCGCCGCAAGGTCGGAAAGGCGGGTAAGTAAGCCATGGCATACGGGCAGAAGATCCTCAAGGGCGACGCCTACAAGCGCGCCGCGATCAAGCGCCGTCACATCCGGATCCGCAAGCGGATCTCCGGTACGGCGGAGCGCCCCCGTCTGGTCGTGACCCGCTCCAACCGCCACATCGTGGCGCAGGTGATCGACGACCTGAAGGGCCACACCCTGGCGTCGGCGTCCACCCTGGACGCGTCGATCCGTGGTGGCGAGGCCGACAAGTCCGCGCAGGCCAAGCAGGTCGGTGCCCTGGTCGCCGAGCGTGCCAAGGCCGCCGGTGTCGAGGCCGTCGTGTTCGACCGTGGTGGCAACCAGTACGCCGGGCGCATCGCCGCCCTGGCGGACGCCGCCCGCGAGGCCGGGCTCAAGTTCTGAGCCGCTTGTAGCTAGCGGAAAGAGAGAGGTAATCCAATGGCTGGACCCCAGCGCCGCGGAAGCGGTGCCGGTGGCGGCGAGCGGCGGGACCGGAAGGGCCGTGACGGCGGCGCTGCTGCCGCCGAGAAGACCGCGTACGTTGAGCGCGTCGTCGCGATCAACCGCGTCGCCAAGGTTGTGAAGGGTGGTCGTCGCTTCAGCTTCACCGCGCTGGTCGTGGTGGGCGACGGTGACGGCACCGTGGGTGTCGGATACGGCAAGGCCAAGGAGGTGCCGGCCGCCATCGCCAAGGGCGTTGAGGAGGCCAAGAAGCACTTCTTCAAGGTCCCCCGGATCCAGGGCACCATCCCGCACCCGATCCAGGGTGAGAAGGCTGCCGGCGTCGTGCTGCTCAAGCCCGCGTCCCCGGGTACCGGTGTTATCGCCGGTGGTCCGGTGCGTGCCGTGCTCGAGTGCGCCGGTATCCACGACGTGCTGTCGAAGTCGCTCGGCTCCGACAACGCGATCAACATCGTGCACGCGACCGTGGAGGCCCTGAAGGGTCTGCAGCGTCCCGAGGAGATCGCGGCCCGCCGTGGTCTGCCCCTCGAGGACGTCGCTCCCGCGGCTCTGCTGCGTGCGCGTGCCGGGGCGGGTGCGTAATCATGGCGCAGCTCAAGATCACGCAGGTCAAGTCCTACATCGGCAGCAAGCAGAACCACCGTGACACCCTGCGCTCCCTTGGTCTCAAGGGCATCAACACGCAGGTCGTCAAGGAGGACCGCCCCGAGTTCCGCGGCATGGTGCACACCGTCCGCCACCTCGTGACGGTCGAGGAGGTCGACTGATCATGGCGGAGCAGAACCCGCTGAAGATCCACAACCTCCGTCCCGCCCCGGGCGCCAAGACCGCCAAGACCCGTGTGGGTCGTGGTGAGGCGTCGAAGGGTAAGACGGCCGGTCGTGGTACCAAGGGCACCAAGGCCCGCTACCAGGTTCCGGAGCGCTTCGAGGGTGGCCAGATGCCGCTCCACATGCGCCTCCCGAAGCTGAAGGGCTTCAAGAACCCGTTCAAGACCGAGTACCAGGTCGTGAACCTCGACAAGCTGGCCGCGCTGTACCCCGAGGGTGGCGAGGTCACCGTCGAGGGCCTGGTGGCCAAGGGTGCCGTTCGCAAGAACAGCCTCGTCAAGGTCCTCGGCCAGGGCGAGATCTCCGTGGCGCTGCAGGTGACGGTCGACGCCGTCTCCGGCTCCGCCAAGGAGAAGATCACCGCCGCCGGCGGTACGGTCACCGAGCTGGTCTGAGTCCCTCAGGTCCACTCGATGACGTGAACGATCCCGACCGGGGATACCCCACAAAAGGGGTATCCCCGGTCGGTCGTTCCTAGGGCGGGGCTCTCGCCGGTAAGGTGGCCAGCACTGCCTACTTTCACCGGGTGCCTCCCATGGGGCACCCTGAGCGGCAGTTGACCGTTAGCTATTCGTCTGTATCCGTCGAACCTCAAGACCGTCACCCTTGACGCAGTTGCGCGGGGGTCGCAGGAGGCACCGTGCTCACCGCGTTCGCCCGGGCGTTCAGGACGCCCGACCTGCGCAAGAAGCTGCTCTTCACGCTGGCCATCATCGTGGTCTACCGGGTCGGTACCCACATTCCGATCCCCGGCGTCAACTACCAGGCCGTCCAGCGGTGTGTGACCGAGGCCCAGGGCAACCAGGGCCTGTTCGGCCTCGTGAACATGTTCAGCGGCGGTGCGCTGCTGCAGATCACGGTCTTCGCGCTCGGCATCATGCCGTACATCACGGCCAGCATCATTCTCCAGCTGCTGACCGTGGTCATCCCGCGCCTGGAAGCCCTCAAGAAGGAGGGCCAGGCCGGCACGGCGAAGATCACGCAGTACACCCGCTATCTCACCGTTGCGCTCGCCATCCTGCAGGGCACCGGCCTGGTCGCCACCGCCCGCAGCGGCGCCCTCTTCAACGGCTGCTCGGTCGCGTCGAGCATCGTCCCCGACCAGGCGATCTTCACGACGATCACCATGGTCATCTGCATGACCGCCGGCACGGCCGTCGTGATGTGGCTCGGTGAGCTGATCACCGACCGCGGCATCGGCAACGGCATGTCGATCCTGATGTTCATCTCGATCGCCGCGACCTTCCCGTCCGCGCTGTGGGCGATCAAGAAGCAGGGCACCCTGGCCGGCGGCTGGATCGAGTTCGGCACCGTGATCCTGGTCGGCCTGGTCATGGTCGGTCTGGTCGTCTTCGTCGAGCAGGCCCAGCGCCGCATCCCGGTCCAGTACGCCAAGCGCATGATCGGCCGTCGTTCCTACGGTGGTACGTCCACCTACATCCCGCTCAAGGTGAACCAGGCGGGTGTGATTCCCGTCATCTTCGCCTCGTCGCTGCTCTACATTCCGGCACTCGTGGCGCAGTTCGCGGGGGGCAGGTCGGGCTGGAAGGACTGGATCCAGCAGAACCTGACCAAGGGCGACCACCCGATTTACATCACTCTGTACTTCTTGCTCATCGTTTTCTTCGCGTTCTTCTACGTGGCGATCTCCTTCAACCCCGAGGAAGTCGCCGACAACATGAAGAAGTATGGTGGCTTCATCCCGGGCATCCGGGCTGGCCGACCGACCGCTGAGTACCTCAGCTATGTGCTCAACCGGATCACCTGGCCGGGTTCGCTGTATCTGGGTCTGATCGCTCTCGTACCGACAATGGCGTTGGTCGGCTTCGGTGCAAGCCAGAACTTCCCCTTCGGCGGGACCAGCATCCTGATCATCGTGGGTGTCGGCCTCGAGACGGTGAAGCAGATCGAGAGCCAGCTCCAGCAGCGCAATTACGAAGGGTTCCTCCGCTGATGCGTATCGTCCTCGTCGGGCCGCCGGGTGCCGGTAAGGGAACGCAAGCCGTCCGGCTCGCAGAGAAGCTGGCGATCCCGCACATCTCCACGGGTGACCTGTTCCGGGCCAACATCAGCCAGCAGACCGAGCTGGGCAAGCTCGCGAAGTCCTACATGGACGCCGGCAACCTCGTTCCCGATGAGGTCACCATCGCGATGGCCAAGGACCGGATGGAGCAGCCGGACGCCGAGGGCGGCTTCCTGCTCGACGGCTTCCCGCGGAACGTCTCCCAGGCCGAGGCGCTGGACGAGCTGCTGCGCACCGAGGACATCACGCTGGACGCGGTCCTGGACCTGGAGGTCCCGGAGGAGGAGGTCGTCAAGCGCATCGCCGGCCGCCGCATCTGCCGTAACGACTCCTCGCACGTCTTCCACGTGACCTACAGCCAGCCGAAGAAGGAAGGCGTCTGCGACGTCTGCGGCGGCGAGCTGTACCAGCGCGACGACGACTCCGAGGACACGGTCCGCAAGCGGCTGGAGGTCTACCACACGCAGACCGAGCCGATCATCGACTACTACAAGGCGCAGGGCCTGGTCGTGACGATCTCCTCCCTGGGCCCGGTGGACGAGATCACGCAGCGGGCGCTGGGGGCACTCAAGCGCGAGAAGGCCGAGAACAAGTAGATCGCGGTCCTTCCGGCCGCGGTGCCCCTCACCGGGTGCCGCGGCCGTACTGTTGTGTACGTAACCCAGTCGATGTGAGTGAGGGAGAGCGCAGGCCCCATGGTGCAGATCAAGACGCCCGAGCAGATCGCGAAGATGCGTGCGGCGGGCCTGGTCGTAGCCGCCATCCACGCGGCCACCCGTGAGGCCGCGGTGCCCGGCGCCTCCACGAGGGACCTGGACGAGGTCGCCCGCAAGGTCCTCGCCGAGCACGGCGCCAAGTCGAACTTCCTGGGCTACGGCGGCTTCCCGGCGACCATCTGCACCTCCGTGAACGAGGTGGTCGTCCACGGCATCCCCTCCGACGACGTCGTCCTCAAGGACGGCGACATCATCTCCATCGACTGCGGCGCGATCATCGACGGCTGGCACGGCGACGCCGCCTACACGGCCTTCGTGGGCTCCGGTCACTCCCCGGAGCTGGTCGAGCTGTCCCGGGTGACCGAGGAGTCGATGTGGGCCGGCATCGCGGCCATGAAGCAGGGCAACCGCCTGGTCGACGTCTCGCGGGCCATCGAGACCTACATCCGCCGCCAGCCCAAGCCGGGCGGCGGCAAGTACGGGATCATCGAGGACTACGGCGGCCACGGCATCGGCACCGAGATGCACATGGACCCGCACCTGCTGAACTACGTCGACCGGCGCCGCGGCAAGGGGCCCAGGCTGGTCCCCGGCTTCTGCCTCGCGATCGAGCCGATGGTGTCCCTCGGCACTCCGCGCACGGAGGTCCTGTCGGACGACTGGACGGTCATCACGACGGACGGCACGTGGTCGTCCCACTGGGAGCACTCGGTGGCTCTGACGGCGGAGGGCCCGCTGGTGCTCACCGCTCCTGACGGCGGCAGGGCGAAGCTGGCCGAGTACGGCATCACGGCGGCTCCCGACCCGCTCGCATGACGATCTCCCCCGTGGGGCAGACTTCCTCGATTCGCCTTTCCGGGAACAGCGACGTAGACTGACTCGTCGGCTCTCGTGCACCCTCATGCCTGAAAACCTGAGACTGCGACGGGAGTCGATCAAGGTAGTCGATTCGAAGGGCGAAGCGTGGCCAAGAAGCAAGGTGCCATCGAGATCGAGGGCACTGTCGTCGAGTCTCTGCCGAACGCCATGTTCAAGGTCGAGCTCCAGAACGGCCACCAGGTCCTGGCACACATCAGCGGCAAGATGCGTATGCACTACATCCGCATCCTCCCTGACGACCGGGTCGTGGTGGAGCTGTCTCCGTACGACCTGACGCGTGGCCGGATCGTCTACCGGTACAAGTAGATCTTGCCCGCATCCCGTCTCGGCGGGGTGGTGGCACTGACCCGGAGAACCTCAATCCCATGAAGGTCAAGCCGAGCGTCAAGAAGATCTGCGACAAGTGCAGGGTGATCCGCCGTCACGGTCGGGTCATGGTCATCTGCGAGAACCCGCGCCACAAGCAGCGCCAGGGCTGACGCACGACCGTAACCCTCTGCACCTCTATCGCAGGGATTCGCGCGACGCGAGCTGAATTTGTTCATACGCAGGACCCAAGCCGTCGCGAGCGGCTTGACACCCCCGGTCGGAGGCCGGGGACCCGGTTCGTACCTCGTACGGCGGCCGGGAGCCGGTTCTGCGGAAGACCTCCGAAAGATCACCAGGAGCCATTGAATGGCACGCGTTTCCGGTGTTGACATCCCGCGCGAAAAGCGCGTGGAGGTCGCCCTCACCTACGTGTTCGGCATCGGCCGGACCCTCTCGAAGGAGACGCTGGCTGCGACCGGCGTCGACCCGAACACCCGTGTTCGTGACCTGACCGAAGAGCAGCTGGTCGCGATCCGCGAGTACGTCGACAACAACATCAAGACCGAGGGTGACCTCCGTCGCGAGATCCAGGCCGACATCCGCCGCAAGGTCGAGATCGGCTGCTACCAGGGTCTGCGTCACCGTCGCGGTCTGCCCGTCCGCGGTCAGCGCACCAGCACCAACGCCCGTACCCGCAAGGGCCCGCGTCGCGCCATCGCCGGCAAGAAGAAGCCGGGCAAGAAGTAGTCCGCAGCGGACACCTGTCCACGGTCTTCGCTGTAGGACCGACCACCTCCCGTAGGAGTTAGTAGATGCCCCCCAAGGGACGTCAGGGCGCTGCCAAGAAGGTGCGCCGCAAGGAAAAGAAGAACGTCGCTCACGGCCACGCGCACATCAAGAGCACGTTCAACAACACGATCGTCTCGATCACGGACCCGTCCGGCAACGTGATCTCCTGGGCCTCCGCCGGCCACGTCGGCTTCAAGGGCTCCCGGAAGTCCACGCCGTTCGCCGCGCAGATGGCCGCCGAGTCGGCTGCCCGCCGCGCCCAGGAGCACGGCATGCGCAAGGTCGACGTGTTCGTCAAGGGCCCGGGTTCCGGTCGTGAGACCGCGATCCGCTCCCTGCAGGCCACGGGCCTCGAGGTCGGCTCCATCCAGGACGTCACCCCGACCCCGCACAACGGCTGCCGCCCGCCGAAGCGCCGCCGCGTCTGACGCACGGCTGCTTCAGGGCTTTTCGGGCGGTACGGCTCCGTAAAAGGGCCGTATCGCCCGTACCCTTGCAGTACCCGCGCTTTTCACGGGCGCGGTTTCCGTCGGGCGTCAAATAGCGGGCGTCCACGAATGAAGGATCTGATCCACACATGCTGATCGCTCAGCGTCCCTCGTTGACCGAAGAGGTCGTCGACGAGTTCCGCTCCCGGTTCGTGATCGAGCCGCTGGAGCCGGGCTTCGGTTACACCCTCGGCAACTCCCTCCGCCGTACCCTCCTGTCCTCGATCCCCGGCGCTGCTGTCACCAGCATCCGGATCGACGGCGTGCTGCACGAGTTCACCACCGTGCCGGGCGTCAAGGAGGACGTCACCGACCTGATCCTCAACATCAAGCAGCTGGTCGTCTCCTCGGAGCACGACGAGCCGGTCGTGATGTACCTGCGCAAGCAGGGCCCGGGTCTGGTCACCGCCGCCGACATCGCGCCCCCGGCCGGTGTCGAGGTGCACAACCCCGACCTCGTCCTCGCCACGCTCAACGGCAAGGGCAAGCTGGAGATGGAGCTGACGGTCGAGCGCGGCCGCGGTTACGTCTCCGCCGTGCAGAACAAGCAGGTGGGCCAGGAGATCGGCCGTATCCCGGTCGACTCCATCTACTCGCCGGTGCTGAAGGTCACGTACAAGGTCGAGGCCACGCGTGTCGAGCAGCGCACCGACTTCGACAAGCTGATCGTCGACGTCGAGACCAAGCAGGCGATGCGTCCGCGTGACGCCATGGCCTCCGCCGGCAAGACCCTGGTCGAGCTGTTCGGTCTCGCCCGCGAGCTGAACATCGACGCCGAGGGCATCGACATGGGCCCGTCCCCCACGGACGCCGCCCTTGCCGCCGACTTGGCGCTGCCGATCGAGGAGCTGGAGCTCACGGTCCGCTCCTACAACTGCCTCAAGCGTGAGGGCATCCACTCCGTGGGTGAGCTCGTCGCCCGCTCCGAGGCCGACCTCCTCGACATTCGCAACTTCGGTGCGAAGTCCATCGACGAGGTCAAGGCGAAGCTGGCCGGCATGGGCCTGGCCCTGAAGGACAGCCCGCCCGGATTCGACCCGACCGCCGCCGCCGACGCCTTCGGCGCCGACGACGACGCGGACGCGGGCTTTGTGGAGACCGAGCAGTACTAAGAGCTCGGGCCCACCGGTCCGTTTTCGGCTGCCGGCCCGCTGTGGCTGGCCGCGCAGTTCCCCGCGCCCCTTCGGGCGCGGGGTCTCCGACAGGCGACCGCCTGCTCGGATACTGACCCCGGTACCTGATACGGCCGGGGCAGACACACAGGAGAAGAACAATGCCGAAGCCCACCAAGGGTGCCCGTCTGGGCGGCAGCGCCGCGCACGAGAAGCTGCTCCTCGCGAACCTCGCGAAGAGCCTCTTCGAGCACGGCCGTATCACCACCACCGAGGCGAAGGCCCGCCGCCTGCGCCCGTACGCCGAGCGTCTGATCACCAAGGCGAAGAAGGGCGACCTTCACAACCGCCGTCAGGTGCTCCAGGTCATCACGGACAAGGGCGTCGTCCACACGCTCTTCACCGAGATCGGCCCGCGGTACGAGAACCGTCCGGGTGGCTACACCCGCATCACCAAGATCGGTAACCGCCGGGGCGACAACGCGCCCATGGCCGTCATCGAGCTGGTCGAGGCGCTGACGGTGCAGCAGAAGGCCGTGGGTGAGGCCGAGGCCGCCACCAAGCGTGCGGTCAAGGAGGCCGACGAGGCCAAGGCCGAGACCACCGAGGCTCCGGCCGAGGAGGCCGCTGCCGAGGAGTCGAAGGACGCCTGAGGCAACACCTCGCGCTGAGCGGGTCCGCCCTTTCCGGGCGGGCCCGCTTTCGCGTTCTTTCACGAGGCACTGCCCTGAGAGGATTTCCACGTGAGTGATGAAGTACAGCCCGGGTACGTCCGTGTCCGCCTCGACATCTCCTACGACGGCAGCGACTTCCACGGCTGGGCCAAGCAGGCCGGCGGCAAGCGGACCGTGCAGGGCGAGATCGAGGACGCCCTGCGCACGGTGACGCGGTCCCGGGAGACGTACGAGCTGACCGTCGCCGGGCGGACCGACGCCGGGGTGCACGCGCGCGGGCAGGTGGCGCACGTGGACCTGCCCGAGGGGGTCTGGCGGGAGCACAACCAGAAGCTGCTCAAGCGGCTCGCCGGGCGGTTGCCGAAGGACGTGCGGGTGTGGGCCCTCAGGCCGGCGCCCAGCGGCTTCAACGCCCGGTTCTCCGCCGTCTGGCGCCGGTACGCGTACCGGGTCACCGACAATCCCGGGGGAGTGGACCCCCTCCTGCGGGGCCACGTCCTCTGGCACGACTGGCCGCTCGACGTCGACGCCATGAACGAGGCCGCCCGGCATCTGCTCGGCGAGCACGACTTCGCCGCGTACTGCAAGAAGAGGGAAGGGGCGACCACGATTCGCACCCTTCAGGAGCTGAGCCTCGAAAAGGGCGCCGACGGGATCATCACCGCCACCGTGCGCGCCGACGCGTTCTGCCACAACATGGTGCGCTCGCTGATCGGCGCGCTGCTGTTCGTCGGGGACGGGCACCGCGGGCCGGAGTGGCCCGGGAAGGTGCTGGCCGCGGGCGTGCGGGACTCCGCCGTGCATGTCGTACGACCGCACGGGCTGACCCTGGAGGAGGTGGGCTACCCCGCCGACGAGCTGCTGGCCGCGCGCAGCAGGGAGGCGCGGAACAAGCGCTCGCTCCCGTCGGCGGGGTGCTGCTGAGCTACCGGTTCGCCGCCGCGGACGCCTGGGCCTGGCCGCGGCGGTAGATCTGGTCGAAGGTGAACTGCTGCAGGTCGTTGCCGGCGGAGAAGATCTTCGTGTCCTTCTTGGTCACGTTCTTGCCGTCGAGGAAGCCGACGGTCGTGAAGTAGGCGTAGCGCCCGGCGGCGTTCGTGGTCGTCAGGCAGACCGCGGCGTTGCAGAAGTCCTTGACGCCCTTGCCGGGCAGGGAGCGCACCATGGCGTTCTTCTTGGCCTGCTTCTTGACCTGGGCGGCCTGTGCCTGGTCGTCGAAGACGGCGACGCCGACGGTGGCCGCGATGCCGCCCTTGCTGTAGGTCACGCGGATCAGGCGGGTGCAGCCGTTGGCGGTGAGGATCTTCGGAAGGTCGGCGCCGGCGGCTGAGGCGCAGGTGGTGGTGTCGGCCGTGGCGCCCTTCTTGTACACCGTGTCGCCCATGGTCAGCTGGGTGCCGGGGAAGAGCGTGCCGGCGCTGAGCGGGGCGGTGTCCTTCTTGGCGCTGGCGATGAAGTCCTTCGGGTCCAGCGGCGGCGGGGCGCTGGTGGGCGCGAAGGACGGCGTGGCCGAGCCGCTGGGCAGGGAGGCGCTGGCGGGCAGGTGGCCGGGGCCGGCCTGCGGTCCGTCGTCGCCGTTCGCGGAGACGACGGCCATGGCGACCACGGTGCCTATCGCGACCGTGGCGAGTGCCCCGCCGCCTATGAACAGCAGCTTGCGGCGCTTGTTGCGGGTCTCCGAGGCCTCCGCGAGCGCGGCCCAGTCGGGAGTGCCGTCGTCACCTCCGCTGCTCCAGGGCTGCTGGGAATTCGGTTTCCAGGGATCCCACTGAGACTGGGGTCCCCCCTGCCCGTAACTCATGGGGCGCATCTTAGACGGGGTGCGCAAGATGCTGGAGCGCGTGCGGCGGCATGCCTTGTTTGTCCGCCGACATGAGGGGGAAGGGCCTCGTTTTGACCCGTCCGGGGCCCTGCAGGTAACCTGCTTCTTCGTTGTGTATTGGCTTGCTCATTCTCACGGGACGGGCCCTTACACCGGTCCGCCGGGCCGATGACCAGCGACCAGCACGCGGTTTGCGTCACCGCGGTGCGGTCAAGGCTGTCGTGATCGTTTCGGTGACCTGTTCAGGACCATTCACTCGAAGCGAAGGCTACGAACCGTGCGTACGTACAGCCCCAAGCCCGGCGATGTGACGCGCCAGTGGCACGTCATCGACGCTCAGGACGTTGTCCTGGGCCGTCTCGCCACCACCGCAGCGACCCTTCTGAGGGGCAAGCACAAGCCGATCTACGCGCCGCACGTCGACGCTGGTGACTTCGTCATCATCATCAACGCCGACAAGGTGCACCTGTCCGGCAACAAGCGGACCCAGAAGATGGCGTACCGCCACTCCGGCTACCCGGGTGGTCTGCGCTCCGTCCGTTACGACGAGCTGCTCGACAAGAACCCCGAGAAGGCCATCGAGAAGGCCGTCAAGGGCATGCTCCCCAAGAACACTCTGGGCCGTCAGATGCTCTCGAAGCTGAAGGTCTACAAGGGTGACCAGCACCCGCACGCTGCCCAGCAGCCGGTGCCGTTCGAGATCACCCAGGTCGCGCAGTAAGTCCGGCCACCCCCTAAGACTGAAGAGAATCTGAGGAGAATCGTGGCCGAGACCACTGCCGAGCAGCCGATCGAAGAGATCGACATCGAGAGCTACACCACCGAGTCCGAGGTCCCCGTCGAGGGCGAGTACACCTCGGAGTCCCTGGCCTCCCGCTTCGGCGAGCCCCAGCCGGCCGCCGGCCTGGGTCGCCGCAAGAACGCCATTGCCCGTGTCCGGATCGTTCCGGGCACCGGCAAGTGGAAGATCAACGGTCGCACCCTCGAGGACTACTTCCCGAACAAGGTGCACCAGCAGGAAGTCAACGAGCCCTTCAAGGTGCTCGAGCTGGACGGCCGTTACGACGTCGTCGCCCGCATCGCCGGTGGCGGTGTCTCCGGTCAGGCCGGTGCGCTGCGTCTCGGTGTCGCCCGCGCCCTGAACGAGGCCGACGTCGACAACAACCGCGGTCCGCTGAAGAAGGCCGGCTTCCTGCGCCGCGACGACCGCGCGGTCGAGCGGAAGAAGGCCGGTCTGAAGAAGGCCCGCAAGGCTCCGCAGTACAGCAAGCGCTAATCAGCAGCTGCCTGCTCGTACTCCGAACGCCCCGGCGGCACGCCACATGTGCCGTCGGGGCGTTCGTTTATCCCGGCCAAGGGCGTATAACGACACAAGACGTTCAAAGGCTGGTGCGATCGGATGACTCGGCGTCTGCCACCATTCAGGGCAGCAAGGACGCTTCCTCAGGAGGACAAGTGGGACGACTCTTCGGTACGGACGGCGTGCGCGGTGTCGCCAACGCGGACCTGACCGCCGAGATGGCGCTCGGCCTGTCCGTAGCGGCGGCGCACGTGCTGGCCGAGGCGGGCACCTTCGAGGGCCACCGGCCGAAGGCGGTGGTCGGACGGGACCCGCGGGCGTCCGGGGAGTTCCTGGAAGCGGCCGTGGTCGCGGGCCTCGCGAGCGCGGGCGTGGACGTCCTGTGCGTCGGTGTGCTGCCGACGCCCGCGGTGGCGTACCTGACCGGCGCGCTCGGCGCCGACCTCGGTGTGATGCTCTCCGCCAGCCACAACGCCATGCCGGACAACGGCATCAAGTTCTTCGCCCGCGGCGGCCACAAACTCGCCGACGAGCTGGAGGACCGGATCGAGGCGGTGTACGAGTCGCACCGGCACGGCGAGCCGTGGCAGCGGCCGACGGGTGCCGGGGTCGGACGGGTGCGTTCGTACGACGAGGGTTTCGAGCAGTACGTCGGCCATCTGCTGTCGGTGCTGCCCAACCGGCTCGACGGGCTGAAGATCGTCCTGGACGAAGCGCACGGCGCGGCCTCGGGGGTCTCGCCGGAGGCGTTCTCCCGGGCGGGCGCCGAGATCGTCACGATCGGTGCGGAGCCGGACGGCCTCAACATCAACGACGGCTGCGGCTCGACCCACCTCGACAAGCTGAAGGCCGCGGTCCTGGAACACCGCGCGGACATCGGTGTCGCGCACGACGGCGACGCCGACCGGTGCCTGGCCGTGGACCACACCGGCGAGGAGGTCGACGGCGACCAGATCCTCGCCGTGCTGGCGCTGGCGATGCAGGAGCGTTCCGCGCTGCGGTCCGACACGGTGGTCGCCACGGTGATGTCCAACCTGGGCTTCAAGCTCGCGATGCAGAGGGCCGGGATCCGGCTCGTGCAGACGGCCGTGGGCGACCGGTATGTGCTCGAGGAGATGAAGGAGCACGGCTACGCCCTCGGGGGCGAGCAGTCCGGGCACGTGATCATCCTCGATCACGCGACGACCGGTGACGGCACGCTGACCGGGCTGCTGCTGGCGGCGCGGGTCGCCGAGACCGGGCGCAGCCTGCGCGAGCTGGCCGCCGTGATGGAGCGGTTGCCGCAGGTGCTGATCAATGTGCCGGACGTGGACAGGTCGCGGGTGCGGACCTCCGCGGACCTCGCCGCCGCCGTGACCGAGGCCGAGCGGGAACTCGGCGAGACCGGGCGGGTGTTGCTGCGGCCGTCCGGTACCGAGCCGCTGGTGCGGGTGATGGTCGAGGCGGCCGACATCGACCAGGCGCGGTCGGTGGCCGGGCGACTGGCCGACGCGGTGAAGTCGGCCCTGGGGTGATCCCCAAGGCGTAGCAAAAAGTGCACGATCCGTCACTGACTGTTTCTCTGGCGTCGAGGCCGCTGACAGCGGCGTCCCCCCTCGACGAAAGAGAAGCACATCATGAAGATCGTGAGCAGCACCATGAAGCGAGCGGTCGGTCCGGTCCTGGTGGCGGGTCTTCTCGTCGCCTCGGCCGCCACCCCGGCCGCCGCCCAGACACCGGGCTCCACGGCGTTCCGCATCTTCGGCGGCCTCGCCGGGCTCCAGGCGCGCGCCGGCGTGGCGAACGTCGTCACGGCCACCGTCAGTTCCGCCAACCATCTGATTCTCACCGACAGCACAGGCATCGCGATCGGTCCCGGCTGCACCCGGGTGTCCGCCAACAGCGCCGACTGCGGCCTCGTCGGCACGGTGACCCGGCTCGCCGTCGCGCTGGGCGACGGGAACGACTCCTTCGACGGTTCCACGGTTCACGTCAACACCACCGTCGATGCCGGTACGGGTACCGACACCGTGACCACCAACGGCGGCAACGACACGATCGGCGTCCAGGACAACGCCGGTGGTGACACGGTGAACTGCGGCGATGGCACCGACACGGTGTTCGCCGACCCCGGCGACACCGTCAACGGGAACTGCGAAAGGCGGTTCTAGAGGCCGCCGGCCTTCGCCGTACGCCCGCGCTGTCTGGCCCACGGCCGCTTCTGGGCCAGCAGCGTCAGAGTTCCGGCCGGGACGATGCCCGGCAGGCCGGGCTACAGCTTGCGCAGCCTCAGCCGCTGCACCTTGTGGTCCGGGCCCTTGCGCAGGATGAGGGTGGCCCGGCCGCGGGTGGGGGCGATGTTCTCCACCAGGTTGGGCTTGTTGATCGTCCGCCACAGTGTGCGGGCGTAGTCGAGGGCCTCCTCCTCGGAGACCTGGGTGTACTTGCGGAAGTACGAGGACGGGTTCTGGAAGGCGGTCTGGCGCAGCTTCTTGAAGCGGTTGAGGTACCAGCGCTCGATGTCCTCGGTGCTCGCGTCGACGTACACGCTGAAGTCGAAGTAGTCGGCGAGTCCGACCCTGGTACGGCCGTCCTTGCCGGGGAGGGCGGGCTGCAGGACGTTCAGTCCCTCGACGATCAGGATGTCGGGCCGGCGGACCGTGAGCCGCTGGTCCGGGACGATGTCGTAGATGAGGTGGGAGTAGACGGGGGCCGTGACCTCGTCCTTGCCCGCCTTGATGTCGGCGACGAACCGGGTGAGGGCCCGGCGGTCGTAGGACTCGGGGAATCCTTTCCGCGACATCAGGCCGCGGGCCTGAAGCTCCTTGGTGGGCAGCAGGAAGCCGTCGGTGGTGACCAGTTCGACGCGCGGGTGCTCGGGCCAGCGGGACAGCAGGGCCTGAAGAAGCCGGGAGACGGTGGACTTGCCGCAGGCCACGGAGCCGGCGACCCCTATCACGAACGGGGTACCGGACTGGGAGCCCTGCTCCCCGAGGAACGTGTTCAGGGCGCCTCGGAGACCGTCGGTGGCCCCCACGTACAGATTGAGAAGCCGGGAGAGCGGGAGGTAGATGTCGCGCACCTCGTCCAGGTCGATCACATCGCCCAGACCGCGCAGCTTCTCCACCTCCTCGGCGGTGAGCGGCAGCGGCGTCTTGTCGCGCAGCGCGCTCCACTCGGCGCGGGTGAGGTCGACGTAGGGAGTCGCCTCCGGCCTGTGCCGGTGGGCGCTCCGGGGCATCGAGGAGACCGGTGAGATCACAGTCCATTGTTAACGGAGTTTGAACGGGGCGGCGGGTGGGGTCCGTCACGCCCGCGGCCCGGCGAGCTGTTCGTATGGCGGTGGTAATTTCCGAATTCGGGCACACGGAAGCGGTTTTTGGCGCCGGACGGGTCGTAGGCTGCGGCTCATGTGCGGAATCGTGGGATACGTAGGGTCGCAGTCGGCGCTCGATGTCGTGATGGCCGGGCTGAAGCGGCTGGAGTACCGGGGGTACGACTCGGCCGGTGTCGCCGTGCTGGCGGACGGTGGGCTGGCCGCGGCGAAGAAGGCCGGGAAGCTGGTCAACCTGGAGAAGGAGCTGGCCGAACGGCCGCTGCCGACGGGCTCGACGGGCATCGGGCACACCCGCTGGGCCACGCACGGCGGGCCCACGGACGCCAACGCCCATCCGCATCTGGACAACGCGGGCCGGGTCGCCGTCGTCCACAACGGGATCATCGAGAACTTCGCGGTGCTGCGCGCCGAGTTGGCCGAGCGTGGCCACGAGCTGAACTCCGAGACGGACACCGAGGTGGTCGCCCACCTGCTGGCCGAGGAGTTCTCCTCCTGCGCCGACCTCGCGGAGGCGATGCGGCTGGTGTGCCGGCGGTTGGAGGGTGCGTTCACGCTGGTCGCGGTGCACGCCGACGAGCCGGACGTGGTCGTGGGCGCGCGGCGGAACTCCCCGCTGGTGGTGGGCGTTGGAGAGGGTGAGGCGTTCCTGGCCTCCGACGTCGCCGCGTTCATCGCCCACACGCGCTCGGCGGTCGAGCTGGGCCAGGACCAAGTGGTGGAGCTGCGCCGTGACGGCGTCACGGTCACGGGCTTCGACGGCCGCCCGGCCGAGGTCCGCTCCTACCACGTGGACTGGGACGCCTCCGCTGCCGAAAAGGGGGGGTATGACTACTTCATGCTCAAGGAGATCGCCGAGCAGCCCAAGGCGGTCGCCGATACGCTCCTCGGCCGGATCGACCCGTCCGGCTCGCTGACGCTGGACGAGGTGCGGATCACCCCGTCCGAGCTGCGCGAGGTCGACAAGGTCGTCATCGTCGCCTGCGGTACGGCCTTCCACGCCGGCCTGATCGCCAAGTACGCCATCGAGCACTGGACGCGGATCCCGTGCGAGGTGGAGCTGGCCAGCGAGTTCCGCTACCGGGATCCGATCCTGGACGGCCGCTCCCTGGTCATCGCCATCTCCCAGTCCGGCGAGACCATGGACACCCTGATGGCGCTGCGGCACGCCCGCGAGCAGGGCTCCAAGGTGCTGGCGATCTGCAACACCAACGGCTCCACGATCCCGCGCGAGTCGGACGCGGTGCTGTACACGCACGCCGGGCCGGAGGTCGCCGTGGCCTCCACCAAGGCGTTCCTGACCCAGCTGGTGGCCTGCTATCTGGTCGCGCTGTACCTGGGCCAGGTACGCGGCACCAAGTGGGGTGACGAGATCCAGGCGGTGATCAAGGACCTCTCCCGGATCTCGGAGGACGTCGAGAGGGTCCTGGAGACCATGGAGCCGGTGCGGGCGCTGGCACGGACGCTGGCGTCGAAGAACACGGTGCTGTTCCTGGGCCGGCACGTGGGCTACCCGGTGGCCCTCGAAGGCGCCCTCAAGCTCAAGGAACTCGCCTACATGCACGCCGAGGGTTTCGCGGCGGGCGAGCTGAAGCACGGCCCGATCGCGCTGATCGAGGAGGACGTGCCGGTGGTCGTGGTCGTCCCCTCCCCGCGCGGCCGTTCGGTCCTGCACGACAAGATCGTCTCCAACATCCAGGAGATCCGGGCCCGCGGGGCGCGCACCATCGTGATCGCGGAGGAGGGCGACGAGGCGGTGGTCCCGTACGCCGACCACCTGATCCGCATCCCGGCCACCCCGACCCTGCTGCAGCCCCTGGTCGCCACCGTCCCCCTGCAGGTCTTCGCGTGCGAGTTGGCTACCGCCCGGGGCAACGACGTGGACCAGCCGCGGAACCTGGCGAAGTCGGTGACGGTGGAGTAGGGCCGAGGCCCGGTGCACCGATGGTCCGGTGCACCGATGGCTCAGTGCACCGACAGGCCGCCGTCCACGAAGATCGACTGGCCGGTGACATAGGCGGAGGCGCGGCTCGCGAGGAAGACGGCCGCGCCTTCGAAGTCCTCGGCGAGACCGTTGCGGCCGGTCATCGTGCGCGCGGCCAGCGCCGCCACCTTCTCCGGGTCGGAGGACAGCCGCTCGTTCAGCGGTGTCATCACGAACCCCGGCACCAGGGTGTTGGCGGTGACGCCGTACGGCGACCAGGCCTCGGCCTGTGAGCGGGCCAGCGACTCCAGGGCGCCCTTCGAGACGCCGTACGCCCCGCTCTGCACGAAGGCGCGGTGGGCCTGCTGGGAGGTGATGTGGATGATCCGGCCGAAGCCACGCTCCGCCATGCCGGGCCCGAACCGCTGCCCCAGCAGGAAGGGCGCCTGAAGGTTCACGGCCATGGTGGTGTCCCACACGTCCTCGCCCAGCTCGCTCATCGGCGGCCGCAGGTTGATCCCGGCCGAGTTGACGAGGATGTCGGGCTCGCCGAAGACGCCGGCCGCCTCCTCGGCCGCTACGCGCACGCCGTCGCGGGTGCTCAGGTCGGCCGCGACCCAGGCGGCCCGGCAGCCCGAGGCCGTCAACCCGCCCACGGTCTCCTGCAGTTGTTCCTTGCCCCGGGCCGCGACCACCACGCTCGCGCCGGCCCGTGCCAGCGCCCCGGCGATGGCCCGGCCGATGCCGGAACTGCCTCCGGTCACCACGGCGACACGGCCGTCCAGCGAGAACAGGTCGAAGAGGTAGGGCTGGGACGTCATGGGGCGCAGCGTAGACGGCGGATGCGCGGCTCGGCAGGGGATTTCGGCAGGTGGGCGGGTGTGGCGGGGCCGGCGATCGTAGGCTGCCGGGCATGAGCATCATCGGAGTGGGGATCGACGTCGCCGAGATCGACCGGTTCCGTGCCTCGCTGGAGCGGACCCCGGGCCTGGCCGACCGGCTGTTCGTGGAGCGGGAGTTGCTGCTGCCCAGCGGGGAGCGGCGCGGGATCGCCTCGCTCGCGGTCCGGTTCGCCGCCAAGGAGGCGCTGGCGAAGGCCCTCGGCGCGCCGCCCGGGCTGCACTGGACCGACGCCGAGGTGTACGTCGAGGACAGCGGGCAGCCCCGGCTGCGGGTGACGGGGACCGTGGCGGCGCGGGCCGCGGAACTGGGCGTGCGGTCCTGGCATGTGTCGCTCAGCCATGACGCGGGGGTCGCCTCGGCCGTGGTGATCGCCGAGGGCTGAGTGCCCCGGGTGTGGACGGCCGCGGTTCCGGGGCAGACTCGGTGCCATGCGTACTGCGTACAGCGTGGAGACGGTAAGGGCGGCCGAAGGCGCACTGATGGCACGGCTGCCGGAGGGTGCGCTGATGCAGCGGGCCGCCGCGGGGCTGGCCGCCGCCTGCGCCGAGTTGCTCGGGCGGGTGTACGGCAGCCGGGTGGTGCTGCTCGTCGGCAGCGGTGACAACGGCGGGGACGCGTTGTACGCGGGGGCACGGCTGGCGCGGCGGGGAGCCGGGGTGACGGCCGTACTGCTCTCGCCCGAACGGGCCCACGCCGGGGGGCTCTCCGCGCTGCGCAGGGCCGGGGGAGCCGTCGCCGCCTCCGATGCCGTCGACGAGCCGATCGAGCGGGCGGATCTGGTCGTCGACGGGATCGTGGGGATCGGCGGCAAGGGCGGGCTGCGGCCCGACGCCGAGAAGCTCGCCCGACTGGTGGAGCGGTCCCGGGCCGCCGTGGTGGCCGTGGACCTGCCCAGCGGGGTCGAGGCCGACACCGGGGAGGTGCGGGGGGCCGCGATCCGGGCCGACCTCACCGTCACCTTCGGCACCTGCAAACCCGGCCTGCTGATCGATCCGGGGCGGGAGTACGCCGGCGTCGTACGGCTCGTCGGCATCGGGCTGGAACTGCCGGGCGAGGCCGACCTGGAGGCCCTGCAGCACGCCGAGGTCGCGCGGCTGCTGCCGGTGCCCGCCGCGGAGAGCGACAAGTACCGGCGGGGGGTCGTGGGCATCGCCGCCGGGTCCGCGCGGTATCCGGGGGCCGCCGTGCTCGCCGTGTCCGGGGCGCTGCGGGGCGGGGCGGGCGCCGTACGGTACGTCGGGCCCGCGGCCGACGCGGTCATCGCACGCTTCCCGGAGACCCTGGTGTCCGACGCCGGGCCGGCCAGGGCCGGGCGGGTGCAGGCCTGGGTGGTCGGGCCGGGGGCGGGCGACGACGCGGCGACCGTGGCCGAGGTGCTGGGCGCGGACGTGCCGGTCCTGGTCGACGCGGACGGGCTGCGGCTGGCCGAGCGGGACACGGTGCGCGGGCGTACGGCGCCGACCCTGATGACCCCGCACGCGGGAGAGGCCGCCGCGCTGCTGGGGGTGCGGCGGGAGGAGGTCGAGGGGGCTCGGCTGGCCGCGGTGCGCGAGCTGGCGGTGGTGTACCGGGCGACCGTGCTGCTGAAGGGTTCGACGACGCTGGTGGCCGACTCGGGGGGAGGGGCGGTGCGGGTGAACGCCACGGGGACCTCGTGGCTCGCTACGGCGGGCAGCGGTGACGTGTTGTCAGGGCTGGCCGGGTCGTTGCTGGCGGCCGGGTTGTCGGCGGTGGACGCGGGGAGTGCGGCGGCGTATCTGCACGGGCTGGCCGGGCGGTTCGCCTCGGACGGGGCGCCGGTGGGGGCGCATGACGTGGCGGCGCGGATCCCGGAGGCGTGGCGGGACGTCCGGGGCTGACCGGGCCGCGGCTGCCCGCCGGCCGTGGTGACGAGGAACGGGGCGGCGGGCCGAACCGGGTGAGCCGCACCACCTCGCCCGGAACCCCGGCCGCCGGCTGTACGGCCCGGAGCGCGCCCGCCGCCGGGAAGGCCGCCGTCGGACGGGCCCCGGCCGGGGCCGCCGGCGCGGACTGCACCCGGATACCGAACCGGGTGTACCCGGGTGCACTCCTCGGGTGACCCCGCCGCGCGGCATCCCCGATCCGCGAGGGCCGCGCGTTTGGCTGATCGCATGATCAGCAGACGAATCGCGTCCCGGGGTGTCGCGGCGCTGCTCGCCATCGCCACGGCACTCCCGGCGGCCGGAACCGCCGAAGCCGCTGCGGCCGTCCGCTCGGCCGTTAAACCCGCACCCCCCGCCCCGGCTCCCGCCCCCGAGCTGGTCCCGGGCGTCGCCCCCGGGCCCGCTCAGCCGTGGCAGATCGACACGCCCGACCAGGCGCTGCCGCCCAAGGTGTACACGCCGACCGCGGCGGAGGACGCCGTCGAGCCCAAGGACGCGGCGCCGGGGACGTACGACCTCATCGAGTACGTGCCGCTCGCCGACGCCGTCGACAAGGTGACGTGCAGCAGGCAGGCCGGGCCCTACCAGCGGCAGGTGGAGCGGTGGCTGAAGCGGAAGGCGGACGGCAAGCAGTCCGCCGCCGACTGCAGGGCCGTCCGCGCCTTCCAGACCAAGCACGGGATCAAGCCGGCCATCGGGTTCGCCGGGCCCGTCACCTGGTCGACCATGATGCTCATCTCGGCGAAGAAGAACCCCAACGCCGCCAGGAAGTGCCCCGTCCGGTCGTACAAGGTCGCCTGCGTCGATCTGAACCGGCAGCTCACCTGGGTGCAGAAGGGCTCCAAGGTGGTGTTCGGACCGGTGCCGATGCGCAGCGGACGCAAGGGACACGTCACCCGCAAGGGCTGGCACACCGTCTACTGGCGGCACAAGAACCACGTGTCGACCCTGTACAACGAGCCCATGCCGTACGCCCAGTTCTTCGACGGCGGCGAGGCCTTCCACGCCGTCTACGGCAGCATCTACACCACCGTCGGCTCCTGGGGCTGCGTCAATCTGAAGCTCGGCGACGCGCGCAAGCTGTGGGGCGTGCTGAAGAAGGGCGACCACGTCTACGTATGGGGGCGGCGGCCGGGTACCTGACACTGCACGCCGGTGCCCGTACGGCCCTCTGAGAGACTGGGGGCGCGATGAGTGAGACTGCGACTGTGCCGACCGCCCCCCTGCGCGCCCGCGCCGAGATCGACCTGGGCGCCCTGCGGGCCAATGTGCGTGCCCTGCGCGCCCGGGCGAGGGACGCGGCCCTGATGGCCGTCGTCAAGTCCGACGGCTACGGCCACGGGGCGCTGCCGTGTGCCCGCGCGGCCCTCGCGGCGGGCGCGAGCTGGCTCGGCACGGCCACGCCCGAGGAGGCCCTCGCGCTGCGCGCGGCCGGGCTGCCGGGCCGGATCCTGTGCTGGCTGTGGGTGCCGGGCGGACCCTGGCGGCAGGCGGTCGAGGCCGGCATCGACGTGTCCCTGAGCGGCATGTGGGCGCTGCGGGAGGTCGTGGCGGCTGCCCGCGAGGCCGGACGCACCGCGCGCGTGCAGCTCAAGGCCGACACCGGGCTCGGCCGCAACGGCTGCCAGCCGGCCGACTGGCCCGAGCTGGTCGCCGAGGCCCTGCGCGCCGAGGCCGAGGGGCTGGTCCGCGTCACCGGGCTGTGGTCGCACTTCGCCTGCGCCGACGAGCCGGGCCATCCGTCCGTCGCCGCCCAACTGGACCGCTTCCGGGAGATGCTGGCGTACGCCGAGGAGCAGGGCGTGCGGCCCGAGGTGCGGCACATCGCCAACTCGCCCGCCACGCTCACCCTGCCCGAGACCCACTTCGACCTGGTCCGCACGGGCATCGCCATGTACGGCATCTCGCCCAGCCCGGAGCTGGGCGCCCCCGCCGACTTCGGGCTGCGTCCGGTCATGACGCTCAGCGCCTCGCTGGCCCTGGTCAAGCACGTGCCCGGCGGCCATGGCATCAGCTACGGCCACCACTACGTCACCCCCGGCGAGACCACCCTCGGCCTGGTGCCGGTGGGCTACGCGGACGGCATCCCACGGCACGCCTCCGGCACCGGTCCGGTGCTGGTCGACGGCAAGTGGCGGACGGTCGCCGGCCGGGTCGCCATGGACCAGTTCGTGGTGGACCTCGGCGGGGACGAGCCGGAGGCGGGCGCGGAGGCGGTCCTGTTCGGGCCCGGCGACCGCGGTGAGCCCACCGCCGAGGACTGGGCGCAGGCCTGCGGCACGATCGCGTACGAAATCGTCACACGCATCGGAACCCGCGTTCCCCGCGTCTATGTGAACGGGGAAGAACTCGGGTAACCCGTCCCCAAGGGCTCGGTCACAGCGGCAACAACAGCAATCCGGCATCACACCAGCACCACAGGTTTCATTCGTTTCACCCACCCAGGCGAACTGCAGTACGGCGAAGAGGAGCGGTACGTGAGCGAGAGCAGTGCGGAGGCCGTGGCGGACGTCGTCGCCTCGGCGGCCGCCGCCTCCGCCGCGGGGGCGGCCGGGAGCTGGCGCAGGGCGACCGGCATCGCCGGTGCCGCGATAGGCGTGCTCGCCGCGGGCGCGGCGGCCGGCGTCGCCATCGAGCGGATGACGGTGGGCCGCGGCATGCGCAGGAAGGCCCGGCTGGCGCTGGACTCCGCGGGCCCCTACGGCACCCTGCGCGGCACCCCCGGCAAGGCGCACGCCGACGACGGCACCGAGCTGTACTACGAGGTCGACGAGGCCGAGCCCGACCCCGGGCCGAACGTCTCCCCGCGCCGGCGCCGCCTCTTCGGCCGCAAGGCCCCCGCGCCCGTGACCGTGGTCTTCTGCCACGGCTACTGCCTCAGCCAGGACTCCTGGCACTTCCAGCGGGCGGCCCTGCGCGGGGTCGTACGGACCGTGCACTGGGACCAGCGCAGCCACGGCCGGTCCGGGCGGGGCGCGGCCCAGACCCGGGACCGGGTGCCGGTCACCATCGACCAGCTCGGCCGCGATCTGAAGGCCGTCCTCGACGCCGCCGTACCGGAGGGGCCGATCGTGCTGGTCGGCCACTCGATGGGCGGCATGACCATGATGGCCCTCGCCGCCCAGTACCCCGAGCTGATCCGGGACCGGGTCGTCGCCACCGCCTTCGTCGGCACGTCGTCCGGGCGGCTCGGCGAGGTCAACTTCGGGCTGCCCCTCGCCGGCGTCAACGCGGTGCGCCGGATCCTGCCCGGAGTGCTGAAGGCGCTCGGGCAGCAGGCGGAGCTGGTGGAGAAGGGGCGCCGGGCCACCGCCGACCTGTTCGCCGGGATCATCAAGCGGTACTCGTTCGCCGGACGGGACGTGGACCCGGCCGTCGAGAGGTTCGCGGAGCGGATGATCGAGTCCACCCCGATCGACGTGGTCGCCGAGTTCTACCCGGCCTTCACCGACCACGACAAGACCGAGGCGCTCGCCTGCTTCCGGCACATGCCGGTGCTCGTGCTGGCCGGCGTCCAGGACCTGGTCACGCCCAGCGAGCACAGCGAGGCCATCGCTGACCTGCTGCCCGACGCCGAGCTGGTCCTCGTCCCGGACGCCGGGCACCTGGTGATGCTGGAGCACCCGGAAGTGGTCACCGACCGCCTCGCCGACCTGCTCACCCGTGCGGGCGCGGTGCCCGCAGGGGCTACCGTTACTGGCTATGGAAGCACCAGCAGCACCGCACAACCCCGCTGAGACCCGGCTGACGATCACCGCGCCCGAGCAGATGCGCGAGCTGGGCCGCCGACTGGCCAAGCTGCTGCGCGCGGGTGACCTGGTGATGCTCAGCGGCGAGCTGGGCGCGGGCAAGACCACGCTGACCCGCGGGCTCGGCGAGGGCCTCGGCGTGCGCGGCGCGGTCACCTCACCGACCTTCGTGATCGCCCGGGTGCACCCCTCCCTCGGCGGCGGCCCGCCCCTCGTCCACGTCGACGCCTACCGGCTCGGCGGCGGCCTGGACGAGATGGAGGACCTGGACCTCGACGTCTCGCTGCCCGCCTCGGTGATCGTCGTGGAGTGGGGCGAGGGCAAGGTGGAGGAGCTGACCGAGGACCGCCTCCAGGTCGTCATCCACCGCGCCGTCGGTGACACGACCGACGAGGTGCGGCATGTGACGCTGACCGGGCTGGGGGAGCGCTGGGCCGACGCCGGCCTGGAGACGCTCACGGCCTGAGGTGCCCGGATTCCGACAAGCCGTCGGCAACATATTGCGCGGGACGTCCCCGGCGTGGTCACATGGTATCCAGCCTGTAGTTAGGTGTGCCTAACTACATCTGCCCCCGCACGTCAGGAGGCGCCCATGCCCGAACCCGGGCCCACCACGGTCGCAGGGGTGTCCATGCGCGACCTGCTGGCGTCATGCGCTGCGGCACAAGAGGTCTCCCTGCCGCCCCGGGCCCCGGAAGCGCGCCCCAAGGGGGCCCTGGGTCCTGTTGAACAAGCGGCTCGGGCCGCGCGGGCGCGACAAGCCACAACGGCGCCGCACCCGCGCGACGACACGACCCGCCACTGCGCCTAGCGGATCACCACGACCCGCACCCCGATGGTCGCGAAGTCCCACATCGCGTCACCGTCGGCCCGCGTCTCCCGAATCCCGCCGGTCCTCGCGTTCGGCTCCGCCGCCGGCTGCGGTCCGCCGCTGCCGATCGCCGCGCTGAACCCGATCGCCAGCCCGTCCACGCTGGTGAACCGCACGACATGCTCGACGGGGACGCCGTCGGAGCCGGTGACCGCGCTCGAACGGGACGTGACCCAGTACGTGCCGGCCGGCGGGTCGATGCTGCCCGGGTTCACCCTGAACGTGCGCTGCACCCGGTTCGTCTCGCCGACCAGCCAGACCCGGTCGTCGTCCAGCGCGTACACGACCCGTTCACCCAGGCCGGAACCGCGCGGCAGGGCGGCCGGGTTGCCGCGGTCGCGGGGCGACTTGCCGGCGGCCGTCAGGGGCGGTGCGCCCGCCGCGGGCCTGACGCCCAGGCTCGCCGGTGCGGTCGCGTGGGCCTGGTAGGCGAGGAAGCCGACGGTTCCGAGGGCTGCCGCGGTGAGGGCGGCCACGATCCCCGAACTGGTCCGTGCCACGTGCGCCCACCTCCGCCTCGGGTCATATGTCGTACTTCGTACAGACCGTAGCACCGGGTGACCGTTCGACCCGGACGGCCATGCGTGAGCCGTGGGCGCCGTAGGCTGTTTGCGTGCTCTTGCTCGCTCTGGATACCGCCACACCCGCCGTCACCGTCGCGCTGCACGACGGCACGGACGTCATCGCCTCGTCGAGTCAGGTGGACGCGCGCCGGCACGGTGAACTGCTGCTGCCGGCCGTCGACCGTGTGCTCGCCGAGGCCGGGCTCAAGCTGGACGCCGTCACCGGCGTCGTCGTCGGCATCGGGCCCGGCCCCTACACCGGTCTGCGCGTCGGCCTGATGACCGCGGACACCTTCGGCCTCGCCCTCGGCGTCCCGGTGCACGGCGTGTGCACGCTGGACGGCCTCGCCTACGCCGCCGACATCGAGAAGGGCCCCTTCGTCGTGGCGACCGACGCCCGGCGCAAGGAGGTCTACTGGGCGAAGTACGCCGACTCCCGGACCCGGCTGACCGACCCGGCCGTGGACCGGCCGGCCGACATCGCCGAGCAGGTCTCGGGTCTCCCGGCGGTCGGCGCCGGCGCACTGCTCTACCCGGACACGTTCCCGAGCGCCCACGAGCCCGAGCACGTCTCCGCCGCCGCCCTCGCCTCGCTCGCGGCCGGGAGGCTGGCCGCCGGCGAGGAACTTCCGGCCCCCCGCCCGCTGTACCTGCGCCGCCCGGACGCCCAGGTCCCCAAGAACTACAAGGTGGTCACCCCGAAGTGACCGTACAACTGCGCGAGATGCGCTGGTGGGACATCGACCCGGTCCTGGAGCTGGAGAAGGACCTGTTCCCCGAGGACACCTGGTCCCGGGGCATGTTCTGGTCCGAGCTGGCCCACTCCCGGGGACCGGAGGCGACCCGGCGTTACGTCGTCGCCGAGAGCGACGGCCGTATCGTCGGCTACGCCGGTCTGGTCGCCGCCGGTGAGCAGGGCGACGTCCAGACCATCGCCGTGGCCCGGGACATCCAGGGCACCGGCCTCGGCGCCCGCCTGCTGGCCGAACTGCTGCGCGCGGCGACCGCGTTCGAGTGCCACGAGGTGATGCTCGAGTGCCGGGTCGACAACGTCCGCGCCCAGAAGCTCTACGAGCGCTTCGGCTTCGAGCCGATCGGCTTCCGGCGCGGCTACTACCAGCCGGGCAACGTGGACGCCCTGGTCATGCGACTGACCGACCCTTCCTCATCAGTACAAGGAACCGAGACCAATGGCTGACGAACCTCTCGTCCTCGGCATCGAGACCTCCTGCGACGAGACCGGCGTCGGCATCGTCCGCGGCACCACCCTGCTGGCGGACGCCGTCGCCTCCAGCGTGGACGAGCACGCCCGCTTCGGCGGTGTCGTACCGGAGGTGGCGTCCCGCGCGCACCTGGAGGCGATGGTGCCGACCATCGACCGCGCCCTGAAGGAGGCGGGGGTCAGCGCCAGGGACCTGGACGGCATCGCGGTGACCGCCGGTCCCGGCCTCGCGGGCGCCCTGCTCGTCGGCGTCTCGGCGGCCAAGGCGTACGCCTACGCCCTCGGCAAGCCCCTGTACGGCGTCAACCACCTGGCCTCCCACATCTGCGTCGACCAGCTGGAGCACGGCCCGCTGCCCGAGCCGACGATGGCCCTGCTGGTCAGCGGCGGGCACTCGTCCCTGCTGCTGTCCGGGGACATCACCTCGGACGTCCGCCCCATGGGCTCGACCATCGACGACGCGGCGGGCGAGGCCTTCGACAAGATCGCCCGCGTGCTGAACCTGGGCTTCCCCGGCGGCCCGGTCATCGACCGGTACGCGCGCGAGGGCGACCCGGAGGCGATCGCCTTCCCGCGCGGCCTGACCGGCCCGCGCGACCCCGCGTACGACTTCTCCTTCTCCGGCCTGAAGACGGCCGTGGCCCGCTGGATCGAGGCCAGGCGCGCGGCCGGCGAGGAGGTCCCGGTCCGTGATGTGGCCGCGTCCTTCCAGGAGGCCGTCGTCGACGTGCTGACCCGCAAGGCCGTCCGCGCCTGCAAGGACGAGGGCGTCGACCACCTGATGATCGGCGGCGGCGTCGCGGCCAACTCCCGGCTGCGTGCGCTTGCCCAGGAGCGCTGCGAGGCGGCCGGCATCCGGCTGCGCGTGCCGCGCCCCAAGCTGTGCACGGACAATGGCGCGATGGTCGCCGCGCTCGGCGCCGAGATGGTCGCCCGGAACCGGGCCGCCTCCGGCTGGGACCTGTCGGCCGACTCCTCCCTGCCGGTCACGGACCCGCACGTGCCGGGCAACCACGACCATGTGCACGAGGTCAGCAAGGAGAACCTGTACTCATGACCGTCGCCCTGATGTGGGAGGCCCGGGCGGCCGACGGGCGGGGGGCGGAACTCCTCGCCTGGGCGCGGGAACAGCGCCTGACGGAGGAGCCGCTCAGGCGCGAGACCTTCCGGGCGCCGCAGGACCGGGTGCTGGTCATCACCTGGTGGGACGTGTCGTACGACGCCGAGCTGCCCGAACTGCCCGAACCGGCACCGGAGTTGGTGACCCGGGCCGTGCACCGCTGGCGGTTCGAGTCGGTGGCGGACGGCTGAGCTTGGCGGTCCCGCCCGGACTGCGCTATGATCATCACACAGCGAACGGCCGGACGCCGAAATCGAGACATCGAGATCGAACTCCACCCCGGACGCAGTGCGTTGGTGGTCCAAGGAAAGACGTCCCGCTTCCTGCGGGGAGATGCAGGTGCAAGGCCTGCCCGGCGCTCCACAGACACCCCGCCCCCGGTTTCCCGGGGGCGGGGTGTTCTCGTTACCTGCGGCCGGCGCCCTGCGGCCGGACCGTCTCCGCCTCGGGGCCCTCGTGCTCCGGGCCCGGCCCGGCCACGGCGGCCCGCCGCTCCTGGAACTGCGCATACGCCATCAGGCCGAACAGCACCGCGAGCAGCACCGCCGACGAACCGGCCGTACCGAGGTCGAGGCCGCCCTTCGCGACCGGCTTGGTCAGGAAGTCGCCGGCCGTGGCGCCCAGCGGGCGGGTCAGTACGAACGCGATCCAGAAGAGCAGCACGTTCGGCACGGCCGGGACCTTCATCAGCGCGATCAGGACCAGCAGGGCGCCGGTCACCAGCGCCGCGCCGCCCAGGTAGCCCAGGCCCGAGCTGTCGGACAGGAAGTCGCCCATCGAGGTGCCCAGGGTGTTGGAGACCAGGATGGCCGACCAGAACAGGGCCTCACCCCTGAAGGTGACGATGTCGCGGATCTGGAACGTCATCCCGCTCAGCTTCCAGGCCAGGAAGATCGCCAGGAGGAGGGAGACGAGGATCGCCGCGCCCTGCGGGTAGCCGAGGCCCAGGCCCTGCGGGCCCCAGCCCAGCTTCGTGGCGCCGTTCGAGAGGTACTTGGCGCTGGCGTCGCGGTTCATGAAGTCGGACATGGTGGTGCCGGCCATGGAGGTCGACAGGATCACGGTCCAGTAGAAGAACGGGTTGTAGCGCGACGAGCGCAGCTGGATCACCAGCGTCACCACGAAGACCAGGAACAGGGCGATGGTGGTGAGGAAGTAGCCGAGTTTCAGCGTCTGCGAGAACAGATCGCCGGCCGTCTCGCCGAGGGTCGTCGCCGCGATCTTCATGACCCAGAAGGCCAGCGTGACCTCGGGCAGTTTCTTCATCACGGACTTCGTCGTCGTCAAGGGAGCTCCTGTGAGGGGGTGTCACCTGCGACCCGACCCTCCCAAGGGCCACCTGAACGCATCCTGAACTGCTCGCGTCCGAGGTCTTGCGGAACCGGGTTCGCTGTGGTGTCGCTGTGGCTCGATCCGTTCCCCTCCATACGCTGGCCCCAATCCGTTCGCTCAATTCGTTCCGCCGGACACCTCCACCTCACACCGCAACCGCCGCTCCGCCCGCACCACACCCCGGAAAAAACTTCCGTGCGGGTGTCGATCCGGGCGTCCGCCGTTCGACGCATGGGTGAGCGGCGGGCCAAGGCCCCGCCGCCCCGACCGAAGGAGTCACCATGCCCCGCTACCTGTCGCTCGTGCACGTCGACGAGTCCACCGCCCCCGCCGAGGGCCCCAGCGAGGAGCTGATGCGCCGGATGGGCGAGCTGATCGAGGAGGTCACCAAGGCCGGCGTCATGCTCGAGACCGCCGGGCTGACCCCCGCCCAGCAGGGCACCACGGTGCGCTGGGAGGGCGGGAAGCTGTCCGTCACCGACGGGCCGTTCACCGAGTCCAAGGAGGTCGTCGGCGGCTACGCGATCATGCAGTGCAAGGACCGGGCCGAGGCCGTGGAGTGGACCAAGCGGTTCTTGAAGGTCCACGAGGACTACTGGACCGTCTCGTGCGAGGTGCGCGAGATCGCCGAGGGCTGACCGTCGTTGGCGGCGCGGGCGCCGGGGGTGTTGCATGGTGGGCTGTGGAACCACAGCCCACCGAGCCTCAGCCCACCGGGCCCGCCGCCGCCCACGCCATCGAGACCGTCTTCCGCCTGGAGTCGCCGCGTGTCATCGCCGGCGTGGCCCGGATCGTCCGCGACGTGGGCATCGCCGAGGAACTGGCGCAGGACGCCCTGGTCGCCGCCCTGGAGCAGTGGCCCCGTGACGGTGTGCCCGACAACCCCGGCGCCTGGCTCATGGCCACCGCCCGGCACCGGGCCGTCGACCTGATCCGGCGCCGCGAGACCTACGCCCGCAAGCTGGAGGAGATCGGCCGGGACCGCACACTGTCGTCCCCGCCGCCGTACGGCGGGCCCGCCGACCCGGACGACATCGACGACGACCTGCTCCGGCTCGTCTTCACCGCCTGCCACCCGGTGCTGTCGCCCGAGGCCCGCACCGCGCTCACGCTGCGCCTGCTCGGCGGCCTGACCACGGCCGAGATCGCCCGCGCCTACCTCGTCCCGGAGCCGACGATCGCCCAGCGCGTCGTCCGCGCCAAACGGACCCTGGCGAAGAAGAACGTCGCCTTCGAGGTGCCCTGCGGCCCCGACCGCGAGGCGCGCCTCGGCTCCGTCCTGGACGTCATCTACCTGATCTTCAACGAGGGGTACGCGGCGACCGCCGGCGACGACCTGCTGCGCCCCGGCCTGTGCGAGGACGCGCTGCGCCTGGCCCGCGTGCTGTCCGCGCTGATGCCCGAGGAGCCGGAGGTGCACGGCCTGACCGCGCTGCTGGAGTTCCAGGCGTCCCGCACGGCCGCCCGCACGGGTCCGGACGGCGAGCCGGTCCTGCTCAAGGACCAGAACCGCCGCCGCTGGAACCGCAGGCTCATCGCCCGCGGCGTACAGGCCCTCGACCGGGCCGGCGCCACGGCGACCGGCGCCCCGGGCCCCTACGCCCTCCAGGCGGCCATCGCCGCGTGCCACGCCCACGCGCACACGTACGAGGAGACCGACTGGCGGACCATCGCCACCCTGTACGGCCTGCTGGCCGCCCGTGCCCCGTCCCCGGTGGTCGAGCTGAACCGCGCGGTCGCCGTGTCGATGGCCGACGGCCCGGCCGAGGGCCTGAAACTGGTGGACGCCCTGGCCGCCGAACCCGCCCTGCGCGACTACCACCTGCTGCCCAGCGTCCGCGGCGACCTGCTGGCCCGGCTCGGGCGTACGGTTCAGGCCCGCGCGGAGTTCGAGCGGGCGGCCGGCCTGGCGCGCAACGACAAGGAACGGCAACTGCTGCTGCGCCGGGCCGGCGAGGTGCCGTCCTAGCCGGGCCTGCCCAGGTCCTGAGCGGGCCTGCCCACGAGCATGGTCGGCGCCCCGGCGACCCGGGTGAGGAACACCGTCGCCGCGTTCGGCCCCTGCGGCTTGACCTTCTTGCGCAGTTCCTCCGGCTCGACCGCCGACCCGCGCTTCTTCACGGTCAGCGTGCCGACCTCGCGCTCGCGCAGCAGGGCCTTCAACTTCTTGACGTTGAAGGGGAGTTGGTCGGTGATCTCGTAGGCGGAGGCGTACGGCGTGTGCCGCGGCTCGTCGGCGGTGACGTAGGCGATCGTCGGGTCGATCAGCCCGCCGTCCAGGTGTTCGGCCACCTCGGCGACCAGATGGGCGCGGATCACGGCACCGTCCGGTTCGTACAGGTACCGGCCCACCGGGCGCACCGCGGGATCGGGCAGGCCCCGGCCGAGCAGCGTGCGCGGGCCGGGCAGCAGCGTGGCGCGCACCGCCCCCGGCGCTCCCGTCCCGAACCACAGCACCGCCTCCTTCACATCACCGCCGTCGGAGATCCACTCCGCCTCGGCCTCGGCGGGGACGGCCTCGTGGGGGACACCCGGGGCGATCTTCAGCGCGGCCGTCGGGGCGGTCGAGGCGGCTCCCACCGCCCAGGACAGCGGCGGTGAGTAGGCCTCCGGGTCGAAGATCCTGCCGCGGCCCCCGCGGCGCGCCGGATCCACGAAGACCGCGTCGTACCCGGCGGTGTCCACCTCCGTGACGTCCGCCTCGCGCACCTCGATCAGCTCGCCCAGCCCCAGTTCCTCGGCGTTCGCCCGGGCCACGGCGGCCGTCACCGGATCCCGGTCCACGGCGAGCACCCGGATCCCCGCCCGGGCGAACGCGATCGCGTCCCCGCCGATCCCGCAGCACAGGTCGGCCACGGAGGTCACGCCGAGGCCCTTGAAGCGCTCCGCGCGATACGTCGCCACGCTGGTCCGCGTCGACTGCTCGACCCCGTTCGGCGTGAAGAACATCCGCCCCGCGTCCGCCGCCCCGAACTTCGCCGCCGCCCGCTGCCGCAGCCGGGCCTGGCCGAGCGCGGCCGACACCAGCTCGGCGGGATGGTCGCGGCGCAGCCGGGTGGCGACGGCGAGTTCGTCCGCCGGGGCGGTGTCGCGGACCTCGTCGAGGAGGGCACGGCCTTCGGGGGTGAGGAGCAGAGCGAGGTCGTTCACCGGGTCATTGTGGGCCAGTCGGTGGATCGTCCGCCTCCGGCGGCGGTGTCGGCCCGGGATCCGTGCCCTGGCCTGGGAGGATCCGGCACCATGCAACTAATCGTACAAAACGATAAAAATCAGATCCGGGTCAGGTGTCCCGCCCTCGCCCGCGGAGCCGCCGCGCTGGTCTGTGCCGCCCTTCTCGCCGGCTGTGCCGGCTCCGGCGCGGCCCGCCCCGCGTCCGGCCAGGGCGGCCCCGCGCACACCCTGAGTCCCCAGGCCCGCCAGGCCGCCGAACACGCCCGCCTGGTCGCCGCCGCCCGGCGCTGGGGACTGGACGAGGTCCCGCTGACGCCGCCGCCCCCGCCCGCGAAGAAGCCGCACATCACCGCCCGGGCCGGATTCGAGGTCGACCACCAGGAGGACTGGGAGCTGCCTCCGGTCTTCACCACGATCCCCACCCGGCAGAAGATCGTCTTCCTGACGATCGACGACGGTTCTGAGAAGGACCCGGACTTCCTGCGGATGATGCGGGAACTGAAGATCCCGTACACCGCCTTCCTCAGCAACTACCTGGTCAAGGACGACTACGGGTACTTCCGCAGGATGCAGTCCTACGGCCACACCCTCAACAACCACACCCTGCACCACCCCTATCTGCCGGGCCTGTCCTACGAGGAGCAGCGGGACGAGATCTGCGGCATGCAGGACATCATGGAGGAGCAGTTCGGCAGGCGCCCGACGGTCTTCCGCCCGCCCTACGGCGACTACGACCAGGACACCCTGCGCGCCGCCAAGGCCTGCGGCATCCGCTACGCGCCGATCTGGAACGAGGAGGTCTTCGTCGACCACTGGGAGTACCGCGAGGACGACCAGAAGATGCGCCGCGGCGACATCGTCCTCACCCACTTCCGTGGCCGCTCCGACTGGAACGGCACGATGGTCGACGACATGCGCCGCTTCCTGAACAAGGTCACCCGCGAGGGCTACGCCGTAGCCCGCCTGGAGGACTACCTGTGAGGTACGGCGGCAGCGCCGAGGGCCCCCGGGCGGTGTGCGGGAGGGCGGGTTCCGGTGGCCTTGGGGCGGCGTGCGGGGCGGCGGCTTCCGGTGGTCTGGGGCCGGTGTGCGGGGCGGCGGGTTCCGGTGGTCTGGGGCCGGTGTGCGGGGAGGTCGGCCCCGGCGGCGCGCAGGCGGTCTGCAGGAAGGCGGGGTTCAGGGGGCCGTGGGTGGGGCGGGCGCAGGGGGCCCTCGGTGGTTCGCGGGCGGGGGGCGGAGGAGGGGGCTGCGGGTGGCGCCCCGGACGGGCGCTGACCGCGGCGGTCCTCGCCCCGGTCCTCCTCCTCACCGGCTGCGCCCAGTCCGTCGACCCCATCGAGCGCCTCGGCATGAAGGCCGCCGAGGGTGTGCACCCGCCCGGCCCCGCCCCCGACCGGGCCTACCGCCGCTGGGGCCTGACCGAGCCCCTCGCCCGCCCGCCGCGCCCCACCGCCCGCACCCTCGCCCTCACCCCGCACACCGCCGGCCGCGCCCTGCCCCGCGTCATGGACCACGTCCCCACCCACGACCGGGTCGTCTTCCTCACCTACGACGACGGCGCCGACAAGGACCCCCGTTTCGTCGACATGGTCCGCGAACTCCGGCTGCCCGTCAGCATGTTCCTCACCGACAGCGTCGCCGGCCCCGGCTACGGCCACTTCGCCCGCCTGCGCCGGCTGGGCGCCGGCATCCAGAACCACACCCTCGACCACCGCGCGCTGTCCGGACTGCCCTACTCCGGCCAGCGCGCCGAGATCTGCGGCCAGCAGGACAGGCTCGCCTCCCGGCTCGGGGTGCGCCCCCGCCTCTTCCGCCCGCCGTACGGCTCGTACGACACCACCACCCTGCGCGCGGCGTCCGACTGCGGCATCTCCGCGCTCGTCCTGTGGCGCGCCGCCATGACCCCGGACGACCTCGTCTACACCCACGGCGCACACCACCTCCGCCCCGGCGACATCATCCTGATCGGCCCGGACGAGACAACGGGCCCCAGCCTGCGCGACCGCACCGCCCGGGCCGTGCGCAGGGTCCAGCAACGGGGGCTGACGGTGGGCCGGCTGGAGGACTACCTGTAGGAGGACTGCCTGCAGGCCGGGAAACCAGCCTGTCCGGGGGGCGGGAGCCCCCGGGGACGGCGGAGCAATCCGGCCACCGAGGACCCCGGCGCTGAACGGATCTTCGGCCGACGCGCCGCACGGCATTGGCACTCCGCTTGACCGAGTGCTAACCGCAGTCATAGTCTCGGCTCTGGCACTCCCCCCTGGAGAGTGCCAACAAAGCGACGGGCAGGTCCGGCACCCGCGACGACGGATCGACCTGGTCGCCACCTCAGACAGTTAACCCCGTGAGATCTCCGAAGGGGGAGGTCGGATCGTGACGACCACCAGCTCCAAGGTTGCCATCAAGCCGCTCGAGGACCGCATCGTGGTCCAGCCGCTCGACGCCGAGCAGACCACCGCCTCTGGCCTGGTCATCCCGGACACCGCGAAGGAGAAGCCCCAGGAGGGCGCCGTCCTCGCCGTGGGCCCGGGCCGCTTCGAGAACGGCGAGCGTCTGCCGCTCGACGTCAAGGTCGGCGACGTCGTCCTGTACAGCAAGTACGGCGGCACCGAGGTGAAGTACAACGGCGAGGAGTACCTCGTCCTCTCGGCTCGCGACGTGCTCGCGATCATCGAGAAGTAGTCACCTCGAGCAAACCTTTGCTTCTGAGCTGCGCCCCTGGCCCCCGCGACCGATAACGAAGCCGGGCGCCCGGGGCGCAGTTGTCTTTACTCCCACAGATTTCCGAGAGGGCTTCCGCTGTCATGGCGAAGATTCTGAAGTTCGACGAGGACGCCCGTCGCGCCCTTGAGCGCGGCGTCAACAAGCTGGCCGACACGGTGAAGGTGACGATCGGCCCCAAGGGCCGCAACGTCGTCATCGACAAGAAGTTCGGTGCCCCCACCATCACCAACGACGGTGTCACGATCGCCCGCGAGGTCGAGATCGAGGACCCGTACGAGAACCTCGGCGCGCAGCTGGTGAAGGAGGTGGCGACCAAGACCAACGACATCGCGGGTGACGGCACCACCACCGCCACCGTGCTCGCCCAGGCGCTGGTGCGCGAGGGCCTGAAGAACGTCGCCGCCGGTGCCTCCCCGGCCGCCCTGAAGAAGGGCATCGACGCCGCCGTCAAGGCCGTCTCCGACGACCTGCTGGCTTCCGCCCGCCCGATCGACGAGAAGTCCGACATCGCCGCCGTCGCCGCGCTGTCCGCCCAGGACCAGCAGGTCGGCGAGCTCATCGCCGAGGCGATGGACAAGGTCGGCAAGGACGGTGTCATCACCGTCGAGGAGTCCAACACCTTCGGTCTGGAGCTGGACTTCACCGAGGGCATGGCCTTCGACAAGGGCTACCTGTCGCCGTACTTCGTGACGGACCAGGAGCGCATGGAGGCCGTCCTCGACGACCCGTACATCCTCATCAACCAGGGCAAGATCAGCTCCATCCAGGACCTGCTGCCGCTGCTGGAGAAGGTCATCCAGGCCGGCGCCTCCAAGCCGCTGCTGATCATCGCCGAGGACGTCGAGGGCGAGGCCCTGTCGACCCTGGTCGTCAACAAGATCCGCGGCACCTTCAACGCCGTCGCGGTGAAGGCCCCTGGCTTCGGCGACCGCCGCAAGGCGATGCTGCAGGACATGGCGATCCTCACCGGCGCCACCGTCATCTCCGAGGAGGTCGGCCTCAAGCTCGACCAGGTCGGCCTGGACGTGCTCGGCTCCGCCCGCCGCGTGACGGTCACCAAGGACGACACCACGATCGTCGAGGGTGCCGGCAAGGCCGAGGACCTCACCGGCCGCGTCGCGCAGATCAAGGCCGAGATCGAGAACACCGACTCCGACTGGGACCGCGAGAAGCTCCAGGAGCGCCTCGCGAAGCTGGCCGGCGGCGTGTGCGTGATCAAGGTCGGCGCCGCCACCGAGGTGGAGCTGAAGGAGAAGAAGCACCGTCTGGAGGACGCCATCTCCGCGACCCGCGCCGCGGTCGAGGAGGGCATCGTCTCCGGTGGTGGCTCCGCCCTGGTCCACTCCTCCAAGGTCCTCGAGGGCAACCTCGACAAGACCGGCGACGAGGCCACCGGTGTCGCGGTCGTCCGCAACGCCGTGGTCGAGCCGCTGCGCTGGATCGGCGAGAACGCCGGCCAGGAGGGCTACGTCATCGTCTCCAAGGTCAAGGACCTGGAGAAGGGGCAGGGCTACAACGCCGCCACCGGCGAGTACGGCGACCTGGTCAAGGCCGGCGTCATCGACCCGGTGAAGGTCACCCGCTCCGCCCTGGAGAACGCCGCCTCCATCGCCTCCCTGCTGCTCACGACCGAGACCCTGGTCGTCGAGAAGAAGGAAGAGGAAGAGCCGGCCGCCGCGGGCCACGGCCACGGCCACGCCCACTGAGCCAAGCGCTCCCGACGAAGGCCCGGCACCCGTCACGGTGCCGGGCCTTCGCCCTGTCTACTGCTCCAACTCGTCCAGTGCGCCCAGTTGCTGCATCAGCCCCAGCTGGTCGTGCTGCCACCAGGTTTCGGCGATCTTGCCGTGGTCCGTGAAGCGGAAGAGTGTCATTCCGGTCATGGAGACCCGCCTGCCCGTGGGCGCGATCCCCAGGAAGTCCCCTTTGTGCGTGGCGTTCCAGATCCACCGCGCGCAGGCCCGGTCGCCCTCGGCGAGCACGTCCTCGACCGTGAAGGTGAAGTCGAAGGAGCCGCGCCACATCCGGTACTCGGCGCGGACGTTGTCCAGGCCGATGGTGTCCTGCGGGTTCACCGGGTCGTGGCTGTGGACGTCCTCGTCCAGCAGATTGTTGAGCGGCGCCAGCTCGCCCGCGCTCTGGAGCTCCTCGAAGAACCTGAGCACGGTGTCCTCGGCCAGCCGCTCGTCCCGCACGACGTCCAGATCGGTGAACGTCGGCATCTCGTCGCACAGCGCGACCATCTCCTGGAAGATCCTGTCGGTCTCCGGGAGGTTCGAGTTCCGCATCGCCTCCGCGTACGACGGGAACTCCACCACTTCGACGATGTGCGACGCGTCCGAGCGGTCCTTGCCGACCAGCGCGTGCGTCGCCGTCCGCTTCCCCTTGGTCTGCGCGACCCAGTCGTCCATCAGCCGGTTCATCTCGTCCAGCCGGCTCGTCCTGCACTCGATGAGCTGTACGAAGGTCATGACGCCGCCTCCCGGCCCCCCTGGCCCGGTGTGCCACGCTCATTTTCCCACCGGGACGGCAGCGCCACCCGTTCGCTACCGGGGCCCGTACTTGCGGCCCGTCCGGGAGGAGATACCGCCCATCAGTCCGCGTGGGGTGACCTTCACCAGGCCCATCAGCGCCTTGTAGCGCGGGTCGGGGACCGACAGCGACTTGCCGCGCGCCAGGTCGGCCAGAGCCGCCGCGACCAGCTTGTCGGCGTCCAGCCACATCCAGCCCGGGATGTTGTCCGTGCCCATCCCGGCCCGCTGGTGGAACTCGGTGCGCACGAAGCCGGGGCACAGGGCCATCAGGCGTACGCCGCTGCCGGCCAGGTCCTTGGCCGCGCCCTGGGTGAACTGCACGACCCACGCCTTGGAGGCGCCGTAGGTGCCGCGCGGCACGAAGGCGGCCACGGAGGCGACGTTGACGATCCCGCCCCGCCCCCGCTCGCGCATCGCCTCGGCCGCCGCCGACGTCAGCCGGAGCACCGCCTCGCAGTGCACCTTGAGCATCCGCAGCTCGTCGGCCATGGACACCTCGAGATAGCGGCCCTTGTTGCCGAAGCCCGCGTTGTTGACCAGCAGGTCGACCGGGTTCTTCCGGTCGCCGAGGCGGTCGGCCACCGACTCGATGCCCTTGTCCTCGGACAGGTCGGCGGTCAGCACCTCCACCTCGATGCCGTGCCGGTCGTGCAGTTCGGTCGCCTGTTCGCGCAGCCGTTTGGTGTCCCGTGCCACCAGGACGAGGTCGTGCCCGTCAGCCGCCAGCCGCCGCGCGAACGCGGCGCCGATCCCCGCGGTCGATCCCGTAATCAGAGCCGTTGTCATGACCCAAGGGTAGTGACCCGGAGCGGGCGCGTCCGCTGGCGCGGGAGCCGGGCGGAGGCCCGGCCCACGGGCGCTCAGCCCTGCTGCAGCGCCACGTACTTGCGCGCCGCGGCCAGCGTCTCAGCGTGCAGCGCCTCACCCGCCGCCAGCACCCGCGGCAGCAGTTCCCGCTCGGTGGTGACCGCGCGGAACTGCAGGGCCGCCGTCACCCCGTGGTCCGGCCGGTGCACGATCTCGATGGGATCGCCCGCCCGTATCTCGCCTGGCTCGATCACCCGGAGGTAGGCACCCGTTGCGCCCTTCTGCGTGAATCTCCTGACCCAGCCGCGCTCGCCCAGATGGCCCTGGAACGTACGGCACGGGATCCGGCCGGAGGTCACCTCCAGAACCGGCCCGGCCCCGATCCGCCAGCGCTCGCCGATCAGCGCCCCGGAGACGTCCAGCCCGTCCGTCGTCAGGTTCTCCCCGAAGCAGCCGTTGGCCAACGACCGGCCCAGCTCGCGCTCCCAGTCGTCGAGATCCTCGCGCGCGTAGGCGTACACCGCCTGGTCGTCCCCGCCGTGATGGCGCAGCTCGCACACCGCGTCCCCGGCCAGCCCGCTGCCGCCGACCCCCTTGGGGCCCGGCGCCGTCACCCGCACCGGCCCGTCGGCGGGCTTCTTGTCGATGCCCGTCACCCCCTCCGGCTGGTCCGTGTACGGCACCGGCTGCGGGCGGCCCAGATTGATCGTGAGAACCCTCATGCCCGCACGGTACGTGACCCACCTCAAAGCGTCGAGCGAATATCGCGCACCATCCCCAAGCATCCCTTATGCTCGGAGGGTGATCGAGGCCCGACATCTCCGCGTCCTGCGCGCCGTCGCCACCACCGGTTCCTTCTCGGCGGCGGGGCGCGAACTGGGCTGCACCCAGCCCGCCGTCAGCCAGCAGATGAAGGCCCTGGAGACCTCGGTCGGCACCCCGCTGCTGGTCCGCAGCGGCCGCGAGATGCGGCTGACCCAGGCCGGGGAAGCCCTGGTCAGGCACGCCTCCGGCATTCTCGCCGGGCTCACCGCGGCCGAGGAGGAGGTCGCCGCCATCGCGGGCCTGCGCGCCGGCCGGGTCCGGCTGGTCTCCTTCCCGAGCGGCACGTCCACCCTGGTCCCCACCGCCCTCGCCGCCCTGCGCGCCGCCCACCCCGGCACCCGCGTCTCCCTGGAGGAGGCCGAGCCCCCGAAGTCCGTCGAGCTGCTGCGCGAGGGTGACTGCGACCTCGCGCTGGCCTTCCGCTACGAGGGGGCGGCGGTCGCCGAGGACTGGGACGACCTGGTCGTGCGGCCCCTGCTGACGGACCGTCTGGTCGCCCTGGTCCCGGAGCGTCATCCCCTGGCGCGCGCCCAGTCCGTCGCCATCGGCGAGCTGGCCCAGGAGCCGTGGATCGCGGGCTGCCCGCGCTGCCGCGGCCAGCTGGTCGAGGTGTGCGAGGGAGCCGGTTTCACCCCGCGCATCGACTTCGCCACGGACGACTACCCGGCGGTGGTCGGCCTGGTCGGCGCCGGCCTGGGGGTCGCCGTACTGCCGCAACTGGCGGTGGAGTCGGTACGGCCCAGGGGTGTGCGCACGGTACGGCTGGAACCGGCGGTGCGGCGCGAGATCGTCGGCCTCACCCTGCCCGACCTGGCGCAGGTACCGGCCGTGGCGGCGACGCTGGAACAGCTGGCCCGGGCGGCCGTGCGCGCCTAGGAGTCCGCGCAGAATCAAGGGCACGCGCGCGGCGTGCCCTGGTGGGAGGGAAAGGGGGGCACCCGGAGGGCCGTGGGTGCAGAAACGTTCCTTCAGTGGTTGGGGGCCGTGTCCGCGCCGACGGCCGAGGCCGTCACCAGGCGGTTGCGCGCGCGCCCCATCAGCTCCTCACGCTCATCCTCGGTCAGGCCGCCCCACACGCCGTACGGCTCGCGCACCGCCAGGGCGTGCGCCGCGCACTCCGCGCGCACGGGGCACCTCATGCAGACCTCCTTGGCCGAGTTCTCGCGAGCGCTCCGAGCCGCCCCGCGCTCGCCCTCCGGGTGGAAGAAGAGCGAGCTGTCCACGCCGCGGCAGGCAGCCAGCAGCTGCCAGTCCCACAGGTCCGCGTTCGGTCCGGGAAGGCGGGAGAAATCTGCCATTACGTGACCCCTTGTAGCCGTTCTGAGCGGATACGGTGCCAACGACCGTACATCTCCGGTCTAAGGAGATGAAAATATGACTCATTGCGAATCTAGCCTCGGACACCACGAAACGGGAAGAAAAGGGGCCAAATGGGGCATAGTCGTGATGAAAAGTTGAGGGTCTGTTGTTCATGTCTGCTCCGTGTCGAGCCCCTCACGTAGAGTGCCGAAGACGGCACGCGGCCCCGTAACTCTTTCGAGTGACCGTCGTTGAGAGTGCGGAGGCGGTTGAAGAGAAAAGCGCTCGGGCAGGCGTCCGAGGCGGTCGACCGCACAGGTGACGATTCCGTACCAGCCTGGAGGCTCAAGGTGACGCGCATCAGCTGCGGAGGGCGGCCATGACATCCGTCCTCGTCTGCGACGACTCCCCGCTTGCCCGAGAAGCGCTCCGCCGCGCGGTCGCGACCGTGCCCGGCGTCGAGCGCGTGACGACGGCGGCCAACGGCGAGGAAGTCCTCCGCCGCTGGGGCGCCGACCGCTCCGACCTCATTCTGATGGACGTGCGCATGCCCGGCCTGGGCGGCGTGGAGACCGTGCGCCGTCTGCTGTCGGCCGACCCCGGCGCGCGCATCATCATGCTCACCGTCGCCGAGGACCTCGACGGCGTGGCCCTCGCGGTCGCCGCCGGTGCCCGGGGCTACCTGCACAAGGACGCCTCGCGCGCGGAACTGCGCGCCACGGTGACGCAGGCCCTAGCGGACCCGACCTGGCGGCTGGCCCCGCGCCGGCTCCGCTCGGCCGAGATGGGGGCGGCGCCCACGCTCACCGCGCGTGAGATCCAGGTCCTGGAAGGCATGAGCCACGGCCGTTCCAACGCCGAGATCGGGCGCGAACTGTTCCTCTCCGAGGACACCGTCAAGACGCACGCGCGGCGCCTGTTCAAGAAGCTCGGTGCCTCCGACCGGGCCCACGCCGTGGCGCTCGGCTTCCGCTGGGGACTGGTCCGGTAGGCGGTGCCGGGCCCTGCGGGGCAGGCGGGGCCGGCCGCCACCGGGGCACCGCTCCCGGACCCGGACGCGTATCCGCCTCCCCTGGCAGCAGCCGGGCGCCCCGTCGGCGCCGGAGCCGCCCGGGGAAGGGGACGCGGAAGGGAACTCGGCCCGCTCCTCGAGATGTCCGGGCGAAAGGCCGGCTTTCGGGTGTCCGGGCCGTGCGGCGGCTTTCGGGTGTCTGCGCCGTGCGGCGGCTTTCCGGGCTGCGGGCCGTGTGCCGGTATCCGCGTGTCCCGGCCGTGCGCCGCACCGAACCCCACCGTGACGGGTCCACGGTGTCACGCCGGGCCCCGGGTCCGTAATGCCGTGCCTCGGCCGTGCGTGACGCCGTGCGAGGGGTTTCGGGGGCGCGTCCGCGTGCCCCGGGTCCGCACGGGGACGCGCGCGTGCGCACCTCCGCGGGGCTCCCGGGCCTGGGGCGCACCGCCGCGCCCTGGCCGCCTGCGGGAACGGACGGGGGTGCCCCGCGGCGGCACCCCGGCTTCGGCGTCCTGCCGCCGCCTCCCGGCACGCCCGCCGGGGCGGGATACGGGCGCGGTGCGGTGAAACGCCCTGACCGGTGTTCCGGTTGCCCGTGGAAGCGGCCGTGACGCGTCGCCCGGGGGTGGACCCGGTCACACCCGAGGAGGCGTGCGCCGGGCTGCCGGCCGGGTGGTGGGCCGTACGCGGGAACGGAGATCCATTCCGGGAACACCCGTGGTCGGCACCGCTGGACGAGGATCGCGGCACACGCGGTCGGGCCGTTCGCGCCCTGGGCGTACGACTCCGTCGGACGCCTCGGCGGGCGCTGCGCAAGGAGGCCCGCCGGACGAGCGCTGCTCGTTTCGGCGCGGATGCCGCATCCTTGAGATGTGGAGTCTCTCGGGGACGAGTCGGTCGAGCGGAAGGGGAGGGCGCAGGGAATGAGTGCCGGCGCACCTGCTCATAACGCTTCGGTGCACAACCACGAGCACGATGCGACGGACCGGACGGCCGCAAGGCACCATGGACCGATGCGCGACGACGAGGCGGGCACGGCCCACGGGGCGATCGGTGCGCTCGTGCATCGCGCCGTCGACGGGGACGAGCAGGCCACGCACGATCTGCTTGCGCACGTGCACCCGCTGGCGCTGCGTTACTGCCGCACCCGGCTGTCCCGGCTGCCCGGCGACGCGCGCCACTTCGTCGAGGACCTCGCCCAGGAGGTCTGTGTCGCGGTCCTGCTCGCGCTGCCCCGCTACCGCGACACCGGCCGTCCCTTCGAGGCGTTCGTCTTCGCCATCGCCTCCCACAAGGTCGCCGACCTGCAGCGCGCCGCGATGCGCCACCCGGGCTCCACGGCCGTGCCCTCCGACGAGATGCCGGAACGACCCGACGACTCCCTCGGCCCCGAGGAGCGCGCCCTGCTCAGCAGCGACGCAGAGTGGGCGAAGAAGCTGCTGGCCAACCTCCCCGAGAACCAGCGTGAACTGCTCCTGCTGCGCATCGCCGTGGGCTTGACCGCGGAGGAGACGGGGCAGATGTTGGGAATGTCACCCGGCGCGGTCCGGGTCGCCCAGCACAGGGCGCTGAGCCGCCTCCGCGCGCTCGCCGAACAGTAATCCCCTGGCGTGCGGCACCCCCAGCTCCTCCGCTGAACAGGTGCGCCGCCGTTTCCGTACGAACATACGAAGCCTGAAGTGACCCCGTACCGTGGAATTTGCTAGCGATGCTTCCCGTTAGCATGGACATCCGCACCGATCAAGGCCATTTGGGGAAGGTGTCATGACTGCCAACGTCGACGGAGTGCCCGGGAAATTCGCGACACTCGGGCTGACCTACGACGACGTGCTGCTGCTGCCGGGCTCGTCGGACATGGCACCCGACGAGATCGACACCGCCTCGTACGTCTCCAAGAACGTGCGGGTCAACATCCCGCTGCTGTCCGCCGCCATGGACAAGGTGACCGAGTCCCGCATGGCGATCGCGATGGCCCGCCAGGGCGGCGTCGGCGTGCTGCACCGCAACCTCTCCATCGAGGACCAGGCCAACCAGGTCGACCTGGTGAAGCGCTCCGAGTCCGGCATGGTCACCGACCCCATCACCATCCACCCGGACGCCACCCTCGCCGAGGCCGACGCGCTGTGCGCCAGGTTCCGCATCAGCGGCGTCCCGGTGACCGACGGCGACAAGAAGCTCCTCGGCATCGTCACCAACCGTGACATGGCCTTCGAGAGCGACCGCAGCCGCCGCGTGCACGAGGTCATGACCCCGATGCCGCTGGTCACCGGCAAGGTCGGCATCTCCGGCCCGGAGGCCATGGAGCTGCTGCGCAAGCACAAGATCGAGAAGCTGCCGCTGGTCGACGACGAGGGCGTCCTCAAGGGCCTGATCACCGTCAAGGACTTCGTCAAGGCGGAGCAGTACCCGAACGCGGCCAAGGACGCCGAGGGCCGTCTGCTGGTCGGCGCGGCGGTCGGTGTGGCCGGTGACGCCTTCGAGCGCGCCCAGGCCCTGATCGAGGCCGGCGTCGACTTCATCGTCGTGGACACCGCGCACGGCCACTCCCGGCTGGTCGGCGACATGATCGCCAAGATCAAGTCGAACTCCTCCGGCGTCGACGTCATCGGCGGCAACGTGGCCACGCGCGACGGCGCCCAGGCCCTCGTCGACGCGGGCGCCGACGGCATCAAGGTCGGTGTCGGACCGGGCTCCATCTGCACCACGCGCGTGGTCGCCGGCGTCGGCGTCCCGCAGGTCACCGCGATCTACGAGGCCGCGCTCGCCGCCAAGGAGGCCGGTGTCCCGGTCATCGGCGACGGCGGCCTGCAGTACTCCGGCGACATCGCCAAGGCCCTGGTCGCGGGCGCCGACACGGTGATGCTCGGCTCGCTGCTCGCGGGCTGCGAGGAGTCCCCGGGTGAGCTGCTGTTCATCAACGGCAAGCAGTTCAAGTCGTACCGCGGCATGGGCTCGCTCGGCGCCATGCAGACCCGCGGCGACCGCAGGTCGTTCTCCAAGGACCGCTACTTCCAGGAGGGCGTCGCCTCCGACGAGCAGCTGATCCCCGAGGGCATCGAGGGCCAGGTGCCCTACCGCGGCCCGCTGTCCTCCGTCGTCCACCAGCTGGTCGGCGGCTTGCGCCAGTCGATGTTCTACGTCGGCGGCAAGACTGTTCCCGACCTCCAGGCGAACGGCCGGTTCGTGCGGATCACCTCGGCGGGCCTGAAGGAGAGCCACCCGCACGACATCCAGATGACGGTCGAGGCGCCGAACTACAGCAGCAAGAAATGACGCCCACGCGCGCGTGAAGCGCACGCAACGGCGGTCCCGGAGCATCCGGGGCCGCCGTTGTCGTACCCGTCGGCGATACTGGAAGGCGCTGAAACGCATCAGGGAAAGGCCACAGACGTGACTGAGATCGAGATCGGGCGCGGCAAGCGCGGCCGCCGGGCGTACGCCTTCGACGACATCGCCGTCGTCCCCAGCCGCCGTACGCGGGACCCGAAGGAGGTCTCGATCGCCTGGCAGATCGACGCCTACCGCTTCGAGCTGCCCTTCCTGGCCGCCCCCATGGACTCGGTCGTCTCCCCGGCCACCGCGATCCGCATCGGCGAGCTGGGCGGCCTCGGCGTCCTCAACCTCGAAGGCCTGTGGACGCGGCACGAGGACCCGCAGCCGCTGCTGGACGAGGTCGCCGGGCTGCCCGCCGAGCAGGCGACCCGCCGCCTCCAGGAGATCTACGCGGCGCCCATCAAGGAGGAGCTGATCGGCGCGCGCATCAAGGAGGTGCGCGACTCGGGCGTGGTCACCGCGGCCGCGCTCTCCCCGCAGCGCACCGCCCAGTTCTCCAAGGCGGTCGTGGACGCGGGCGTGGACATCTTCGTCATCCGCGGTACGACGGTCTCGGCGGAGCACGTCTCCCATGCGAGCGAGCCGCTGAACCTGAAGCAGTTCATCTACGAACTGGACGTCCCGGTGATCGTCGGTGGCTGCGCCACCTACACCGCCGCCCTGCACCTGATGCGCACCGGTGCGGCCGGCGTCCTGGTCGGCTTCGGCGGCGGCGCCGCCCACACCACGCGCAACGTGCTGGGCATCCAGGTCCCGATGGCCACCGCCGTCGCCGACGTGGCCGCGGCTCGCCGTGACTACATGGACGAGTCCGGCGGCCGGTACGTGCACGTGATCGCGGACGGCGGGGTCGGCTGGTCCGGCGACCTGCCCAAGGCGATCGCCTGCGGCGCCGACGCGGTGATGATGGGCTCCCCGCTGGCCCGCGGCACGGACGCGCCCGGCAAGGGCCACCACTGGGGCATGGAGGCGGTCAACGAGGAGCTGCCCCGCGGCAAGAAGGTCGACCTGGGCACGGTCGGCACGATCGAGGAGATCCTCACCGGCCCGTCCCACACCCCCGACGGCTCGATGAACTTCTTCGGTGCCCTGCGCCGCGCGATGGCCACCACCGGCTACAGCGAGCTGAAGGAGTTCCAGCGGGTCGAGGTGACGGTGGCGGACAGCCAGCACCGCCGCTGACCCGTACCACGCGAAGGGCCCGTCCACCGGTGGACGGGCCCTTCGGGTTGCGGGCGAGCGTTACGCGGCGGCCTTCCTGGTGCCCGAGAACGCGGCGAAGCCGGCGATGGCGAAGAAGAGGAACGTCAGCGGATCGGCCTCCGCCTTCCAGGCCTTCTGTACCACGTCGAAGTGGTCGAAGAAGACCTGGGAGAAGCTCAGACCGGTCTCCTTGGCGCCGATCATGGCCTCGCCCACCAGCTGGCCGAGGTACACGGAGGCCAGGGCCAGGACGACGGCGGCGATGGGCAGGACCGGGTTGCGGCCGCCCGCCTTGCCGGCCGCGAGACCGATGACGAACCCGACGCCGACGGCCGCGTAGCCGATCTCGTGCTTGGTGGCGCCTATGACGACTCCGTAGAGCGCGGCGGCGGCCACCGCGGCGACGACCGCGGCGGCGAGGCCCAGGACGAGGTTGTTCCGGCCCGGCGCGGGCGGTGCCGGCGGCGCGAAGGCGCCCGGCTGCGGCGGGTACGGCGCACCGGCCGGCTTCTGCTGGGCGTACGGGTTGCCGTCCACCGGACCGGACTGCGGCGGCTGAGGTGGCAGAGCTGACTGGCTCATGACAGAAATCCCCCCGATATGGAGCACGACTGAAGAACGGGAACGAAGACGCTCGCGCATCCGTGTGCGGCGAGTCCGGGGGAGACTAACAGCCGGGGACGACAACGCCCCCGGCTGTTTTCCGTTCGTGACCGGGCTCAGAGCCGGTGCGCCGTGCCCGTGGGCGTGGCCCCGCGCGTGTCCAGCAGCAGCTGGGCCTTCACCGACAGCCCCTGCAAGTCGTACGTCCGGTGGTGCTGCAGCAGGATCGTCAGGTCGGCCTCGGCGGCGGCTTCGTAGAGCGCGTCCGCGCGCGGGACCGGGCGGTCCAGGACGTTCCAGGAGGCCACATAGGGGTCGTGGTAGCTCACGGAGGCGCCCAGCTCCATCAGCCGGATCGCGATCTCCTGGGCGGGTGTGCACTGCTGGTCGGCGAGATCGGGCTTGTACGTCACGCCGAGCAGCAGCACGCGCGCGGCGCGGGCGGACTTGCCGTGCTCGTTGAGGAGGGTGGCGGCGCGCTGGACCACGTACCGCGGCATGCGGCTGTTGACCTGCTGGGCCAGTTCCACCAGGCGCAGGGTGCGGGTGGCGTGGCCGGTGAGGTCCTGCGGGACGCCGTGCCCGCCGACGCCGGGTCCGGGCCGGAAGGCCTGGAAACCGAACGGTTTGGTCTCCGCGCAGCGGATCACGTCCCACATGTCGACGCCCAGCTCGTGGCAGAGCACGGCCATCTCGTTGACCAGCGCGATGTTGACGTGCCGGAAATTGGTCTCCAGGAGCTGCACCGCCTCGGCCTCGCGCAGTCCACGCGCGCGTACCACCTTGTCGGTGATGCGGCCGTAGAAGGCGGCGGCCGACTCGGTGCACGCGGGGGTGAGGCCGCCGATGACCTTGGGCGTGTTGGCGGGGGTGTGCTCGCGGTTGCCGGGGTCGACCCGGCTGGGGGAGTAGGCGAGGTGGAAGTCGCGGCCGGCGCGCAGCCCGGAGCCCTTCTCCAGGAGGGGCCGCAGGAACTCCTCCGTCGTTCCGGGCAGCACGGGCGACTCCAGGATGACCGTGGTGTGCGGGCGGAGCCGTTCGGCGAGCGTGCGGGCGGCCGCCTCCACCTGGCCGAGGTCGAGCCCGCCGTCGGCGCCGCGCGGGGTCGACGCGCAGATCACCGCGGTGCGCACCCGGCCGAGCTGGGCCGGGTCGGTGCCCGGCCGGAAGCCCGCCGCGTGCATCCGGCGCAGCTCGGCGGGGCTGAGCGAGCCCGCCTCGGGGCCGGTCGTGTAGCCGATGGTGGCGATGCCTGCGGCGACGGCGGCCTGGGCGAGCGGCAAACCGTAGGGGCCGAGTCCGATGACGGCGAGGTCTGAGGGCATGCGTGGGCCGTCCTTCCCAGTAGCCGAAGCGGAACAGGTACGCAACCGCTGCCGACAGGATGAGCGAGTGCTCTGTCAGACTAGGTACATATATGACCGTTATGTCTGATTGTGTCCGTGTGTCTTCCAGGGTTGTGCGCAAGTTGTCCACAGGTTGGGAGCCCGTGGTGGCTGAAGTGGGGCAACCCGGTCAGAATTTGGGCATGAGGAGGGGATGAACCGGGCTTCGCCCACCGGGTGCGGCCGACGCGAGCGAGTGTGCGACAGCGGGAGGCAGCGGTGAGGACAGCGACTCTGGGGCCGGCGCAGCGCGCCGAGGCACTGGCGGCGATGGCGGAGCGCGAGCTGGACGTCCTGGTGATAGGCAGCGGAGTGGTGGGCGCGGGGACCGCGCTGGACGCCGTCACGCGCGGCCTGTCCACCGGTCTGGTCGAGGCCCGCGACTGGGCGTCCGGGACCTCCAGCCGGTCCAGCAAACTCGTCCACGGCGGTCTGCGCTATCTGGAGATGCTCGACTTCGCACTGGTCCGCGAGGCTCTGAAGGAGCGCGGACTGCTCCTGGAGCGGCTCGCCCCGCACCTGGTCAAACCGGTGCCGTTCCTGTATCCGCTGCAGCACAAGGGCTGGGAGCGGCTGTACGCGGGCTCGGGCGTGGCCTTGTACGACGCGATGTCCATGGCCCGCGGCCACGGCCGGGGCCTGCCCCTGCACCGCCACCTGTCGCACCGTCACGCCCTGCGCGTCGCTCCCTGCCTCAAGAGGGACGCCCTGGTCGGCGCCCTGCAGTACTACGACGCCCAGATGGACGACGCCCGCTTCGTGGCCACCCTGGTGCGCACGGCGGCGTCCTACGGCGCGAAGGCGGCCAACCGCGCGCGCGTCACCGGGTTCCTGCGCGAGGGCGAGCGCGTCGTCGGCGCCCGGGTGCAGGATGTGGAGGGCGGCGGGGAGTACGAGGTCCGCGCCAAGCAGATCGTCAACGCGACCGGCGTGTGGACCGACGACACGCAGGCCATGGTGGGCGAGCGCGGCCAGTTCCACGTCCGCGCCTCCAAGGGCATCCACCTGGTCGTGCCCAAGGACCGCATCCACTCCACCACCGGTCTGATCCTGCGCACCGAGAAGTCCGTCCTCTTCGTCATCCCCTGGGGCCGGCACTGGATCGTCGGCACCACCGACACCGACTGGGACCTCGACAAGGCCCACCCGGCGGCATCCAGCGCCGACATCGACTACCTGCTGGAACACGTCAACTCGGTGCTCGCGGTGCCGCTCGGCCGCGACGACGTACAGGGCGTCTACGCCGGTCTGCGCCCGCTGCTCGCCGGGGAGTCCGACGCCACCAGCAAGCTGTCCCGCGAGCACACGGTCGCCCATCCGGTGCCCGGACTCGTGGTCGTGGCGGGCGGCAAGTACACCACCTACCGGGTGATGGCGAAGGACGCGGTCGACGAGGCCGTGCACGGCCTGGACATGCGGGTCGCCGACTGCGTGACGGAGGAGACCCCGCTGCTGGGCGCGGAGGGGTACCACGCGCTGTGGAACGCGCGCGCACGGATCGCCGCCCGCACCGGACTGCACGTGGCCCGCGTGGAGCACCTGCTGAACCGGTACGGCTCCCTGGCCGAGGAGGTCCTGGACCTCATCGCCGCCGACTCCGCCCTGGGCGAGCCCCTGGCCGCCGCCGACGACTATCTGCGCGCCGAGGTGGTCTACGCCGCCTCGCACGAGGGCGCCCGGCACCTGGACGACGTCCTCACCCGCCGCACCCGCATCTCCATCGAGACCTTCGACCGGGGCACCCGCAGCGCCCGTGAGGCGGCCGAGCTGATGGCGCCGGTCCTCGGCTGGGACAAGGACCAGATCGAGCGCGAGGTCGAGCACTACGAGAAGCGGGTGGAGGCCGAGCGGGAGTCCCAGCTCCAGCCCGACGACCAGACGGCGGACGCGGCGAGGCTGGGAGCCCCGGACATCGTGCCGCTCGGCTGAGGAGGCGCCGGGCGGCTGTGCCCGCCGGCAGTCGAACGGCCGTCACCTTCGTGGGGACAACGCGCAGTTCGCCCGGCTTCCGGCGTGTTGGCCCCGCCTGGGCGAAGGGGCCCCTGGGCGTCGAGCACTTGTCGGGTGAGAGACAATGGAGCCTCTGTCAGGGCGGGTTGTATGAGGGGACGCATGTCGGAGGCGGAGCGGGCGGGTACCTCTCGTCAGGGGACTCGTCAGGACAAGAGCGAGCGTCGTCTCCTCGCCGGGCGGTACCGGCTGGGAGACGTGCTGGGCCGGGGCGGCATGGGCACGGTCTGGCGCGCCGAGGACGAGACCCTGGGCCGGACGGTCGCCGTCAAGGAGCTGCGGTTCCCGTCGAACATCGACGAGGAGGAGAAGCGGCGCCTGATCACGCGCACCCTGCGCGAGGCCAAGGCGATCGCCCGGATCCGCAACAACAGCGCGGTGACGGTCTACGACGTGGTCGACGAGGACGACCGGCCGTGGATCGTCATGGAGTTGGTGGAGGGCAAGTCCCTCGCCGAGGTCATCCGCGAGGACGGCCTGCTGGAGCCGAAGCGCGCCGCCGAAGTGGGCCTCGCCATCCTCGACGTGCTGCGTTCCGCGCACCGCGAGGGCATCCTGCACCGGGACGTGAAGCCGTCCAACGTGCTCATCGCCGAGGACGGCCGGGTCGTCCTCACCGACTTCGGCATCGCGCAGGTCGAGGGTGACCCGTCCATCACCTCCACCGGCATGCTCGTCGGCGCCCCCTCCTACATCTCCCCCGAGCGCGCCCGCGGTCACAAGCCGGGCCCGGCGGCCGACCTGTGGTCGCTCGGCGGGCTGCTGTACGCGGCGGTCGAGGGCGTCCCCCCGTACGACAAGGGCTCGGCGATCGCCACCCTCACCGCGGTGATGACCGAGCCCCTGGAGGAACCCAAGAACGCGGGCCCGCTCAGGGACGTCCTCTACGGCCTGCTCGTCAAGGACCCGGCCAAGCGGCTCGACGACGCCGGCGCCCGGGCGATGCTCAACAAGGTGATCCACGCGCCCGAGCCGGAGCCCATGGACGCCACGCGGGTGGTTCCGCTGCCGGCCCGGCCCGGCCCGGCCGAGGGCGAGCGGGGCGGGGGCAAGCGGGGCGAGGAAGCCGCGGAGAAGCTGCGCGGCGCGCTGCGGTCGGTCCGCAAGGCGGCCGGGGCGGCGGCCACCGCCGCGGCGTCGGCGCGGACGAAGAGCGACGGCGACACGGCCGCGCCCGGCGCCGGTGAAGCGGCCGGCACGGGCGGTGCCACGGCCGGCGGGGCACGCCCGGCCGCCCCCGGCGGGGCGCGTCCGGCATCCTCCGGCGGAGCGCGGCCCGGCTCGTCCACCGGAGCCGGATCCGTCGGACGGCAGGGCGGACCGGCCTCGGGCGCCACCGGTGTACCGAACTCCAGCACGAACAAGCCGAGTTCGGGCTGGCCCGTGATGCCGCCGCCGGACCTGGACCTGCCGCCGCGGCCGGTGCCGAGGGCACCGCTGACCGACGTGGTGCCCAAGCGCACCCTGGTGATCATCGCCGTGGTGGTCGTCCTCGCGGTGCTCGGTACCGTCCTGGCCTTCGCCCTGAGCGGCGACGAGGGCAAGGGCGGCAAGAGCACCGGCGCCGGGGCGGCGGCCGGCGCCGGCGCGTCCACCAAGCAGGACAAGAGCGGCAAGAGCCAGGACCGCGGGACGCGGACGGACGGGCCGTCGCCGGCCGGCACCGGTGCCGCCTCGGACCGCGCGGTCGACGCGAGCGCGTCCGCCGACGCCTCCGGCTCGGCCGGCTCGTCCGGTGCGTCCGGTGCGAAGGGCGGCGGGAGCGCGCCGGCGGTGTGGACCCGCAAGAGCGGCCAGGGGTACTCGATCGGCCTGCCCAAGGGGTGGTCGTACAAGTCCACCGGCGACGCCGGTGACCGCTACACCGGTCCCGACGGGCAGAAGCTCCTCGTCGGCTGGACCGGCAGCCCCAAGGACGACCCGGTGGCCGACTGGAGGAACCAGGAAGGCGGCATGGTCCGCTCCCAGTACCACAGGATCCACATCGAGAAGGTGGACTACCGCGACTGGAACACGGCCGACTGGGAGTTCACCTACGTCGACGACGACGGCACCGAGTACCGCACCATCGACCGCGGGTTCGTGGTCAACGGCCGTCTCGGTTACGGACTGATGTACACGGCGAAGGCCGCGGCATGGGACAGCGCGCTGCGCAAGGACACCTGGAAGACGCTGACGACGTCCTTCGCGCCCAAGTCGTAGACACCGGGCGCCGGTTTGCGGCGTGAGAATCCGTCATCCACTCCGTGCGGGTTGCCTCCGGCACGTATCGTGAATGGTTGCGGACCGTACGCAGCCGGGTGTGTGTGCGAAACGGGTCGTGAGGCGAACGGATATGACCAGCCGGGCGGCCGGGGGAGGCGCAGTGGAGGACTACGCGGGTCGGGTGCTCGCCGACCGCTACCGCCTGCCGTTGCCGCCCTCCGACACGTACGAACTCACCGAGACCCGCGCCTTCGACACCTACAGCGGCCAGGAAGTGCTGGTCCGGCAGGTGCCGTTGCCGGAGGTCGTCGAAGCCGAGGTGCTCGACGCGGAGGGACTGCCCGAAGGCTTCACCGCGCGTGAGCGCGGGGGCGGGGCCCGGCGGACGGCGGACGCACGGACCGCCACCCGGCGGCCCGCCGACCCGGCCGTACGGCGCGCCGTCGAGGCCGTGCAGGCGGCGGCCCGCATCCCCGACCATCCGCGCCTCGACCAGGTTTTCGACGTGTTCGCCGAGGGCGGGTCGCTGTGGATCGTCAGCGAGTTGGTGGCCGCGCGCCCGCTGGCCGCGCTGCTCGCCGAGCAGCCGCTGTCGCCGTACCGGGCGGCCGAGGTCGCCGCCGACGTGCTCATGGCCCTGCGGGTGCTGCACGCCCACGGCTGGGTGCACCGCAACGTCACCGCTCGCACGGTACTGGTCTGCGAGGACGGCCGCGTGATGCTGACCGGCCTCGCCGTCGGCGCCGCGGAGGAGGCGTTGTGCGGGTACGACCCGGTGCCGGCCCAGGACGGCGGGGCGCAGGGAGCCCCGGGCACGCCGGGAGCGGTGGGCGGAGCCGGGACGGCGGGCGCCGGGCCGGGCGCTTCCTCCGGTTCTGGCGGCGGCCCGGGCGGTGGGGCGGTCCGAGCGGGAGCGGTTCCTTCCGCGGACGTCGACCCCGAGGCCGCACGCCGGGCCGCGATCCAGGCGCGGGCGGCCGGAGGGCTGCCGGTGCCCGGGGCGAACGGGATGTCCGGCGGCACCGGGCTGCCCAGCGGTACCGGTGTGCCCGGCGGTCCTGGGGGGCCCGGAGGCACCGGCGTGACCGCCCCCGCGGGGCAACGGCCGCTGGAGGGCGGCGCGGACATCCGGGCCGCCCGCGCCGGTGCCATCGCCGCGTACCGCGCGGGTGCCCGTGCCGCCGCCCGGGTGCAGGAGGCCCGGCAGAGCGGGCGCCCCGCCCTGCCCGGGGCCCGGCCGCCCGCCGAGTCCAGCGCCGGTGCCGACCGGACCGACGGTACGGCGCAGGCGCCGTACCCCGGCGGCCCGACACCGCCCGGCCGCATCGCCGACCCCGACGGAGTACAGGGCGAGCCCTGGCCCGGCACCGCCCCCCGCCCGGGCGCCGCCGACGGCTCCCCGGACCTGGGCGGCGGCTCGCGGCGCCCGGGTTCTGGCGTCTCATCGCGCCCCGGTGCCGAGGGCGGGGGCTCCGCGGATCCGGGCGGCGGCCTGCGCCCCGGTACCGCCGGTGGCCTCCCGGACCTGGGCGGCGGCCCGCAGCGGGCCGGTTCTAACGCGGCCGATCAACACCCCGTGCGCCCGGCCGTCCCCGGACAGGTGTCCGTTCCGGAGCACTGGACCGGTGCCACCCCCGGCCGTCAGGCCGGCGACCTGCCCTCCCGGGGTACCGGACCCGGCCACCACCTCCTTCCCCAGCAGGCTCAGGCCGGCCCCCGCTGGGACGACAGCGGGGCGGCCGTGACCGGTGCCCGGCGCGGGCCCGGCACCGCGTTGGCGGCCGAGCGGGCGCGGCAGGTGCGGATGACCGTCGTGGGGCCGGTGACCGAGCGATGGGCGCCGGAGCAGGCCGTTCCCGTGCACGAGAACTGGCAGCTGGCGGCGCCGATCGGGCCGGCGACCGATCTGTGGGCGCTCGGCGCGTTGTTGTTCCGGGCCGTGCAGGGACACGCGCCCTACCCGGAGGAGTCGACGGCCGAGCTGGTGCAGCTGGTGTGCGCCGAGCCGCCCGCCTTCGCCGAGGAGTGCGGTCCGCTGCGGCCGGTCGTGGAGTCGCTGCTGCGCCAGGACCCCACCGACCGGTTGGACTTCGAGGAGCTGAACGGCTGGCTGCGCTCGCTGGTGCGCTCCGCGCCCGAGCCGGACGCCGGCACCCACGTCGTACCCGTGCCGTCCGCCGATCCGAGCCGGCTGCCGATCGTGCGGCGCCGCGGCGAGCTGGTGCGGATGCGACGACGCCGCGCCGGACTGCCCGAGGCCCCTCCGCACGGCCGGCACAAGCGGGCCAGAGCCCGGGAGGAGGAACGTTCCCCGCGCAGCCTCGGCCGGACGCTGCTCCTGCTGATCCTGCTCCTGCTGGCCGGCGCGATCGCCTACGCGATGCTCTTCATGCCCGGACAGGGGGAGAACGGGGCCGCGGGCAGCGACCGTACCCGGACCGCGGGGGAGGCGAGTCCCGCGCCGTCGCGCACCGGGCAGCAACCCCCTTCCGGGCAGCAGCCCCCTTCCGGGCAGAGCACGCCCAAGAGCAGCGCGCCCGCCACCGAGACGCAGACCGGCGGCGACACGTCCGTCGCCGACGGCTTCACCCTGCGCAAGGACCCCGACGGCTTCCAGGTGGCCGTCGCCAAGGGCTGGGACCGCACCCCGAAGAACGGCAGCGGCCAGGTGGTGTACGCACACGGGAACTTCGAGCTGATCGTCGTCCCCGGACGGGACAGCGCCGCCACGTACGGCGGTGACCCGATGCGCTACCAACGGGACAAGGAGAGCGAGCTCCAGCCGTACCGCGACTCCAGCTGGGCCACGGCCACCGGGCTGCGCACCATCGAGGTGGGCGGACGGACCATGGCCGAGGGACAGTTCACCTGGACCGACGGGCAGGGGCGCGACCTGTTCGTGCGCAACATGGCGATCCTGCTGAACGGCCGTTACCACCTCGTCCAGGTCCGCGGTCCGGAGGCCGACCGGGACGAGGTGACGCGGTTCTACGAGCAGGCCACGGCGACGTACCGCTACACGGGTTGAGCGCCCTGTACACGGGGGCGGCGACAACCGTCACAGTGCTGTCACCTTGGCACCCCCGTGGTTCCCAGTCGGCAGGCCGGTCCTTAACCTGACCCTGTCAAGAGCATTGCGGGGCAACGTGAATCAGATGCAGGGCCTGCTCATAGCGGGCCGCTACCGGCTTGCCGATTCCATCGGCAGCGGCGGCATGGGCCGGGTGTGGCGCGCCCACGACGAGGTATTGAACCGGACGGTCGCCGTCAAGGAGTTGACCGCCGCGCTCTACGTCTCGGACAGTGACCGGGCCGTGCTGCTCGCCCGCACCCGGGCCGAGGCCCGCGCCGCAGCGCGCATCAACCACTCCGCGGTCGTCACCGTGCACGACGTCCTCGAACACGACGGCCGCCCCTGGATCGTCATGGAGCTGGTCGAGGGCCACTCGCTGGCCGACGCGGTCAAGGAACGGGGGCGCGTCGAGCCCCGGGAGGCCGCCCGCATCGGCCTGTGGGTGCTGCGGGCGCTGCGCGCCGCGCACTCGGCCGGCGTACTGCACCGGGACGTCAAGCCCGGCAACGTCCTCCTCGGCCGTGACGGCAGGGTGCTGCTCACCGACTTCGGCATCGCCCAGATCGAGGGCGACTCCACCATCACCCGCACGGGAGAGGTCGTCGGCTCGGTCGACTATCTCGCGCCCGAGCGGGTACGCGGGAACGACCCCGGCCCGGCCTCGGACCTGTGGGCGCTCGGCGCCACGCTGTACACGGCGGTCGAGGGCCGGTCGCCGTTCCGCCGCACCTCACCGCTGAGCACCATGCAGGCGGTCGTCGAGGAGGAGGCCGACGAGACGCGCCACGCCGGTGTGCTCGGCCCCGTCATATCCGCCCTGCTGCGCAAGGAACAGGACCGGCGGCCGAGTGCGGAGGAGGCGGAGCAGATGCTCGCCGAGGCGGCCGAGGGCCGCCGCCCGCACGCGGCCCAGGCGTTCGTCCCGACGCAGGGCGCGGGCGTACACACCCGCGGGACGGGCCACTCGGGCGCCCCGGGTTACGGCTCCACCCGGACCGCTTCCGGCTACGGCTCCACCGGGCCCGCTTCCGGCTACGGCTCCGGCGGACCCGCCTCCGGCTACGGCTCCGGCGGCCATGCGCCCGGTTACGAACCCGGCGGCCCCGCCTCCGGGTTCGGCCCCGGAAGCCCCGGAGCGCCGGCGGGCCCGGGCCGTTCCGCGACCGGGCCGACGGCCGTGGCGCCCACACCCCCGGGCGCGGCGGGTGGTCCGGCGACGGCACGGACCCGTCCCCGGCGCCGGCTGCGCACCCTCGCGCTCGTCTGCGCCGTCGCGGCCGTACTCGGCGGTGGCGCGGCGGTGGCCTTCCAGGAGTGGGGCGGCGGCTCGGAGCGGAACACCGGGTCGAGCGGGGGCGCGAGCCCGGCCACGACGTCGGCCTCCGCGAGCGGCAGCCCGGCGCCGGGCGCCGACGGAACCGTACCCGCCTCGTGGAAGCCGTACCACGACCCCTGGGGGTTCACCCTCTACCTGCCCAAGGGCTGGTCCCGGAAGGTCGTGGGCGTGCCCGGCGTTCCCGGTGGCCTGCGACAGGTCGACTACACGCCCGACCACGGCCAGCACTTCGTCCGCATCGCCATCGACAGCTCGCCGGACTTCGCCAACGCCTTCGAGCACCAGAAGGACCTGGAACAGCAACTGCAGCGGCTGGTCGGCTACAAGAGGGTGGCCATGAAGCCGAACATCTACCGCGACCGCCCGGGCTCGGTGTGGGAGTACACCTGGACCGCGCTGAAGAAGGACCCGCCCTCCGGTCCGCGCCACGCGATCGAGGAGACGTACTTCTCGCGCGCCGGCACCGAGTACGCCCTCTATGTGTCGTCGCCGGCCGAGGACTGGGCGCAGGCCGGCAAGCAGTTCAAGTGGGTGCTGCAGAGCTGGCAGCAGCCGGACGAGGGCTGAACGACGGCTGATACGGCCGAAAACGCTGGTCGATCGGCCCGGCTTGGCCGATCGGCGCCCCGGAGCGCATGGGTCCGGTGCGGCATGATGGGGCTCATGGGGACCGAGGGCGCCGACTTCCGGGTGATCGCGGGCCGTTACCGCCTGGAGGCACGCATCGGGCGTGGCGGCATGGGCGTCGTGTGGCGGGCCGTCGACCAGGTGCTGGGACGGCGTGTCGCGGTCAAGGAACTCCTCCCGGACGACTCCCTCGCCGAGGACGACGCGCGGCGCCGCCGGGACCGTACCTTCCGTGAGGCGCGGGCGGTCGCCCAGTTGCGGCATCCGCACATCATCGTCGTGCACGACGTGGTCGAGCAGGACGAACGACCCTACCTGGTCATGGAGTTGGTCGACGGCGGCTCGCTCGCCGACCGCATCTCGCGCCAGGGCCCGGTCGACGCCACCGAGGCCGCGCGGATCGGCATCGCCCTGCTCAGCGCGGTGCACACCGCGCACGAGGCAGGTGTGCTGCACCGGGACATCAAGCCCGCGAACGTCCTGATCGAGTCCGGCACCGGGCGGGTCGTGCTGACCGACTTCGGGATCGCGCAGGTCGAGGGCGCCACCACGCTCACCGAGACCGGCTCCTTCGTCGGCTCGCCCGAATACACCGCGCCGGAGCGGATGTCGGGGCTGCGCACCGGGCCGGAGTCCGACCTGTGGTCGGTGGGCGCGCTGCTGTGCACGGTGCTCAGCGGCGAGTCGCCGTTCCGGCGCGACTCGCTCGGCGGCATCCTGCACGCCGTCGTCGCCGCCGAGATCCGGCCCCCCGCCGAGGCCGAGCCGCTGCTGCCGGTCGTACGGGGGCTGCTGGAACGCGACCCCGACCGGCGGCTCGGCGCCGCCTCGGCCGAGCAGATGCTGCGGACGTTCCTGGAGACGGGCCGGACACCGGAGGCCCCGGCGCCGCCCGCCACCCCGGCCACCGGGCGCGGCCACCGGATCGGCGGGGGCCGGACGCCGCGGCCCGGCGCGACGGGAAGCCGTACGCCGGGACCCGGGGTCACGGGGAGCGGCGCGCCGAGGTCCGGTGTCACGGGCAACGGCCGTACGCCGCAGGTCGCCGCCCCGTACTCGCCCACCGAGCCGGCCCTCGCGCACCAGGGACCGCAGCCGCCCACCGCGTCCGGGACGGCGGTCGAGCCCCCGCCCCGCACCTCCACGCGCGGGGTGCTGATCGCGGCCCTGCTGGTCGCCGCGCTGGCCGGGGCCGGCGTGTCGGCGGCGGCGCTGCTGCTGCACCGGGACGGCGGCGGGGGCGGCGGCCCCGGCGGTACGGCGACGTCCCCGGCGACCGGGACCGGCACGCGCCCGGACACGCCGCCGGCCTCGCCCCCTCACTCCACCACCGCGGGCCCGGCGCCCACCGGGCCCGCCTCGACCGGCTCGCGCACCGCGCCCTCCGGTTACCGCACCGCCCGGGACCCGGCCGGCTTCTCCCTCGCCGTACCGCAGGACTTCACCCGCAGCCCGCAGGGCGAGCGCGTCTTCTACCTCTCGCCCGGGCAGATCTTCCGCCTCGGCGTCAAGGCGACCGCTTCCCAACCGGGCGGCCCCCAGGGTGTGATGGAACGGTCGGCCGCCAAGGGCCCGGACACCAACCCCGGTTACCGTGACGGCCGGATCACCCCCACCACGCACAACGGACACCCCGCCGCGCTGTGGGAGTTCACCTGGGACGGCTTCAGCGCCGCGGAGGGCCCGCGCCACACCTACGACCTGTGCTGGCAGGAGGCCGGGCGGATGTACGACGTGTGGGTGTCGGCGCCGGTCGGCAAGGTGCGGGAGGCGCGGGAGTACTTCGACGTGGCGGTCGACACCTTCCGGGCGGGCTCCTGACCGGCCGCTCGGTCACGGGTGTGTGACCGGTTGGCGTTCTCTGTGGCTGCGGGCGCCGGTGGCGCGATATGGATGGTTCATGAGCAGTGACGGGGGAGTCGGTCACGGTACCGACGACACGACGAGTTTTGTTCTGCAGCCGCCGCAACCGCAGTCGCCCATACGGCCGCAGGTACCGCCGCACCCCGTCCCGCCCCCGCAGCAGGAGGCGGGCGGCGGGCGGCTGATCGCCGGCCGGTACCGGTTGCTCGGCAAGCTGGGCCACGGCGGGATGGGGACGGTGTGGCGGGCCAAGGACGAGACGGTGGACCGGGAGGTCGCCGTCAAGGAGCCGCGTGTCCCGGACGACCTTCCTGAGCGGGAGCGCGCCAACGCCTTCGAGCGCATGCGCCGCGAGGCCCGCGCCGCGGCCCGCCTCGACCACCCGGCGGTGGTGAACGTCCACGACGTCGCGGTCGTCGACGGCCGCCCCTGGATCGTGATGGAGCTGGTCCGCGGCCGTACCCTCGGCGACGTCCTCCAGGAGGGGACGCTGGACGCGCGCGAGGCGGCCCGGATCGGCCTTCAGGTGCTCGGCGCGCTGGAGGCGGCGCACGCGGCGGGTGTCCTGCACCGGGACGTCAAACCCGACAACGTCCTGCTCGGCAGGTACGACCGGGTGGTGCTCACCGACTTCGGCATCGCGCAGATCGAGGGCGACACGCGGCTCACGGACACCGGCGGTTTCGTCGGCTCGCCCGAGTACATCGCGCCGGAGCGGGTGCTGGGGCAGCGGCCCGGCCCGGCGAGCGACCTGTGGTCCCTGGGGGTGCTGCTCTACACGGCCACCGAGGGCGTCTCGCCGTTCCGCCGCAGCAACACCCCGGCCACCCTGCAGTCCGTTCTCAACGCCACCCCGGCCGCGCCCGCGGCCGCCTCCGGTCCGCTGGCCGAGGTCGTCGACGGGCTGCTGCGCAAGGAGCCCGCCCACCGGCCGCCGGCCGACCGGGTCCGGGCGCTGCTGGAGGAGGCGGTACGGCCCCCGGCACCCCCGGCACCTCTGGCGCCGACGCAGCCCGGCCAGGTCACACCTCCGGCCGGCCGTTCCGGGCGGCTTCGCCGCACGGCGTGGCTGGGGGCGGGCGCGGTGCTGGTCGCGGCGGCGGTGGCGGCGTACCTCGTCCTCGCCGACCCCTTCGCGGGCCCACTGCCCGACGGCTGGGCGAAGAAGCCGGAGGCGAAGCTCGGCGCCACCGTCGCCGTTCCCGCGGGGTACCAGCCGATCAGGCCCGACAAGGACGCCACCGACAGGAACTGGGTGACGTACCAGGACGCGAGCGGCAGCGTCTGGGTCGAGCTGCATCTGGCCCGGAAGGCGGACGACTCCCTGCACGAGATCAAGAACAGCGCGCGGTCCCAGATGTACGCCGACGACGAGAAGTTCCGCACCGAGGGCGAGTACACCCTGAACATGCCGAAGGGCGCGCGCACCCACCCGGACGACACGGCCACCTACCACGGCGGGCAGGCCGCGAAGAACACCGTCGGCTACAAGACCGACGACAGCGACGGCCCGCGCCCGCGTGAGATCCAGATCTTCTACTACCGCACCGGCGCCGGAGACATGTACACGCTCACCATCGGCTACCCGGGCCAGGGCGACTTCACGGCGCGCGGCCGGGAGGTGGCCAGGGCGGCGATCGCCAACCTGGACCTCACGAGGTCCTGATCCCCGAGGCGTTCCGGTACCGGCCCGGTGTGATCCCGAACTCCCGGCTGAAGGCGTGCGAGAGGGCGTACGGGCTGCCGTACCCGGTCTCCCGCGCCACGGTCGCGAGCGGCGCGTCGGAGGCGCGCAGCCGGGTCGCCGCCAGGGTCATCCGCCACCAGGTCAGATAGGCCATCGGCGGGCGGCCGACCAGGGAGGTGAAGCGGCGGGCGAGGGTGGCGCGGGAGACGCCGGCCTCGGCGGCGAGGCGGTCGGCCGTCCAGGGGGCCGCCGGATCGGAGTGCAGGGCGCGCAGCGCGGCCGTCGTCACCGGGTCGCCCAGCACCGCCGGCCACGCGCCCGTCTCCGCGCGGGCCATCCAGGCGCGGACCATGTAGATCAGCAGGAGGTCCAGCAGGCTCGGCAGGGCCAGGCAGCTGCCCGGCCGGCGTTCGTCCAGCTCACGGGCCAACAGGTCGACGGCCGTGCGCAGGCCGGGGTCCTCGCCGGCCCGGTGGGGCAGATGCACCACCTGCGGCAGCTCCGCCATCAGCGGGTGCGTACGGCTGCGGTCGAGACGGTACTTGCCGCACAGCAGCTCGACGTCGGGGCCCGGCCCGGGACGTCGCAGGTCCGTGTCCCGCACCGTCTCGAACGGGACGGCCCGCCGCGCTTCGGCCTGCGTCGCCGTACGGTCCGCCAGCACGTGTCCGGCCCCGTGCGGCAGCAGCACCACGTCCCCCTGGCCCAGGTTCACCGGATCTCCGCCCCCGTCCGGCAGCAGCCGGCACGCGCCGCTCAGCACGACGTGGAAGCCGGCCCCCTCGTACGGGGACAGGCGCACGCACCAGGAGCCGCCGACCCGCAGCCGGTTCGACGAGGGCTCGCCCACCCGGACCGTGGAGATCGCGTCGCTCACCACATCCATGAGACGACAGCGTATTCGGCCGAGCCTCCCAAGCATGGGAATGCTCACGTCCTGTACCTAGAGTGATCACCATGGCTGATGACCAAGTACAGAGTTTCCTGATCGGCGATGTCGAGGTGCTCCGCATCATCGAGTGGCGGGGGCCGCACCTGCCCGGCGGCACCCTCGTGCCGGACTGCCCTCCCGAGGTGTGGAGCACGTACGAGGAGGAGCTGGTCCCCGACCACCGGGAGGCCGGCGGTGACCGGGCCGTGGTGGCGGTCCAGACCTGGGTGGTGCGCAGCGCGGACCGCACGGTGCTGGTCGACACCGGCGTCGGCAACGGGCGGGAACGGCCCGGCAATCCACTCTTCCACCAGCGGCAGGGGCGGTTCCTGGACCTCCTGGAGGAGGCCGGCGTCCGCCCGCAGGACGTCGATGTCGTCGTCAACACCCACCTGCACAGCGACCACGTCGGCTGGAACACCCGCGACGGCGGCGGCGAGTGGGTCCCCACCTTCCCGCACGCCCGCTACCTCCTCCCGGCCGCCGACGACACCCACTTCGGCCCGGCGGGCGGGTACGCGGGCGGGGCGCGCCCGATCGACCGGCTCGTCTACGAGGACAGCGTGGCGCCCGTGCACCGCGCCGGGCAGGCCGTGCTGTGGGAGGACGAGTACCGCATCGACGCACACCTCGTCCTGGAGGCCGCGCCCGGTCACACCCCGGGCTCCTCCGTCCTGCGCGTCGAATCCCGGGGCGAGCGGGCCGTGTTCGTCGGGGACCTGCTGCACAGCCCGGTGCAGATCCTGCACCCCGAGTGCAGCAGCTGCTTCTGCCTCGATCCGCGGCAGGCGGCCGCGACCCGGCAGCGGGTGCTGGAACGAGCCGCGCAGGAACGGGAGTTGGTCGTCCCGGCCCACTTCGGGGGTGCCGGCGCGGTGGAGGTGAGGAAGGCGGCCCGCGGCTTCACCCTGCACCGGTGGGCCGCCTGACCGGACCGCTTCGACAAGGGCGTGGTGCTCACGATACTCATGTGACATGAGTGGAGACGGCGAACACCCGCCCGACGCACGTCTGATCGGTGGCCGCTACCGGCTGGCCGAACGCCTCGGGTCCGGGCCCACCGGGACCGTCTGGCGGGCCCGGGACGAACAGGGGCAGGGCCGCCGGGTCGCCGTCAAGGAGCCGCTGCTGCCCGGCGATCCGGCCGACGACGAGGACAGCCGCCGTATCGCCCGCCGGCTCTACCGGGAGGCCCGCGCCGCCGCCCGGGTGCGCCATCCCTCCGCCGTCATGGTGTGCGACGTCGTCACCGAGGGCCATGTCCCCTGGATCGTCATGGAGTTGGTGGAGGGCGAGTCGCTGCGGGAGATCCTGCGCCGCGGGCCCCTTCCGCCCGCCGAGGCCGCCCGGATCGGGCTCGCCGTCCTCGGCGCACTGCGTGCCGCGCACGCCGTCGGCATCGTGCACCGCGACGTCAAACCGGCCAACGTCCTGCTGGAGTCCGGTACCGGGCGGGTGGTCGTCACCGACTTCGGTACCGGCGACGGGCACCCGGCGGACGCGCCCGCCGGATTCGTGGCCCCCGAGCGCGCCGCGGGCCCCGGTGCCGGCCCGGCCTCCGACCTGTGGTCGCTGGGCGCCCTCCTGCGCGCCGCCCTGGGGGACGCGGACCCCGGCCCGCTGGACCCGCTGCTGGACCGGCTGCACGCCGACGAGCCCGGGGCGCGTCCGGATGCCGAGGAGGTCGTGGCGGCACTGCGCGCATACCTCGGGCTCGCGCCCGTACCGGACACCCCGCCGGAATCCTCGACCGAGCCGGCGTCCACGCCGCCCCCCGGCCCCCGCCGCCGCACCCCGCGCACCGCGCTCGGACTGTTCCTGGCGAAAAAAGCCGGATTCGAATGATCGTTCTGCTTGTCGCGGCCTCAACGCCCTGATCAGCGCATTCTCTGCCAGTGATCACTGGCGGCATGTGAGCGCTCGGTGAATCCCCGTTACCGACGGGTACACAAAGACCCCGCTCCGGCATACCCTGCGCGTCATGACGGACACGCAGGCCCCGGACAGCACCGGCACCAACCCCCTCGCGCCCGCACCCGAAGGCGCCCGCACCGCCGCCGACGTGGTCACCCCGGAGCTGGTGGCCCAGCTCACCAAGGGCGTCGTCGGCTCCGGACGTACCGCCAACCACACCCCGTTCACCGGCGAGAAGCTGGCCGACCTGCCCGAGTCCACCCCCGAGGACGTACAGCAGGCCTTCGAGGCGGCCCGCACCGCGCAGGCCGTGTGGGAGAAGACCCCGGTACGGCAGCGGGCCGCCGTCCTGCTCCGCTTCCACGACCTGGTGCTGCAGCGGCAGGCCGAGGTCCTCGACCTCATTCAGCTGGAGACCGGCAAGGCCCGCCTGCACGCGCACGAGGAGGTGCAGGCCGTCGCGGTCGCGGCCCGCCACTACGGCCGCAAGGCCCCCGCCTACCTGCGGCCCAGGCGGCACACCGGCGCCGTGCCCACGCTCACGAAGGTCACCGAACTCCGCCACCCGCGCGGGGTCGTGGGCCAGATCGCCCCGTGGAACTACCCGCTGGAGCTGTCCGTCGGCGACGCGCTGCCCGCGTTCGTCGCCGGCAACGCGGTCGTGATGAAGCCGGACACCGAGACCTGCCTCACCGCCCTGTGGGCACGCGACCTGCTCATCGAGGCCGGCCTGCCCGAGGGCGTCTTCCAGGTCGTGCTCGGCGAGGGCCCGGTCGTCGGCCCCGAGCTCGTCAAGCACGCGGACTACGTCTCCTTCACCGGTTCCACCCGCACCGGCCGCGAGGTCGCCCAGGGTGCCGCCGCCCGTCTGGTCGGCGTCTCCCTGGAACTCGGCGGCAAGAACGCCATGCTGGTCCTGGACGACGCCGACATCGAGAAGGCCGCCGCCGGCGCCGTACGCGCCTGCTTCTCCTCCGCCGGACAGCTCTGCATCTCCATCGAGCGGCTGTACGTCCACGAGTCGGTCGCCGACGCCTTCCTGGAGCGCTTCGCCGCCCGCACCAGGGCCATGCGGCTCGGCAACTCCCTCGCCTACGGCGCCGACATGGGCTCGCTGGTCGGTGAGCGCCAGCTGAAGACCGTCGAGCGGCATGTGGAAGAGGCCGTCGCCAAGGGGGCGAAGGTGATCGCCGGCGGGGTCGCCCGCCCGGACATCGGCCCGTACTTCTTCGAGCCGACCATCCTCGACGGCGTCGGGAGTTCCATGTCCGTGTGCGAGGAGGAGACCTTCGGCCCGGTCGTCTCGATCTACCGCTTCTCCTCCGACGACGAGGCCATCGAGCGTGCCAACGCGACGCCGTACGGCCTCAACTCCTCCGTCTGGACCAGGAACGCGGGGCGCGGCCGGGACGTCGCGGCCCGCCTGCGCACCGGCACGGTCAACGTCAACGAGGGTTACGCACCCGCCTACGGCAGCGTCCAGTCCCCGATGGGCGGCATGAAGGACTCCGGTCTCGGCCGCCGCCACGGCTCCGAGGGCATCCTCAAGTACACGGAGGCACAGACGGTGGCCCAGCAGCGGCTGCTGCCGATGGCGCCGTCGCTGGGGATGGACGACGAGGCCTACGCCCGCTTCATGAGCACGAGTCTGCGGGTCATGAAGGCATTCCGGCTCAGGTAACTCACCTGGGGGCGCGGGGAACTGCGCGATCAACCACAGACGGCCCGCACGCGAAACCCAACGAGGAGACACCCGTGCCCCAAGACGCCTACGACTACGACGTCATTGTGGTCGGTTCCGGCTTCGGCGGCTCTGTGTCCGCCCTGCGCCTGACAGAGAAGGGCTACAAGGTCGGCGTGCTGGAGGCGGGCCGCCGCTTCACCCGCGACACCCTCCCGAAGAACTCCTGGGACCTGAAGAACTACCTGTGGGCCCCGAAGCTCGGCATGTACGGCATCCAGCGCATCCACCTGCTGGGCAACGTCATGGTGCTTGCGGGCGCAGGCGTCGGCGGCGGCTCGCTGAACTACGCCAACACCCTCTACGTACCGCCGAAGGCCTTCTTCGACGACCCCCAGTGGCAGGACATCACCGACTGGCAGGAGGAGCTGAAGCCGTACTACGACCAGGCCCAGCGCATGCTCGGCGTACGGCTCAACCCGACGATGACCCCCTCCGACGTGCATCTGAAGGCGGCGGCCCAGCGGATGGGCGTCGGCGACACCTTCCACCTCGCCCCGGTCGGCGTGTTCTTCGGCGACGGCAAGGACGCCGACGGCAAGACGAAGGCCGGGCCCGGCGGGCGGGTGGACGACCCCTACTTCGGCGGCGCCGGCCCCGCCCGCAACGCCTGTACCGAGTGCGGCGAGTGCATGACCGGCTGCCGGCACGGCGCGAAGAACACGCTGAACGAGAACTACCTCTACCTCGCCGAGAAGGCGGGCGCGGTGGTCCACCCCCTGACGACGGTCGTGTCCGTCACGGACGACTCACGGGGCGGCTACGCGGTGGCGACCCTGCCGACGGACCGGCGGAAGAAGGGCGCGGGCCGGATCTTCACCGCCCGCAGGGTCGTCCTGGCGGCCGGCACGTACGGCACGCAGACCCTGCTGCACCGGATGAAGGCCGGCGGCCAGCTGCCGTACCTGTCCAAGCGGCTGGGCGACCTGACCCGGACCAACTCCGAGGCGCTGGTCGGGGCCCAGACCGACAACCGCCGTTACCGCAGGGCGACCGGCGAGCCGAAGGCCGACTTCACGCGGGGCGTCGCGATCACCTCCTCGATCCACCCGGACGAGAACACGCACATCGAGCCGGTCCGCTACGGCAAGGGCTCCAACTCCATGGGCGGCCTGTCGATCCTCCAGGTGCCGTACGCGGAGGGCTCCTCCCGGGCGCTGGCCTGGCTGACGAACGCGGCCAGGCACCCACTGCTGCTCCTGCGTTCCCTCTCCAACCGGCGCTGGTCCGAGCGGACCATCATCGGCCTGGTCATGCAGTCGCTGGACAACTCCCTGACCACGTACCTGAAGCCCGGCGGCGTCGGCAAGGGCCTGCTCACCGCCCGGCAGGGGCACGGCTCGCCGAACCCCAAGCAGATCAGGGCCGCGACTCAGGCCGCCTCCGCGCTCGCCGCCGAGATCAACGGCTTCGCGGGCAGCAACGTCGGCGAGCTGATGGGCACCCCGCTCACCGCGCACTTCCTCGGCGGCTGCCCCATCGGCGACTCCGCGGAGACGGGGGTGATCGACCCGTACCACCGCCTCTACGGCCACCCCGGCATCTCGGTCGTGGACGGCGCCGCGGTCTCGGCGAACCTCGGCGTGAACCCGTCGCTGACGATCACCGCGCAGGCCGAGCGGGCGATGTCCTTCTGGCCGAACAAGGGCGAGGAGGACGCGCGGCCGGCACCCGGAGCGGCGTACGAGCGGCTGAAGCCGGTGGAACCGCAGGCCCCGGCGGTCCCGGCGGAGGCCTTCGGCGCGCTGCGCCTGCCGTTCCTGGGGATGCCGGCCGTACCACCGAAGAACTAGTCCGGCCGGCACGCGAAGAAAGGCCGGCCGGTCACACCGAGGGGGACCTGCATCCCCCTCCGAAGGCAGGTCCCCCTCAACGTTCTTCTGTTTTTTCGATTCGGCAGGTTTGATCGGCGAAAGCCGTGAAGGGTTGCTTCGGACCACCGAATATTCGTGTGGTGTGGGTCACAGGCATGCCGAAAGGCCCCGCGGGACGGAGAGGCCGCGGGGCCTTTCTTCGGTCAGCACCGACGTCAGGGCAGCGTCGGTGCCTGGGGGCGGCGCCGGGGGGCTGCGCCGCTGGTTCCGGGGTGTGTGCGGTGTTCCGCCGGTCGGCTCCGGGCGTCCCCGGAGCCGACCGTTCTCTTGGGTGACCGGGCTGCTGTCCCCTGCCGTCCGGTCACTTCCCTGGAGCGAGGTCCCACGGCGCACGGCACGACCCGTACGCCTCATCGCTCCAGCGAGCCACGCGTGGTTCTGTCGGGCCCGCCCCTGGCTGGCACGGACACCCCGCTCAACGAAGCGGTGCGGGGACCGGTCACGCGCCGTACGGGTGAGACGGCGCTCGAACTCAGATACGGCGCTCGGGACCCGCCGCTCAGACGCGGCCCCGGCACAGTTCGAGCAGGGTCATGGCGAGGGCGGTGCCGGGCTTGCCGAGGGCCTCGCGGTAGCGGCCGAGGATCTCCATCTCGCGGGAGAGGTTCACCCGCCGGCCACCGGAGGCGATCCGGGTCTGCTGGACGACGGCGGAGACGGCCATCCGTTCCTGGACGAGACCGATGATCCGGTCGTCGAGCGCGTCGATGCGCTCGCGGGCGTCCGTGATGGTCTCTTCCGCGGTGACGGTACTGGTCATGTCGGGGCTCCTCGATCGCAAGGGGGGAGTCCCCGGAACCACACGACCCGGCAAACGACAGGCGCCCCGGGCCTTGTCGGCCCGGGGCGCCTGGGAAGTGCTCGGCGTTCAGCTCAAGCAGCACGACCATGGCAGCCGACGGGCCGGGTGCCATAGGTAAAGAAGGTCGCGTGCTGAAGCATGCGGCCAGTATGCCACGGCGAAGTCCAGGGGAGGCCTTCCCGCCCACACCGTTAGACTCGTTAGCACAGACCCCCGCCCGACCACCAGAAGGCACCCCGTGTCATCAGCGACTTCCACTGCCGCCACCCCGGACACCGTCCTGGTCGTCGACTTCGGCGCGCAGTACGCCCAGCTCATCGCCCGTCGCGTCCGCGAGGCGCGGGTCTACAGCGAGATCGTGCCGAGCACCATGCCGGTGAAGGAGATGCTCGCCAAGAACCCCGCGGCGATCATCCTCTCCGGCGGCCCCTCCTCGGTGTACGAGGCGGGCGCCCCCACACTCGACCGTGAGCTCTTCGAGGCCGGCGTCCCCGTTTTCGGCATGTGCTACGGCTTCCAGCTGATGGCGCAGGCCCTCGGCGGTACCGTCGACAACACCGGCGCCCGCGAGTACGGCCGTACCGACCTGCACGTCTCGAAGAACTCCTCCACCCTGTTCGAGGGCACCCCGGACGAGCAGCACGTGTGGATGTCGCACGGCGACGCCTGCTCAGCCGCCCCCGAGGGCTTCTCGGTCACCGCGTCCACGGACGTCGTCCCGGTCGCCGCGTTCGAGAACGACGAGAAGAAGCTCTACGGCGTCCAGTACCACCCCGAGGTCATGCACTCCACGCACGGCCAGCAGGTGCTGGAGCACTTCCTGTACCGGGGTGCGGGCCTGAAGCCGGACTGGACGACCGGCAACGTGATCGAGGAGCAGGTCGCCGCGATCCGCGAGCAGGTCGGCGACAAGCGGGCGATCTGCGGTCTGTCCGGCGGCGTGGACTCCGCGGTCGCCGCCGCCCTCGTCGCCCGTGCCATCGGCGACCAGCTGACCTGCGTGTACGTCGACCACGGCCTGATGCGCAAGGGCGAGACCGAGCAGGTCGAGAAGGACTTCGTGGCCGCGACCGGCGTCAAACTGGTCGTCGTGGACGCCGAGGAGCGCTTCCTGACCGCGCTCAAGGGCGTCACCGAGCCCGAGGAGAAGCGCAAGATCATCGGCCGGGAGTTCATCCGCGTCTTCGAGCAGGCCCAGGCGGACATCATCGCCGACGAGGGCCCGGCCGTGGAGTTCCTGGTCCAGGGCACCCTGTACCCGGACGTGGTCGAGTCCGGCGGCGGCACCGGCACCGCGAACATCAAGTCGCACCACAACGTCGGCGGCCTGCCCGAGGACCTCGAGTTCCAGCTGATCGAGCCGCTGCGCAAGCTGTTCAAGGACGAGGTCCGCATGGTCGGCCAGGAGCTGGGCCTGCCGGACGAGATCGTCCAGCGCCAGCCGTTCCCGGGCCCCGGCCTCGGCATCCGTATCGTCGGCGAGGTCACCAAGGAGCGCCTGGACCTCCTGCGCGACGCCGACGCGATCGCCCGCGAGGAGCTGACCGCGGCCGGCCTCGACCGCGACATCTGGCAGTGCCCGGTGGTCCTCCTCGCCGACGTGCGCAGCGTGGGCGTCCAGGGCGACGGCCGCACCTACGGCCACCCGATCGTGCTGCGCCCGGTGTCCTCCGAGGACGCCATGACCGCCGACTGGTCCCGGCTGCCGTACGACGTCCTCGCCCGCATCTCGACCCGGATCACCAACGAGGTCCGGGACGTCAACCGCGTCGTCCTCGACGTGACCTCGAAGCCGCCGGGCACCATCGAGTGGGAGTGATCCCCCTTACGGGGCTCAGGTCCGGCGGAGCGTGCGCACCGGCTCCCCGGGCTTCCAGACCTGGACGACCAGGTACTCCCCGTCCTTGACGTAGGTCCGTACGACCTCCGTCAGCTCGGTGCGGAAGAGGTGGAACGGCTGCGGCGGTTCCACCTCTTTCACGTACCAGGCCTTCCGCGCGTCCCCGACCTCGTACGCCCGCCCGGCGATCCGTACGTCCCCGCCGGCCATGTCCGTGCCGTTCCCGGGGTTGGCCTGGAGTGCGAAGCGCGGGTCGCGCAGCAGGTCGAGGGCCTTGAGGGAGCCGTCCATCATGCCGAGCCACAGTTCGCCGGCGCGGAAGTCGGCCTCCAGTCCCGAGGTGCGCGGCGAGCCGTCCCCGCGGAGGGTGGCGAGGACGTGATGGCGGAAGGCGCCGAACCGTTCTTCGGTGATCGCTGCCAGTGCGGGTTCTGCGGCGGTGAAGGATGCCCAGTTCATGCGCGCCAGTCTCACCCGTAAACCGGACAACCTCTGTCGTGTATGCGGCGCGTACGTCATCTTTACAAAACAGCTCTGCCCTTTTGCGCCGGCCGGCGGTAATTTCCGGCGCGTACCGCAATCCGCCCGCTGGAGGACCTATGCACGGGCCCACCCCGCCCCTGCCGCTGCCCACCGGCCAGCTGCAGTTCGCCATGCCGCCGATGCACGAGTCGCCGGAGGCCGAGCGCCGGCACCGCAAGGAGCGGCTCGCGGGAGCCCTGCGGATCTTCGGGCGGGCCGGGTTCGAGGACGGGGTCTCCGGGCACATCACCGCCCGCGACCCGGAGTTCACCGACTGCTTCTGGGTCAACCCGTTCGGGATGCCGTTCAAGCACGTCACCGTCAGCGATCTCGTCCTCGCCAACCAGGACGGGCAGGTCGTCGAGGGCCGCTACCACGTCAACCAGGCCGCGTTCACCGTGCACGCCCAGGTCCACGCCGCCCGCCCGGACGTCGTCGCCGTGGCCCACTGCCACTCCGTGCACGGCCGGGCCCTGGCCGCGCTCGGCGAGCTGATCGACCCCATGACCCAGGAGAGCTGCGCCTTCTACGAGGACGTGGCGCTCTACGACGCCTACACCGGCGTCACCGTCGACGCCGGGGAAGGCCGCCGGATCGCCGGCGCCCTCGGCTCCCGCAAGGCCCTCGTGCTGCGCAACCACGGTCTGCTCACCGTCGGCGACTCGGTGGACGCGGCGGCCTGGTGGTTCATGTCCATGGAGCGGTCCTGCCAGGTGCAGCTGATGGCGAAGGCGGCCGGCCGCCCGGTCCTCATCGACCACAAACTGGCCGTCGCCACCCGCGAACAGCTCGGTGGCGACCTGGTGGCCTGGATCAACTACCAGCCCCTGTGGCAGGACATCAGCCGCACCGAACCGGACCTGCTCAGCTGACGCCCGGGCACGGCTAGCCGAACCCCTTGAGCACGGCTGCCTTCGTCATCGCGAACTCCTCGTCCGTGAGCACCCCGTCCCGGTGCAGTTCGCCCAGCTCCCGCAGCCGGCGCAGCAGGACGTCATGGTCGGCCTGCCCCGGTACGACCGCCCGCTGCCGGTCCCGGCCGTCGCAGGCGGTACCCGTGCGCAGGGACGGATGCGGCAGCCGGGCGGTGACGGCCGTCGCGACCAGCGCCGTCAGCAGGTCGCGCCGCACGCTGCCCCACAGGTCCAGGGTGTAGGGGTCCCGCTCGGGCGGCAGCTTCGAGAACACCGTCTCCGGCGTCACGAACCGCAGAAAGCCGTCCTCGTACCCGGAATTCGGCAGCCACTCCACCTGCACCAGGTCGCCGAGCGTGATGATCCGCGGGCCGGTCGCCCGCTTGACCCGGTCGGAGGTGTCGGCCCAGTCGATGCGCACCTGCGTGCCGTCGAAGGAGACCGTGCCGTCGGAGGACCGCACCGACACCGGCACCGGCGGGCCCGGCAGCAGATAGGCGGTCGCGGGCTCCTTGGGGATCCGGTCGAGGAGCAGGGCGTGCCGGATCTCCTCGGCGACGTACTCCGCGACCCCGCCGCGGTCCGCGTCCACCGCCAGCCGGTAGGGGTCGGCCGGGTCCGGCAGCCGGCCTCCCGTCGCCTGGAGCAGCGGGTCGGCGCCCTCGCGCAGCCGCATCCGCAGCCGGCCGCGCTTGCGCTCGGGTTCGTAGACGACGTCCGAGACCGCCTCCAGGGGCACGGAGATCTCCCCGTACGTCTGCCGGAACAGCGGCACGCAGCGGTGCAGTCCGGGGGTGATCCGGATCGTGCTGCCGTCGAAGGCCCAGGTCCCGTCCCGCTGGATGATCTCGGCCATACGGAAATTCTCGCAGCCGGGTCAACACGGCGGCCCGTACTTCACCCGCCGTGACCCGGCCCGACGGCCCCGGGCGGCCTGCCGTAGGGCACAATTCGCTTTCGACGCAGGGCAGTTGCACGACGGTGAGGTCTTCCGACGAGGGCCCGCCGGCCGTGCCGGAAGGTCGTGGGGAAGGCGGGCGCCGGGCGTGGCGGTGCAGGAGGCGAGGCAGGGCACGGGTGCCGAGGCGATCCATGAGGGCGGCTGCGCCTGCGGGGACTGTCCGCACGGCGCCCGGGAGGGGCACCGGCGGGCCGTCGCCGCGTTCCTGCGCCTGCGGGACGGGTACGCGGCCGGGCAGGGGTTGCCGGCGGCCGTGGCGCACTCCGCCTCGGCGTCCCGGCAGTGGGTCTCCGAGGAACTGACCCAGCGGGCGGAGGCCGTCGCCGAACGCGGCCGCGCCGAGGGCGAGGTCTGGCTCGCCCGGCTGTGGCTGCGGACGGTGTGCACGGCGTGGGGCACGGTCCTCGCGCTGCTGCTCGGCGAGGCGCTCACCGCGGTCGGCACGGGCTGGACCGGCGCCCGCACCGCGGCCCTGGCCGCCGCGCTCGTCGTCGCCACCACACTCAGCGCCGCCTCCTGGCTGCACCGGGCGCGCGGCGGGGCGCTGGCCCCGGTGATCGGCGAGGACAACCGGATGTCCACCTCCCGAACGGTCGCCGCCTGCTGGGTGCTGTTCGTCGGCTACGCCGTCCTGCTGCTGGCCGCCCGGCTGGCCGCAGCCTCCGACCACGCCGAACGCGACGCGCTGATCTCCGGCCTCGGCCTCGCGCGCGGCGCCGGCGTGGTGACCGTCCTGGCCGTGGTGTGCGGTATCGCCGTCCTGGTCCGCCGGGTGGTGGGCCTGCGCGTTCTCGCGCAGCGGCTGCAGAAGGTACCGGCGCACCGGCCGCGCGCCGCCGATCTGCTCACCGACGACTCCGGCCGGGGCGCCTTCGCCGACATCCAGTACGCCGCCATCAGCGCCGTCGCCCTGCTGTTCGCCGCCGTACGGCTGGCCCGCCGCCCCGACCAGCTGCCCGATCTGCCCTGGGGGCTGGGGGTGGTGATGCTGGTCTCGGCCGCGACCTACCTGGCCGGCAAGTACGCCGAGGGCGGCCGCCCGGTCGTCCTGTCCGTGGTCCGGGTCCGTGAACCCGGCGACCTGGACGGGCCGATCCGCACCGGCGACGACATCGAGATCCGTGGCGCCGGCTTCGTTCCGCCCGGCGCCCGCACGGCCGACCGGCTCTCCCGCATGGTGGTCCGTATCGGCGCCGTCGATGTGCACGTGCCGCTGGTCCCCGTCACCGGCGGCTTCCGCAACCCCACGGACAGCGTCCTGACGGTGCCCGTACCGGCCGACGTCGAGCCCGGGGCGGTGGAGGTGCAGGTGGTCACCGCGGCCGGGGTCGCGACCAACCGCTGCATAGTCCAGGTGACGGAGTGAACGACGCGCATCACCGCCACCTCCCCGGACCGGCTGGACCCCGACTGGCCGTGCAGCGGACCCCGGCCCGCATCTGACAGCCCCTTCGGTCCCCTCGCACGGGGAACCGAAATCCGGAAAAACACTCGGGCCGGGACTGAACCGATTCCTTCCGTCGTACGTATGGTCAGGTGAGGGGCTCCACGGCGGGCGAGAGGTGGCTGGCGACGATGACCCACGGCATCCGGACGGACACGCACAGCACCGGCTTGAACGGCCGACGCGGCTGGCGGGACACCGCCACCCACTACGCACTTCTCCCCCTCCGTGTCTTCCTCGGCGTCACCTTCCTCTACGCCGGCCTGGACAAGCTCACCGACAGCGCCTTCATGAAGTCCGGCGGCGCCGGGTCCATCGGCGACACCATGCGCGCGGCCCGCGACTCCGCGGCCATCCCGGCCCTGGTCGACCTGGCCCTGAAGGCCCCGGTCGGCTTCGGCTACGCCATCGCCCTCGGTGAACTGGCGGTCGGCATCGCCACCCTGCTCGGTCTGCTCGGCCGGCTCGCCGCGCTGGGCGGCGCGCTGATCTCGCTCAGCCTGTGGCTCACGGTGAGCTGGACGACGAGCCCCTACTACTACGGCAACGACCTCGCCTACCTGATGGCCTGGCTCCCCCTGGTCCTCGCCGGCGCCCCCTACTTCTCCCTCGACGCGGCCTGGCGAGCCCGGCGCCGCCGGTCGCTGGGCGGCTACCGCTAGCCTGACGGCGCCCCGAAGAGGCACGGGAGCCGTGTCCGCCCCCGGCCACCGCCGCCATGGGGGTCCCCCGGGTTCGAGCGAAGCCGGGAACTCGGGTGAGCGACCGGACCCGACGGCGCCGCAGGTGATGGACGGCACATCACGGCGTGTCCGGCAGCGCGCTCAGCCCTCGGCGCCTCCCCGTCTGCGTACGCCCCGGGCCACGGCTGCCGCGAGACCGGCCAGACAGAGGCCGCCCACGGTCATCGGGACGACCGCGAACCACGGGGTCTCCCACAGGCCGCCCGCGTCTCCCGCGAAGACCGCACCCGTGGCGGTGAGGAAGAGACCGGCGACCAGCTTCCCGGGCTGGAACTCATGACGCAGCACGACTGACCTCCACCTGTCCCACGCCGACCCCGAGCGTGAGGTCCAGCGTGCCCGTGTCCTTGGCGCCCCCCGCCGGAGCCAGCGTCATGTCCGCGTGCCTGCCGGGCTGCACGTCCACGTCCTTCCCGCTGTCCTCGGGCGACCGGATGTCGCCCACCCCTACGTCGATCGTCATCCGCACGGTCGCGTCCGCCGGCACGATCACCTTCAGCTGCCCCGCACCCACATGGGCGTCCGTCGTGACCGTCCGCCCCTTGCCCGGATGCACCCGGCTCAGGTCCAGCGTGCCCCGCCCGGTGCCGAGGTCGTAGTCCGGCCGGACCTGCGCCGTCGCGGCGGGCTTCCAGGAGACGTCTCTCCAGTGGGTGGTGATGTCCTTGGGCAGTGCCGCCGCCCCGGCGAGCAGCGCCGCCGTGACGATCGCCAGGAACACCGTCCCGGCTCCCGTGCGGCCCAGGTACGAGCTGACCGCGAGGCCCAGGCCGAAGACCCCCAGCGCGCACGCCAGTCCGGTCTGCAGACTGGTGCCCAGCGGATGCGTGTCCCACGTCAGTCCGGTGCCCAGGCCGCCCCCCACCAGAGCCAGCACGAACACCCAGCCGCCGATCCAGCGCGGACCGCGCGGTCCTGGGGGCGCGGCGGGCCGCGGCTGCAGGGAGCCGTGGTGGGTCCAGGGGGTGGCGATGCCCACGTCGACCACCGAGGTGAGGTCCCGGTCGCGGGCGTCGCCGGGCCCCCACAGATAGCCGGTGCCGCCGACATGCGTGCCGTCCTTGACGATCGGGTCCCGCCACCACGAGGGATAGGCGGTGACGACCGGCGGGGCCTGTGCCTCCGGCGGGGCGTCGGCGGCGGCCTGTGCGGCGAGCGGGTCGGGATCGGGGGCACCACGGCGCCGCGACCAGTACCCGGCGCCCGCCAGCAGCAGGGAGAGCACGACGGCGAAGGCCAGCACCCCGCCGTTTCTCAGCATGGTCAGGAAGATGCCGCAGCCGACCAGGGCGAACAGCACGGCGGCGAGCGCCTGGCCGTCGACCCGGCCCGTCAGCAGCTTGCGGACCTCGTTCTCCTCCTCGTCCTCGTACGGCACGACGAGCCAGGCGAAGCCGTAGAAGATCAGGCCGATGCCGCCGGTCGCGGACAGCACGGCCAGCGTGATCCGGAAGATGACCGGGTCCATGTCGGTGTGCCGGCCGAGGCCCGCGCACACGCCCGCGATCATCTTGTGCCGGCGGTCGCGCCGGAACCGCTCGGGGGCTCCGGCGGCCCGCTGCTCCTGCTCCTGTGCGTCGGCGTGGGTGTCGGTGCCGGTGCCGGCCGCTCCTGACCTGTCCGTCGCGGCGGGCGCGGCATCCGTCGGCCCGGTGCCCGGGACCGGGCGCGGGCCGGGGCCGGGTCCCGGACCCGTCGCGGCGTGCTCGTGATCCGTCATGCGTCCATGGTGACGGCCCGGCCGCCGCCGCGGCAGTCGTGACGACCCTGGGCGAACCCTGAAATCGGCCCTGAGACCGGGCGGGGAACCGTTCGAACGGCGCGGGAGCGCCACCGCCCCGTCCTCCCCGACCCGATCCCGCCGAAGATCAGGGACGTCTCGGGGCCGACCCTGATGCCCGGCCCCGCCGGCCGTGTGACCATCGTTGGCATGCCGGAAGCCGCAAGCCTGCCAGTGGACGACCCGCGGCCGCCGCGCAAGCTCTACCGCAGCAGCGACGGACGCTGGCTCGGCGGAGTGGCGCGGGGCCTCGCCGGGCACCTCGGGCTGCCCGTCATCTGGGTGCGGCTCGCCTTCGTCGGCCTGTTCATGGCCCATGGATTCGGAGCGCTGCTGTACGCGGCGTTCTGGTTCTGGGTGCCGCTCGGCGTCGGCGGTGTCGTGGAGCAGAAGCAGTCGCTCTCCGGCAGCGAGACCGCGCCGGACGGCCGCCGCAGACTCGTCGCCCGCAAGCCGGACAAGGGCCAGATCGCCGCGCTGCTCCTCATGGTCATCGTGTCGGTGGTCTTCGTCAGCAGCGTCAATCTGGGCAACGGCGCCAAGGTGTATCTGGTGCCCGCCGTCCTCGTCGCGGCCGGTGTCGCCCTCGTCTGGCGCCAGGCGGACAACGCCCGCCGGGCCCGCTGGGTCGAGGTCGGCCGCCGGCGCCGCACCCTCACCCTGCTGCGCGCGGCCGGGGGTGTCCTGCTCGTCACGGCCGGTGTCTCCGCCATCTTCGTGCTGCAGGGCTCGGCCGCCCACCTCGGCGCGGTCCTCCAGGCGGCGCTCGCCGTCCTCGTCGGCATCACGCTCCTCGCCGGCCCGTACCTGGTCCGTATGACCCAGGACCTGTCCGAGGAGCGCCTGATGCGCATCCGCGCCCAGGAGCGCGCGGAGGTCGCCGCTCATGTCCACGACTCCGTGCTGCACACCCTCACCCTGATCCAGCGCAACGCCGACAACGCGAACGAGGTGCGCCGCCTCGCCCGCGCCCAGGAGCGCGACCTGCGCACCTGGCTGTACAAGCCGGAGGGCACCGGCAAGGACGAGGCCGACGAGCCGGACACGGTCGCCGAGGCGGTGCGGCGCAACGCCGCCGAGGTGGAGGACAAGCACGGGGTGCCCATCGAGGTCGTCATCGTCGGCGACTGCCCGCTCGACGAGAGAACCGGCGCGCAGATGCAGGCCGCGCGCGAGGCGATGGTGAACGCCGCCAAGTACGGTGGCGAGGGCGGCGCCGTACAGGTCTATGCCGAGGTCGAGGGAAGGACGGTCTTCGTGTCCGTGCGCGACCGCGGCCCGGGTTTCGACCCCGACTCGATACCCGCCGACCGCATGGGCGTCAGAGAATCGATCATCGGCCGCATGGAGCGCCACGGCGGCACGGCCCGGCTGCGGTCGGTGCCGGACGGCGGCACGGAGGTCGAGCTGGAGATGGAGAGGGCGGAGAAGACGTCATGAGCGACGCGACCGAGGCGAACGGCAGGGCGGGGGCCCCCGAGGCGACCGGGTCCGGGGCCGCCGACGGCGGCGCGGGCGGACGGCACGTACGGGTGGTGCTCGTGGACGACCACCGTATGTTCCGCGCCGGCGTCCAGGCCGAGATCGGGCAGACCGCCGAGACCGGCGTCGAGGTGGTCGGCGAGGCCGCGGACGTCGACCAGGCGGTCACGGTCATCACCGCGACCCGGCCCGAGGTGGTCCTCCTCGACGTCCACCTGCCGGGCGGCGGCGGTGTCGAAGTGCTGCGCCGCTGCGCGGCGTTGACGGCGGACACCGAGCGGCCCGTCCGCTTCCTCGCGCTGTCCGTGTCGGACGCGGCGGAGGACGTGATCGGCGTGATCCGCGGCGGCGCCCGCGGCTATGTCACCAAGACCATCACCGGCACCGACCTGGTCGACTCCATCTTCCGCGTCCAGGAGGGCGACGCCGTCTTCTCGCCGCGGCTGGCCGGGTTCGTCCTCGACGCCTTCGCCTCCACCGACGCCCCGCCCGTGGACGAGGACCTGGACCGGCTCACCCAGCGCGAGCGCGAGGTGCTGCGGCTGATCGCCCGTGGCTACGCCTACAAGGAGATCGCCAAGCAACTGTTCATCTCGGTGAAGACGGTCGAGTCCCATGTCTCGGCGGTGCTGCGCAAGCTCCAGCTGTCCAACCGCCACGAACTGACCCGCTGGGCGACGGCCCGCCGGCTGGTCTGACCCCTGGGGCGGCGCCCCTAGGCCACCCGGGTGGCCCCCGCGAACGGCATCAGGTCGACCGGGGCCAGCCGGACCGGGGCCGAGGGGTTCGGCGCGTGGATCATCTGCCCGTTGCCCACGTAGATGCCGACGTGGCTGACGCCGGAGTAGAAGAACACCAGGTCACCCGGCTGGAGTTCGGAGCGGGACACGCGCCGGCCCGCGTTGATCTGGGCGTAGGTGGTGCGGGGCAGGGAGATCCCGGCGGAGCGGTAGGCGGCCTGGGCCAGGCCCGAGCAGTCGAAGGCGTTCGGGCCGGACGCGCCCCACACATAGGGGCTGCCGAGCTTGGCGTAGGCGTAGGAGACGGCCGCCGTGGCGCGGGCGTTCGGGGCCGTGGCCGACCCGGCCTGCTCCAGCGTCGCACGGGCGTCGGAGGCCGAGCGGGAGGCACGTCCCGGCGCGACGCCGTCACCGGTGACCTCCCCGCGCTGCCGCGGAGTGAGCCGCGCCAGCAGCCGCCGGGCCTCGTCCAGCTTGCCGGTGATGGTCTTCTTCTGCCGTTTCAGCTGAGCCTGCCGTGACCGCAGGGACGTCAGCTCGACGCGCGCGGCGCCGCGCAACTGCTCGATCTCCCGCAGCTGTTCGCGCACCTGTGACACGGCGGCGGCCTGCCGGTGGCCGGCCCGCTCGGCGAAGGAGGCGTCGTCCAGGTACTGGTCGGGGTCGCCGGACAGGGCCAGCTGCCAGGCCGGGGCGAACCCGCCGTCGCGGTACTGCGCCGCCGCCAACGAACCGAGCGCCTCCCGGGCGCTGTCGAGCCTCTCCTGTTTGCGGGCGGTCTCGTCCCGCAGCGTGTTCAGGCGTCGCTGTGCCGTGTCCGCTTCCACCTTCGTGCCGTTGTACTTCTCGGTGGCGGCCTCGGCCTCCTGGTAGAGCTTGTCGACCTTGGCCTTCACCTGGGCCGGCGTCAGCTGCGGCTCGGCGTGGCCCGTTCCCTCGAACCCCGCCGCGGTGGCCGCGCCCGCCAGGGCGAGTGTGGCGGCCGTCCGGGCCGTAGGGCCGCCGATCGAGCGTTGCCGGGGCTTGCGGTGCGTTGCCACCTGGGCCGTCACGTCCTTCCGTACGACACGTACGACCGAGGGGTCTGGCCGGGCGGCCCGACCGAGTGGTCCGTACGACGTCCGGCGGCGGCCCGCAGAGGGGGAGCGGACCACCGCCGGACCTTCTCGGCGGTGGTGGCCGACGGCCGCCCCCGGCCCGGGCGGCGGTGGGGAGCCGGTCACCTGGGGGAGGACGCTAGGCCCGACGGTGACAGGCAGGTAACGCGGTGTACGGAACTGTTCCCGATAGGCAGCGATGTGACCGTATGTGACCGCGTCGCCGACCCGGAGCCGTCGCCTTCACACAGTGTGGTGACCGAAGCGTGCAAAGCGGGACAGACGCGAGGCCTGCAGTGCTATGGGGCGCATATATGCGAGATCGTCCGTACGTGACCACCGACCGTTACGGGCGGCCCGGTGACGGGGGCCCATGCCCCCTGGTGAGACGCCTCACGCCCCCAAGCCGTCAAGTCGGTTGCCGGAATGGGCGTGTAGCTTTGCCGGCTGTTCGATCAGGGGCGCAAGGGGACGACTTCGGTGAACGTGGTACGTGTCATGGAGGCGTTGGCCGAGCAGGGGGTCACGGTGTTGTTCAAGGCCGATGCCGAGCGCATGCGCGAGGGCGTGAAGCCGTGGACGTTCGTCGCGAGCGGAGCTCCGTTCCACGAAGGTCTCCTGGTGCGCACAGACGCCGTATCCGTGGCGGCCTGTCTGGATGCCAGCCTGCCCCGACTGCGCGAGTTCGGCCTGGTCATCCCGGAGTAGGAGCTGGGGCCCTGCGCGGCCGCAGTCACCTCAAGTCCTTCCGGCGGGGACGGGGGAAGCCTGCGCTTCGTCGTAGGGATCGCGTGCTGCAGGCAGTGCTGGAGCTGCGTCCCCGAAGCACGTGTGATCGTCCCCGATCGAGGCCGGCACCCGGGCGCCGAACTGGACGCCGAGTCCGGGGCATCCGCTCGCTACGGCACCCTGCCGTCTCTGGGGCTGTTACCAACGAATTAGGCTCCGGCCCCATGGACGTACTCATCCATCTCTTCGTCGGCCTGCACATCATCGGCATCGCCGCGCTGCTCGGCGGTTTCCTCACCCAGATGAAGGCGATGGGCCAGGGCACGGCCCGCTTCGTCCCCGGAATGCTGCACGGCGCGCTGACCATGCTGGTCACCGGCGTGGCCCTGGTCGGTCTCAACCAGGTCGACGACCACCACGTCAACACGTTCAAGATCGGCGTCAAGCTGGCGCTGCTGATCGTGATCCTCGGCCTGGTCTATGTGAAGCGCGACGAGGAGGAGATCGACAAGGGGGTGTTCGGCCTGGTCGGCCTGCTGACCAGCGCGAACATCTTCATCGCCGTGCTGTGGACCTGACGGTCAGCCGTCCCCGCCGCCGGCGCGGGCCGCGCGCACCGCACCGGTGGCGACCGCGAGCCACACCGCCACCGCCACCCACAGCAGCACCCGTCCCGGCCATCTGAGCCACGGGACGCCGAGGGCGGTCGCTACGGTCAGCGTCGCCGCCGCCGTCATCCCCATCGGGAACACCGTCGCCCACCGCCGCACGTCGTAGCCGCGCCGGGGCCGCACCGCCTCGGCGGCCAGCAGCAGGAGATACGAGGCCAGGTCCAGGACGAGCAGCGCGATGGTCACGGTGCGCAGCAGACCGCGGTCGTCCTCGTCCCAGAGATGCAGGCCCGCATCCCCGGCGACGAGCAGCTTCGCCCCCGCCAGCGCCGAGATCGCGAGCGCCCCGCCCGCGATCCAGTGATCACCGGCCCCCTCCAGCACCTGTCGTGCGTCGAAGCGGGCCAGCGCGAGGCCGTAGAGCACCAGCCCCAGCCAGAACAGCACCAGCGCGGTGTGCGCGAGCCACGCCGTGCGCTCGGCCGCGGCCAGCGTCGCGGCCAGTACGACAAGCCCCTGTGTGGCCACACAACACAGGAACACCGCTCCCGGCATGCGCCGCGTCCAGTGCCGGACGACCAGGACCAGCAGCACCGGCCACAGCAGCGCCGCGAGGGCCAGCAGTGCCTCGGCCAGGGGCTGCCGGCCCAGTAGCGAGATCCGGGTGCCGAGCACGGCGGTCGCGGCGACGGCGGTGAGCGCGCCGGGACTCTCCGCCTCGGCGACCCAGCGCTGCCGCTCGCAGAGCAGTCGCAGGGCGAAGTCGGCGGCCAACGCCACCCAGGCGACGCCGGACATCGCGAGCGTCAGCCGGGAGAGCGTCTCGGCGCCGGTCAGATACAGCCCCACCGACAGGATGCCGGTCGCCATCACGGCGGCCCCGGCCGCGGGGGGCCGCTCCGCCCACCATGTACGCAGACCTGAGATGCCGGGCATGCGCCCGATGCTAGGGAGCCGGACGGCCCCTGCCGGGGAAGGGCACGCGCGCGTGGAGTGCGAAACGCCGGTACGCGCGCGTGGGGCCAAGACAGCCGGTCCGGTCAGCCCGGTCGGACCACGCTGTGGATGATCGACTCTCCGCCGTAGTAGATCGACTCCTCGCGGACGTACGCGCCCGGCTTCGGGGCGTGGATCATCATGCCGTTGCCTATGTAGACGCCGACGTGGCTGATGTCGTCGTAGAAGAAGACCAGGTCACCCGGCCGTGCGTCGGCCAGCGACACCGTGGTGCCCGCGTCGACCTGGTCGTACGTGGTGCGCGGAAGGGTGACGCCGGCCGCCCTCCAGGCGGCCTGGGTGAGGCCCGAGCAGTCGTAGGAGTCCGGCCCGGTGGCGCCCCACACGTACGGCTTGCCGATCTGCGCGCGGGCGAAGGCGATCGCCTTCTCGGCCTTCGTGTCGTACGACCCGGATGTCGTGGACCCGGTCGAGCCGGAGCCCGTCGACCCGGATCCGGATGACGAGGACGACGAGGACGACGAGGACGACGACGAGGAGGCGGCTTGCTGCCGGGCCGCCTGCTGCTTCGCCAGCTCGGCCGCCTTGCGTGCCGCCTCCTGTTGCTTCTCCCGCTCGATGGCGGCCAGCCGCGCCTTCTCCTGGGCCGTCAGCTGCGACAGCAGCTCGCGCGCGGAGGCGAGCTTCTTCTGGACGGTGGTCTTGGCGGTCTGCAGGTCGTGCTGCGAGTCGGTCAGCGTCCGCAGACTCTCCGCGGCCTCCCGTCGCTTCTTCATCGTCGAGGCCTGCTCGCCGATGTAGTCGTCGACCGCGCTCTTCTGCCGCGAGGTCAGCCGGTTCATCAGCTGGCTCTGGTCGAAGTAGTCCTGCGGGCTGTCCGCGAGCAGGAAGGTGGCCGTGTCGGGAGCGGCGGCGCCGGTGCGGTACTGGGCCGCGGCGAAGGAGCCCAGCTCCTCGCGGGCCTTGTTGAGGCGCTGGGTGCGCCGGGCGACCTCTTCGCGCAGGGCGTCGGCGCGACCCCGCTGCTTTCCTGTCCGCTCCTTGGCCGCGTTGTACTTCTCGGTCGCCGACTCCGCCTGGCGGTACAGGTCGTCGACCTTCTTCTCGACCTCTTCCAGGCTCGGCTTGGCGTGATCGGTACTCGGGGCGGCCTCCGCGGTCTGCGAGAGCACGGCCATGGAGGTGAGGGCGGCGGTGGCGAGGGCGGGGGTGCGCAGGCCCGTCCCGATGGTCCCGCCGGGGCGCGTCTTGCGGTGCGACGCCAAGGGGGGCGACTCCTTCCAGTGGGCCGCCTACCGGGTTAGCTGTCGGGTTCGGGCGGCGGTTCGGAAGGGTTGCCCTACGGCCTCGTCCCGGGCGGGAGTCGTCCGATTCACCCCAGGATCGGTGGGTCCCCGGCTCCGGGCGCCGTGCGGGCGCGCCGGACTCGGCGGAGGCCGCGCACGCGGCCTGACGGCAACCTAGCCAACTGGTGTGACTACTGTGAAGGTTGGTGCGTGATATGTCCGATACATTTTCGTGATCCGGCCTCCGGATCACGTTCCCGTCATGGCACGATTCCGCAGCGTAAGGGCCCTGCTCCGGCTGTTCGCCGCTTCGTCCGCGGGGCCATCTTCCCGGGACGGCGACCGGTTGTCGGTGGGGCACCCTAGACTCGTAGAGCGATGAGCAGCCTCTTTGACGACAGCTTCCTGGCGGACCTCCAGCCCCCTCGCGGGCGCGAGGAGGAGCCCCCGCCGCCGCCCGAGGACGATCACGCTCCGGAGCCGCTTCCGGACGATCTGTTCGGCGGGAAGTTCGACGTGCCGCCGGACCGGGACGCCTACTACCGCGACGGCGCCCCCCGCCCCGCGCTCGACGCGGCGGCCCTCCTGGAAGGGCTGAACGACAACCAGCGCGCCGCGGTCGTGCACGCCGGCTCGCCGCTGCTCATCGTCGCCGGTGCCGGCTCCGGCAAGACCCGTGTGCTCACCCACCGCATCGCCCACCTCCTCGCCGAGCGGCATGTGCACCCGGGCCAGATCCTCGCGATCACCTTCACGAACAAGGCCGCGGGTGAGATGAAGGAGCGCGTCGAGCACCTCGTCGGCCCGCGCGCGAACGCGATGTGGGTCATGACCTTCCACAGCGCGTGCGTGCGCATCCTGCGCCGGGAGAGCAAGAAGCTCGGCTTCACGTCGTCGTTCTCCATCTACGACGCGGCGGACTCGAAGCGCCTGATGGCCCTGGTCTGCCGCGACCTGGACCTCGACCCCAAGCGTTTCCCGCCGAAGTCCTTCAGCGCCAAGATCAGCAACCTGAAGAACGAATTGATCGACGAGGAGGACTTCGCCGCCCAGGCCACCGACGGCTTCGAGAAGACCCTCGCCCAGGCCTACGCTCTGTACCAGTCGCGGCTGCGCGAGGCGAACGCCCTCGACTTCGACGACCTGATCATGACGACGGTCAACCTGCTGCGCGCGTTCCCGGACGTGGCCGAGCACTACCGCCGCCGCTTCCGGCATGTCCTGGTCGACGAGTACCAGGACACCAACCACGCCCAGTACGCCCTGGTGCGCGAGCTGGTGGGCACAGGTGACCACGACGAGGACACCCCACCCGGCGAGTACGACATCCCGCCCGCCGAGCTGTGCGTGGTGGGTGACGCGGACCAGTCGATCTACGCCTTCCGGGGCGCGACGATCCGCAACATCCTGCAGTTCGAGGAGGACTACCCGGACGCGAGGACGATCCTGCTGGAGCAGAACTACCGCTCCACGCAGACCATCCTGTCCGCCGCCAACGCGGTCATCGAGCGCAACGAGTCGCGCCGCCCGAAGAACCTGTGGACCAACGCCGGCCAGGGCGCGCGGATCACCGGCTACGTCGCCGACACCGAGCACGACGAGGCGCAGTTCGTCGCCGACGAGATAGACCGCCTGGTGGACGCGGGCGAGGCCAAGGCCGGCGACGTCGCCGTCTTCTACCGCACCAACGCCCAGTCCCGTGTCTTCGAAGAGGTCTTCATCCGCGTCGGCCTGCCCTACAAGGTCGTCGGCGGAGTCCGCTTCTACGAGCGCAAGGAGGTTCGGGACGTCCTCGCCTACCTGCGCGTTCTCGCCAACCCGGAGGACTCGGTGCCGCTGCGCCGCATCCTCAACGTACCCAAGCGGGGCATCGGCGACCGCGCGGAGGCGATGGTCGACGCCCTCGCCCAGCGGGAGAAGATCAGCTTCCCGCAGGCGCTGAAGCGTGTGGACGAGGCGTACGGCATGGCCGCGCGCTCCACCAACGCGGTCAAGCGGTTCAACACGCTGATGGAGGACCTGCGCACGATCGTCGAGTCCGGCGCCGGACCGGCGACCGTCCTGGAGGCGGTGCTCGAACGCACCGGCTACCTCGCCGAGTTGCAGGCCTCCACCGACCCGCAGGACGAGACCCGTATCGAGAACCTCCAGGAACTCGCGGCCGTGGCCCTGGAGTTCGAGCAGGAGCGCGGTGAGGGCGAGCCGGTGGGGCTGGCCGAATTCCTGGAGCAGGTCGCCCTGGTCGCCGACTCCGACCAGATCCCCGACGAGGACGAGGAAGGCTCCGGCGTCATCACCCTGATGACCCTGCACACCGCCAAGGGCCTGGAGTTCCCGGTCGTCTTCCTGACTGGCATGGAGGACGGCGTCTTCCCGCACATGCGTGCCCTCGGCCAGACCAAGGAACTGGAGGAGGAGCGGCGCCTGGCGTACGTCGGTATCACGCGCGCGCGGGAGCGGCTCTACCTCACGCGCTCCGCGATGCGCAGCGCCTGGGGCCAGCCGTCGTACAACCCGCCCTCCCGCTTCCTCGAGGAGATCCCGCCCGCCCATGTCGAGTGGAAGCGGACGGGGGCGACGGCACCGGCGTCCTCCGGCGGCCCGGCCTCCGGGATCGCGGCCTCGCTGTCCTCGACCCGCTCGCGTTCCTCGGCGTCGGGCGCGTCCGGCTTCGCCACGCGGCGCACGGCGGAGAAGCCGGTGGTGGCGCTGGCCGTCGGGGACCGGGTCACCCACGACCAGTTCGGGCTCGGCACGGTGGTCGCCGTGAAGGGCACGGGCGGGAACGCGGAGGCGACGATCGACTTCGGTGACGCCAAGCCGAAGCGGCTGCTGCTGCGGTACGCGCCGGTGGAGAAGCTGTAGCGGCCTGGGGGCAACAGCCCCAGTTCCTACGTGGGATCGAGTCCGTGGCTCCTCAGCCACGGCAGCGGGTCTATGGCCGCCCCACCCGCGGGCCGTACCTCGAAGTGCAGGTGCGGTCCGGTGGAGTTGCCGGAGTTGCCTGAGTAGGCGATCGGCTGGCCGGCCTTCACGGCCGTACCGGAAGCGACGCGGTAGCCGGAGAGGTGGCAGTACCAGGTCTCCGTGCCGTCCTTCGCCGTCACGATCATCATGTTCCCGTAGGCGCTGTTCCACTTCGTGGAGACGACGCCGTCGGTGGCGGCCATCACCGTGGTGCCGTAGGAGACGGGGAAGTCGATGCCCGTGTGCACCGACATCCAGTTCACGCCCGCCTGGCCGAAGTAGGCGCTGAGCCCCCGCTGCACGACCGGCAGCACGAACTTCGGGCGCAGCCGCTCCTTGAGTGCGGCCTGAGCCGCGGCCTTCTTCTTCTCCAGCTCCTGCTGGTTCTTGAGGTCGATCCGCTCCTGTGTCCGGCTCGCCCGGTCGGCGAAGTCGTCGGCGCCGGCGGACAGGGTCTTCAGCTGGCTGTCCAGCTTGCTGTTGGCGACCGACGGCTTGACCGCGTGCGAGTCCGAGGCGGAGGCCGTGGTGTCCTTTCCGCCGCCGTCGGACAGGGCGCCGACCGAGGCGGCGGCGATCCCGGCGACCCCCATCACACAGGCCGAGGGTACGGCGACGGTCAGCAGCGCGGAGCGCTTGGCGGGTGTACGACGGCGGGAGCGCGCGGCGCTGCGCGAGCCGGTGCGGGTCGCGGACACCGGGGCGATCTCTTCCTGGTCGTCCAGCAGACCGGTCACGACGGGCAGTTCACCCGTGCCGCCCGGATCGTCGTCCGTAAAACGCTGTCCGGCGAAGGCGGTGTCCTCGTACGGCGCCTCGTGCTGATACGGGACCTGCCCGAAGGCCGCGGCCGACTGCGGGTCGCCGACCTGCTCGAAGAGGGCGGTGGCCTGCTGGCCGAACGGTTCGCCGGCCTGTTCCGGCTCCGCCGTCGCGCCCTGGCCGGCGGAGTTCCACCCGGTGGCGTCGTAGGTGCCCGTCTCGAAGGTCTGGGTGCCCCACTCCCACTGCTGGGTCGGGTCGGCCCCGCCGGACTGGTCGGGCTGCAGCCAGGCGCTCGCGTCCCACTGGCCGCTTATGTCGTTGCCGGTCGCCTGGGCGGGGACCGTCCAGGCGGTGGTGTCGTAGGCACCGGAGTCGTAGGCGGTGTGGTGCTGGGCCGCGTAGGGGTCGTAGTTCAGGGTCTGGCCGGTCTGCCACTGCCCGGTCTCGTACGCGCTGCTGGTCTGCTGGCCGGGCAGGCTGCCGAAGAGCGGGTCGGTGGAGAAGGAGCCGGTGCCGTCCGGAAAACCGCTGGCGCCGTAGCCGCCGTACGTGGTGAGGTCGCCGTAGGGGGCTTCATGCGTTCCGTACGCCGCGTAGTGCGCGGCGGAGGCGTCGGAAGCCGGGGCCGGGGTGGTCATGGTCCCCGACGGGTGACGGTCGTTCACCAACTTCTCTTTCGCCTCGACAACAGGGGCTGCCAGAGCAGTGCGGCGACTGTACCCGCCGGTACCTGGGCGCGACAATCTTCCGCTGGTTTCGCGTTGGCGGTAAACGGGCATTCGGCGGTGTTTCGGGGGGTGCCGGACACGAGTTTGGCCCAGGGTTCGATTGGTGTTCGATGGGGGGTGACTGTTGGTCACCTGTGCATCGCTGTCACGCCACCGTCAGACCGTCGGCGACCTGGTCCCCCGGATGCGGGGTGTCGAGTGCGCTGCGTATTCCGGACGCGACGGCCGGGTGCACGGGCAGGGCGAGATGCCCGATGCCGGTCACCCGCACGTTCTGCGCCTCGAGGTCGGGGTGCTCGAGACAGGCGGTCTCCAGCGGGACCATCACGGAGTCCAGGTCGCTCCAGAAGCAGACGAACCGTGTACGGCAGCCGGGCGCGGGCCGGGCCAGTTCCTCGATGACCCCCGCACCGGGCCGCATCTGGCGCACGATCGGATGGGCGTTGGCCAGCGGTGCCACGCTGGTCCCCGAGTGCGGCGTGCCCAGTGTGACCAGCGTGCGCACCCGCAGGTCGCCGCCGAGGCACTGCGCGTAATAGCGGGCGATCAGCCCGCCGAGGCTGTGCCCCACGATGTCGACCCGGTCGCTTCCGGTGCGCTCGCAGATCTCCTCGACGTGCCGGCCGAGTAATTCGGCGGCGGCGCGGATGTCGCAGGTCAGCGGGGAGTAGTTGAGCGATATGACGCGCTGCCTGCCGTGCTGGGCGAGGTTGCGGCGCAGCAGCACGAACACCGAACGGTTGTCGATGAAACCGTGCAGCAGTACCACCGGCGGGCCGGACGGGACCGGAAGCTGGGCGGTGCCGTCCTGGGCGGGCAGGGCGGGGGAGCGGCGTTCCTGGGTGAGGCCGGTCGGATAGAGCAGGAGGTGGCCGGTCAGGATCGCGGCCTCCAGAGCGGTCGCTTTCAGCAACGCCACCGAGAGTCCGGCCAGTCTGCCGGGCCACAGGCGGCGGCAGAGTGGGAGGAAGAGCGGCAGTACCCCGGTGACCTTCATGGCCGACCTCCTGTCGGCACGCCGGAGGACGGCTCTATCCCCCGTGTGCCCTGATGTCCCACCATGTGATTTCCCCCTCGCTGCGCGCCGTAAAACTGCCGGTTGCGGGATGCTGGAGATAACGTTCGTTCACTTCGCGACGGGTGGCGGAACGCGCCAAAAGTGCGGTACTTGTCGTTACGGACGGAAGCGATCGCTTCCGTGGTCGTTTGATGGAGGCAGTGATGGGTGTGGCAGCCGGTCCGATCCGCGTGGTGGTCGCCAAGCCGGGGCTCGACGGCCACGATCGCGGGGCCAAGGTCATCGCGCGTGCCCTGCGCGACGCCGGTATGGAGGTCATCTACACCGGCCTTCACCAGACGCCGGAACAGATCGTGGACACCGCCATCCAGGAGGACGCCGACGCGATCGGGCTGTCCATCCTGTCCGGCGCGCACAACACGCTGTTCGGCGCAGTGATCGACCTGCTCAAGGAGCGCGACGCCGAGGACATCCTCGTCTTCGGCGGCGGCATCATCCCGGACGAGGACATCCCGCCGCTGAAGGAGAAGGGCGTCGCGGAGATCTTCACACCGGGGGCGACGACCACGTCGATCGTGGAGTGGGTGCGGGAGAACGTACCTCAGCCGGCCGCCTCCGGTGGTTGAGCCGACGCTGCGGCCGGGGGCGGCGGCTCGCCGGGTGTGAGTTCCGCCCCCATCTCCGCCCGCAACCGCAACGTGGTCACCAGCCGCTGGAACGCCTCCGCCCAGTACCCTCCGGCTCCCGGCGCCGCGTCCTCCCGTTCGTCGGGTATCGCCAGCAGCCCCTCCAGCCGGGTGGCCTCCGCCGGGTCCAGGCAGCGTTCCGTCAGGCCCATCACCCCGCTGAAGCTCCACGGGTAACTGCCCGCGTCCCGCGCGATGTTCAGCGCGTCCACCACCGCCCGGCCCAGCGGCGGGGCCCAGGGCACCGCGCACACCCCGAGCAGCTGGAACGCCTCCGACAGACCGTGCGTCGCAATGAATCCGGCCACCCACGCGGCCCGCTGTGCCGGCTCCAGGGTGGCCAGCAGCTTCGCACGCTCGGCCAGTGACACCGCGCCCGGCCCGCCGGCCTCCGGCGCCGACGGCGAGCCGAGCAGCGCCCTCGACCACTCGGCGTCCCGCTGCCGCACCGCCGCCCGGCACCAGGCCGCGTGCAGTTCGCCCTGCCAGCCGTCCGCCACCGCAAGCGCCACGATCTCCTGTGCCGTCCGGCCGCCGAGCCGCTCCCGCCAGGCGCCCAGTGGTGCCGCCTCCACCAACTGCCCCAGCCACCATGAGCGTTCCCCTCTGCCTGCGGGAGGTGTGGCCACCACACCGTCACGCTCCATGCCGGAGTCGCACTCGAGCGGTGCCTCCACCGCGATCGCCGGGGAGTCCCCCGTGCGGTCGAGGGCCACACACGCCACGGCCCGTACGGCCATGCGCGCGGCGAGCGCCGAACCGGGCAGCGCCGACAGCAGCTCCGCCGCCGTCGCCCGCACATTGCGGCTGCGGTCGGCCAACGCCTGCTCGAGGAAGGGCTCGTCCGCGGCGGACAGGCCCGTGCGCAGCGAGTCGAGGAACATCAGCCGGTCCTCCGCCCGCTCCGCCGGCCAGGTCGATGCCAGCAGCTCGCGCGCGAACGCGGGCGTCGCGGCGCGCAGCGCGCCCAGCAGGGCCACCCGCTCGGCGAACAGGCCCTCCTGCCACAGCCGCCGCACCTCCTCGGCGTCCCCGGGGTCGGGCAGCGCGGTGCCGCCGCCGGGGGCCGCGCGCAGGGCGAAGCGCCAGTCCGCGTTCAGCCGGGCCAGCCACAGCGCCCGCGGGCCCGCGAACGCCAGCGCCGCCGGGCGCAGGTCCGTACGGCCCCGGGCCGCGTCCAGCAGGGCGGGCAGCGCCTGCGCGGGTGCCGCGTACCCGTGTGCGTTCGCCGCCGCGAGCCACTGGGGGAGCAGCTCCATGAGGTCGGGCGAGCTGCCCCGGCGGCCACCGGCCCCACCGCCGGAGCGGTCCGCCAGGAGCGTGGCGAGCCTGCGGGCCGCCGCTGCGGGCAGGGCCGGGCGCGGATCCTCGGGCGCCGGTTCCGGCCGGCGGGCTGCCCGGGCGGGGCGCAGCCCGGCCCGCCGCCGTACGGTCGCCACGGCGGCCTCGTCGAGCAGTGCCAGGGGGGCTTGCCGGCCGGATTCGGCGTGCGCCGGCGTGCGCCGGTCGGTGCCGAGGAGAGCGGTGGTGACCAGGTCTTCCCAGGAGCTTGCGGCAGCCGCGGTGGCGTCGTCGGCCGAGGTGGTCCCGTTCATCGCCTTCCCTTCCCTGCGTGGGTCCGAGGTCCCTCTGTGTCTGAGCGGGTGCCGGTCCCCGCGCGTGCCTGCGAGGTGGCTGCGCTCTCCGTACCCGAGCGCCGGTGCCTTCCGAGCAAGCCGGTCAGCACAGCGGCACCGCCTCGTCCGTGCCCTCCGGCCAGGCCGTGAGCGGGATGAAGCCGCGGTGGCCGCACTCGCCGAAGACCGTGACCGGGCCGCCACCGGACAGCGCGACCAGCCGCCACAGGCCGGGGCGGGAGCGAGCGGCCCGGGTCAGCGGCAGGGCGGAGTCCGCGTCGGCGTCGGCCAGCTGCCACAGGTCGCCGTCCGGGACCGGTACCACCCGGTCCAGCGTCACCGGGACCGACTCCAGCCAGGGGTCGTCCCGCAGCGCGTCGCCGTAACGGGCCGCCGCCTCGGCCGTGGTCGTGCCCGGTGGACGGAACGCGGCCGGTGCGGGCGCGGCGTACCGCTCGCCCAGGGCGGACCGGGGCTGACCGGCGCCCGGATAGGCCGACAGCTCCGCGTCCAGGGCCAGGCCGACCGGCAGCGACAGCTCAGGGGCCCGGCCGGCCGCGCCGTAGGACAGCAGCAGCCGGGTACGGCCCGAGGCGGCGCCGTGCATCCATATCCGGCGGGTCGTCAGCTTCGGGTCCACCGTGTCGTACTGGGCGAGGACCAGCCAGCGGTCGCGGACCGGCGCGCCCTCCGCCGTGGCGGGCAGGCCCAGCCGGGAGCGGACCGTGGCCGCGAGGGCGTCCGGCAGCCGGTCGCGGCGCAGCCAGCCCTGGTCGAGCAGGTGCAGCAGCGCGCACTCCTCCAGCAGCCGGGCCGGCCAGCCCGCGCCCGACCCCGGTATCGCCCCCAACTCCCGCACACGCGCCGCCAGTCCGGGCGCCTGCGCGTCGACCATGCGGGCCGCCGTCTCGTCCCACATGCCGTACCCCGCCTGCTCGGCCGCGGCCAGTCCGCCGCGCAGCAGATCCGCGAGGCGCTGCTCCAGCTCCGTCGCGCCCGCGGTGACCCGCTCGGCCCGGCGCTCGGCCCGCCGCCGCGCCGCCTCGGGATCGGCGGACCCGGTCTGGGAACCCCCCTCCCCCCTGGCCTGCCTGCTCTCGGCACGCTTGCGTCTGCCCGCGAGCCACTGCTCGGCCCAGTCCGGCGGCTCGGCGGACACCGGCACCGAGCCGCCGCCCGTCCACAGCAGGAGCAGTCCGAGCGCGTGCTTGCACGGGAACTTACGACTCGGGCAACTGCACTTGTACGCCGGACCCGCCGCGTCGGCGAGATCGACCACCGTCTGATACGGCCTGCCGCCGCTGCCCTTGCACAGCCCCCACACCGTCCCCTCTCCGCTCCCCGCCTCGGACCACGGACCGGCCGTGCCGAGCTTGCCTCCCGCTGTGCGTGACGCGGCGTCAGGCGCCAGTGCCAGCACCTGCTCCGCGGTCCAGCGCACCCCCTGCTCAGTCATGCCTCCGACGGTAGGTCCCCCCACTGACAATCGGTCCGGCGCCGGCATTTGCACAGGTCAGAGCGATTGTCAGTGGCGTGGTGCACGGTGGGTGCCAGATCCGAACCGGCCGAGCTGGAGGGGACCTCAGCCATGTCTGTCACGTCTGCGTCTGTGCGACCGACCACCGAAGGACCGAGCCACGGCGAGAGCGCCGAGGCGCTGCGACCGCACGCCGAGCACGCCTTCGCCGCCGAACTCGCCGCGCTCGCCGCGCAGGACGACCGCCCGCGCCCGGCCCGCTGGAAGCTGTCGCCGTGGGCGGTGGCGACATATCTGCTCGGCGGCACCTTGCCGGACGGCACCGTGATCACACCCAAGTACGTGGGCCCGCGCCGGATCGTCGAGGTCGCCGTCACCACGCTCGCCACCGACCGCGCCCTGCTCCTGCTCGGCGTGCCCGGCACCGCCAAGACCTGGGTCTCGGAGCACCTGGCCGCCGCGGTCAGCGGCGACTCCACCCTGCTGGTGCAGGGCACGGCCGGAACCCCGGAGGAGGCGATCCGCTACGGCTGGAACTACGCGCAGCTGCTCGCGCACGGCCCCAGCCGTGACGCCCTCGTGCCCAGCCCCGTCATGCGGGCCATGGCCGAGGGCATGACGGCCCGTGTCGAGGAGCTGACCCGCATCCCGGCCGATGTGCAGGACACGCTGATCACGATCCTGTCCGAGAAGACCCTGCCCGTTCCGGAGCTGGGCCAGGAGGTCCAGGCGGTCCGCGGCTTCAACCTCATCGCCACCGCCAACGACCGGGACAGAGGCGTCAACGACCTCTCCAGCGCGCTGCGCCGCCGCTTCAACACCGTGGTGCTGCCGCTGCCGGAGAGCGCCGACGCGGAGGTCGACATCGTCACCCGCCGGGTCGAGCAGATCGGCCGCTCCCTCGACCTGCCGGCCGCGCCCGACGGCATCGAGGAGATCCGCCGGGTGGTGACCGTCTTCCGGGAGCTGCGCGACGGCGTCACCGCCGACGGCCGCACCAAGGTCAAGTCGCCCAGCGGCACGCTGTCCACGGCCGAGGCGATCTCCGTGGTCACCAGCGGCCTCGCCCTGTCCACGCACTTCGGTGACGGCGTGCTGCGCCCGGGCGATGTCGCCGCCGGCATCCTCGGAGCCGTGGTCCGCGACCCCGCGGCCGACAAGGTCATCTGGCAGGAGTACCTGGAGACCGTCGTCCGCGAGCGCGAGGGCTGGACGGACTTCTACCGCGCATGCCGGGAGGTGAGCGCGTGAACGACCCCCGCCGGCCCCGGGCCTGTGACCCGGGGCCGCTCCTGCTGGGCGTGCGGCACCACGGCCCCGGCTCCGCCCGCGCGGTGCGCACCGCCCTGGACGCCGCCCGGCCCGCCGCCGTCCTGATCGAGGGCCCGCCCGAGGCGGACGCGCTGATCCCGCTGGCCGCCGACCCGGACCTGCGACCTCCCGTCGCCCTGCTCGCCCATGCCGTGGACGAGCCAGGCCGCTCGGCGTTCTGGCCGTTCGCCGAGTTCAGCCCCGAATGGGTGGCGATCCGCTGGGCCCTCGAACAGGACGTCCCGGCCCACTTCATCGACCTGCCGGCCGCGCACACGCTCGCGTGGGAGGGGAAGCGGGAGGAGAGGCAGACGGCTGCGGGCCCCGGGAGCGCCGAAGACGGCACGGAGGGCGACGGCAGTCGGAACGGCGACGAGCAGGTCCGTGTCGACCCGCTCGCCGCGCTCGCCGAAGCCGCCGGGTACGACGACCCCGAACGCTGGTGGGAGGACGTCGTCGAGCACCGGGGCCCGGCCGAGCGGGACCCCTTCGCCCCGTTCGCCGCGCTGGAGGAGGCCATGGGCGCACTCCGGGAGCGGTACGGGGCCGGCGGACACTCCCGGGACCTGGTCCGCGAAGCGCACATGCGGCTCCGGCTGCGTGCGGCGCGCAAGGAGTTCGGGGAGGGGCTGGCCGTGGTCTGCGGGGCCTGGCACGTGCCCGCGCTGCGCGCGAAGACCACCGTCGCCGCCGACCGGGCCCTGCTGAAGGGGCTGCCCAAGGTCAGGGCCGACCTGACCTGGGTGCCATGGACACACCGCAGACTCGCCCGGGCCAGCGGGTACGGCGCGGGCATCGACTCACCGGGCTGGTACGGCCATCTGTTCCACGCCCCCGACCGGCCGGTCGAGCGGTGGCTGACCAAGGTGGCCCGGCTGCTGCGCGAGGAGGACCGGATCGTGTCCTCCGCCCATGTCATCGAGGCCGTCCGGCTCGCCGAGACCCTGGCGGCGCTGCGCGGCCGCCCGTTGCCCGGGCTGGGCGAGACCACCGACGCCGTGCGCGCGGTGATGGGCGACGGCTCGGACGTGCCGCTGGCGCTGGTGCACGAGCGGCTGGTCGTCGGGGACGTCCTCGGCGAGGTCCCGGAGTCGGCGCCGGCGGTGCCGCTGCAGCGCGACCTGGCCCGGCAGCAGCGTTCGCTGCGGCTCAAACCGGAGGCGCTGGAGCGCGAACTGGAGCTGGACCTGCGGGGCGACACCGACGCCGGCCGCAGCAGGCTGCTGCACCGGCTGCGCCTGCTCGGCGTCGGCTGGGGCGAACCCGCGCGCTCACGGGGGAGCACGGGCACCTTCCGGGAGACCTGGCGGCTGCGCTGGGAGCCGGAGCTGTCGGTGCGGGTCGCCGAGGCGGGCGTGTGGGGGACGACCGTACTGGCGGCGGCGCAGGCCAAGGCCGAGGCGGACGCGACGGCCGCGCGCACCCTGGCCGACGTCACCGCGCTGGCCGAACAGTGCCTGCTCGCCGGCCTGCCGGACGCCCTGCCCGTGGTCATGCGGGTGCTCGCCGACCGGGCGGCGCTCGACGCGGACGTCGGTCATCTCGCCCAGGCCCTGCCCGCCCTGGTCCGCTCCCTGCGCTACGGCGACGTGCGCGGCACCGACACCGGTGCGCTGGCCGGCGTCGCCGCGGGCCTCGCCGAACGCGTCTTCGTCGGCCTGCCCCCGGCGTGCACCGCCCTCGACGACGACGCCGCGGAGGAGATGCGCGGCCATGTGGACGCCGTGCACTCGGCGGTGGGTTTGCTGTCGGAGACGCTGGCTGGTGCTGGTGCTGGTGCTGGTGCTGGTGCTGGTGCCGGTGCTGGTGCCGGTGCCGGTGGACAGGTGGGTGCCGGTGGTCGCGTCGGTGCGTGCGGGGTGGAGGGTGCCGGGGCCGGCGCGGGCGCTGAAGCAGGCGCAGACCAGCGTGCCGGCACCGGTCCAAGTACCTCCCCCACCCCCGGCTTCGCTCACGCGCAAGGACCGCCGTCGGCCACCCGTGCCGTCTCCGGAGCCGGGCGCGGTGGTCTGCGGGCCCGGTGGCGGGCCGTGCTGCGGACCTTGTCGTTGCGAGACAGCGTGCCCGGCGTGCTGCGGGGGCGGGCCGCGCGGCTGTTGTTGGACGACGGGGAGGTGCGGCCGGAGCAGGCGGCGCGGCTGATGGGGCTCGCGCTGTCGCCGGGGACGCCACCCGCGGACGCGGCCGCCTGGATCGAGGGCTTCGTCGGCGGCGGGGGCGGGCTGCTGCTGGTGCACGACGAGCGGCTGCTCGGGCTGGTGGACAGCTGGCTGACCGGGGTGCCGGCGGAGGCGTTCACGGACGTACTGCCGCTGCTGCGGCGCACCTTCGCGGCGTATGAGCCGGGGGTGCGCAGAACACTCGGCGAACTGGTCCGGCGTGGACCCGGAGACCCGTCGGCCGGCCGGGCGGCGGCCTACGGAGCCGTGACGCCCGGCTTCGCCGCCGAGCCGGACACCGAGCGTGCCGACGCCGTGCTGCCGGTACTGCGGCTGCTGCTCGGCCTGGACCAGGCGACCGGGCGTGATGCGGCCGGGAGCGGCTCGAGCGATGACGACAGACTCGCGGGGGTGGGCGTATGACGACCGGGTCGAGGCCGGCGGACTTCGACGATGCGGCGCGGGAGAGGCTGCGGCGGTGGCGGCTGGTGCTCGGCGGCGATCAGGCCGACGGCACCGGGTGCGCGCTGTCCGGACGGGACGCGGCGATGGACGGCACGCTCGCCGCGCTGTACGGCAAGGGGGACAAGCCGCAGGCGGGGCGTGACCGTTCGGCGGGGCTCGGTGCCTCGGCCCCGTCCGTGGCGCGCTGGCTCGGCGACATCCGCACGTACTTCCCGTCCTCCGTCGTCCAGGTCATGCAGCGCGACGCCATCGACCGGCTCGGCCTCGCCTCCCTGCTCCTGGAGCCGGAGATGCTGGAGGCGGTGGACGCCGACGTGCACCTGGTCGGCACGCTGCTGTCGTTGAACAAGGCGATGCCGGAGACGACGAAGGAGACGGCACGCGCGGTCGTGCGCAAGGTCGTCGAGAACCTGGAGAAGCGGCTCGCGAACCGTACCCGGGCCACCCTCACCGGCGCCCTCGACCGCAGCGCGCGGATCAGCCGCCCACGCCACCACGACATCGACTGGAACCGCACCATCGCGGCCAACCTCAAGCACTACCTGCCCGAGTACCGCACGGTGGTGCCGGAACGGCTCGTCGGATACGGGCGGGCCGCGCGGTCGGTGAAGAAGGAGGTCGTGCTCTGCATCGACCAGTCCGGATCGATGGCCGCGTCCGTGGTCTACGCGTCGGTGTTCGGCGCGGTCCTCGCCTCCATGCGGTCGATGAGCACCCGGCTGGTCGTCTTCGACACGGCGGTGGTCGACCTCACCGACCAGCTGGACGACCCGGTCGACGTCCTGTTCGGCACCCAGCTCGGCGGTGGCACGGACATCAACCGGGCGCTCGCCTACTGCCAGTCACGGATCACCCGGCCCGCCGAGACGGTGGTCGTGCTCATCAGCGACCTCTACGAGGGCGGCATCCGCGACGAGATGCTCAAGCGGGTGGCGGCGATGAAGGCGTCCGGGGTGCAGTTCGTGGCGCTGCTCGCGCTGTCGGACGAGGGCGCGCCCGCGTACGACCGGGAGCATGCGGCGGCGCTCGCCGCGCTCGGCGCACCGGCCTTCGCCTGCACGCCCGACCTGTTCCCCGAGGTCATGGCCGCGGCGCTCGGAAAACGGCCGCTGCCGATACCGGACACCGCGTGACACCGGGCGGCAAGAGAGAGGGAAAAGGGACATGACTACCCATCGGTAACTCCGGGGTTGCGCTGACTCGGTCGTGCCGTGCAAGGATCGGCGCAGCCCGTGTCGTGCCGAGCGAGGATGTTCAGCTCCTTGACCTTCCCAGCAGCCCTCCTTGCCACCGCCGTACGCGTGCTGCGTACGGCGGGCGGGCGGCGTGCGCTCCAACTGGTGCTACTGGTGGGCGGACTGTTCACGCTGGGTTTCCTCTGCGGCGAACAGGCGCACGCGGCCGATGGAACCCCGGTGCCGGCGAGGGTGACTTCGGTGCCGTCCGGGGTGACCGGGAGCGAGGACCCGGCAGGCGCGGTACGGACCGTCACCGACCTGGTGACCACCGTTTCCCGGTCCCCTGAGGCCACGGCCGGCGCCCAAGCCGTCGAGAAGACCCGGTCTTCCACGCCCTCCGTGCCCTCGACACCCTCCCTGCCCCTGCCGGACCTCACCCAGGCGCCGGATGACCTCACGCGAGTCCCCAACGCCCCCGTACAGCTGACGCCGGAGGCGAAGTCCGCGGCGTCCCGCGTACAGGCGTCCCGCGTACAGGGGCATGGCGGTGCGGCGGCGTCCGGTTCGGCGGAGCACGTGCGGCGGCGCGCCCGCGCCCGGGCCCGTGCCGCCGGCGGCGCACCTGCGCCGGTCGTCTCGTACGGCCCGGAGCCCACCCGTGCGTCCCCGCAGGCGGCGTACATCTCCGCGCCTCGCGGCACCGCCGCCGTGCGAGCCCCCGGCAGCCCCTCGCCGAGCGGAGACCCGGACGGTGTGTTCGGCAAGCAGGCAGCCGACGGCACCGGGTCCCGTCACGGTGACCCGCATGCCGTCACCCTCGACCACCGGGCGCCACCGCGGCTCGCGCAGGGCGCCGCGGCGTGCGTCGACGCGCCCCGCACCCGGGAACGGCAGCGGGACATCCCCGTCTTCCCCGGCTAGTCCCACAGACCCCGGACGCCGCCGACAGCGCGGTCGCGCAGACCGCGGACACCGTGACCGGGGCCGTGCACCAGACGACCGGGGCCGTGCGCCGGGCGGCCGACACCGTCACCGGGGCCGTGCGCCGAGCGGCCGACACCGTCACCGTCACGGGGGCCGTGCCGCCGCCGGTCACCGGGGCCGGCACGGCCGTGCGGCGGTGATCGACGGCTTCTGCGGGAGTGCGGCCGGGCTGGTGCACGGTGTCGGCGGGAGTGTGGCCGGGCTGGTGCGCGGTGGCGTGGGTGCGGCCGGAGTCGTCGCGGACGGAGTCGCCGGTGCCGGCGTGCCGCTCGCCGGGCGGGCCGGGGCCTTTGCCCTTGGGCTCGACGGCACGGGCCGGGACAGTGGGGGTCCGCTCGCCGGGTATGCCGTAGGCGGGGCCGCGGAGGTCACCCGAACGGCCGTCCCGACGTACCACCAGAACCTTCGGTACCAGGCTGAGCGCCCCCCACCGCTCCGCGGGGTGCCCGTGCCCGGACGGCCGAATGCCGTCGGCTCGTCCGGCCGGGGCCCCGCGGCACGGGGGGGGGGGGGGGGGGGGGGGGGGGGGGGGGGGGAGGGGGGGGAGGGGGGGGGGGGGGGGGGGGGGCGCCCCCCCCCCCCCCCCCGGCCCCGGAACCACCGGGGCCGTCCCAGAGGCCTCACCGGGCCGACCCCAGCCCGGTGAGGCCTCGCACATCACTCCCAAGCCCCCATCCGTCGGCACGGCGTGTCACGAAACGCGGCATCATGTGACAGGTATCACCGCTCGTGTGTGACCCTCGATTTAGGGCGCCCCCTCAAGCGGCGATAACCTGCGAGACGGACATGCCGCGCGCTCGGACACCGTGTGCGCCTCCCTTGTGACAAGCGGACGTCACGTTGCCCTTCGCGGCACGCCCACGCATCCAACGAACCGCGAGATCACTGATAGGGACGGAAGCGCGTGGACCTGTTCGAGTACCAGGCGAGGGACCTCTTCGCCAAGCACGATGTACCGGTGCTGGCCGGTGAAGTCATCGACACGCCTGAGGCGGCGCGCGAGATCACCGAGCGTCTGGGCGGCAAGTCCGTCGTCAAGGCGCAGGTGAAGGTCGGTGGTCGCGGCAAGGCCGGTGGCGTGAAGCTGGCCGCCTCCGCGGACGAGGCCGTCGCCCGTGCGACGGACATCCTCGGCATGGACATCAAGGGCCACACGGTCCACAAGGTCATGATCGCCGAGACCGCTCCGGAGATCCTCGAGGAGTACTACGTCTCCTTCCTCCTCGACCGTGCCAACCGCACCTTCCTCTCCATCGCCTCCGTCGAGGGCGGCATGGAGATCGAGGAGGTGGCGGCCACTCGTCCGGAGGCCGTCGCCAAGACGCCGATCGACCCGATCGACGGTGTGGACGAGGCCAAGGCCCGCGAGATCGTCGCCGCCGCCAAGTTCCCGGCCGAGGTCGCGGGCAAGGTCGCGAACGTCCTGGTCAAGCTGTGGGACACCTTCATCAAGGAGGACGCCCTCCTGGTCGAGGTGAACCCGCTGGCCAAGGTCGCCTCCGGTGACGTCATCGCCCTCGACGGCAAGGTGTCGCTCGACGACAACGCCGAGTTCCGTCACCCCGACTTCGAGGAACTCCACGACAAGGCCGCGGCCAACCCGCTCGAGGCCGCCGCCAAGGAGAAGAACCTCAACTACGTCAAGCTCGACGGCGAGGTCGGCATCATCGGCAACGGCGCCGGTCTCGTCATGAGCACCCTGGACGTCGTCGCGTACGCCGGCGAGAACCACGGTGGCGTCAAGCCCGCCAACTTCCTGGACATCGGCGGTGGCGCCTCCGCCCAGGTCATGGCGAACGGCCTGGAGATCATCCTGGGTGACCCGGACGTCAAGTCCGTCTTCGTGAACGTCTTCGGTGGCATCACCGCCTGCGACGAGGTCGCCAACGGCATCGTGCAGGCCCTGAAGCTCCTGGAGGACCGCGGCGAGAAGGTCGAGAAGCCGCTCGTCGTCCGCCTCGACGGCAACAACGCCGAGCTGGGCCGGAAGATCCTCACGGACGCCGACCACCCGCTGGTGCAGCGCGTCGACACCATGGACGGCGCGGCCGACAAGGCCGCCGAGCTGGCCGCCGCCAAGTAAGCACGAGGACGAGGACACCGACACACCATGGCTATCTGGCTCAACAAGGACAGCAAGGTCATCGTCCAGGGCATGACCGGCGCCACGGGCATGAAGCACACCAAGCTCATGCTCGGTGACGGCACCAACGTCGTGGGCGGCGTGAACCCGCGCAAGGCGGGCACCACCGTGGACTTCGACGGCACCGAGGTACCGGTCTTCGGCACCGTCAAGGAGGCCATCGAGAAGACCGGCGCCAACGTCTCCGTCATCTTCGTGCCGGAGAAGTTCACCAAGGACGCGGTCGTCGAGGCCATCGACGCCGAGATCCCGCTGGCCGTCGTGATCACCGAGGGCATCGCCGTGCACGACTCGGCGTCCTTCTGGGCGTACGCCGGCAAGAAGGGCAACAAGACCCGCATCATCGGCCCGAACTGCCCCGGCATCATCACCCCGGGCCAGTCGAACGTCGGCATCATCCCGGGCGACATCACCAAGCCGGGCCGCATCGGCCTGGTGTCGAAGTCCGGCACGCTGACGTACCAGATGATGTACGAGCTGCGGGACATCGGCTTCTCGACGGCCGTCGGCATCGGTGGCGACCCGATCATCGGCTCCACCCACATCGACGCCCTGGCCGCGTTCCAGGACGACCCGGAGACCGAGCTCATCGTGATGATCGGTGAGATCGGTGGTGACGCGGAGGAGCGTGCCGCCGCGTTCATCCAGGAGAACGTGACCAAGCCGGTCGTCGGCTACGTCGCGGGCTTCACGGCGCCCGAGGGCAAGACCATGGGTCACGCCGGCGCCATCGTCTCCGGCTCCTCCGGCACCGCACAGGCCAAGAAGGAGGCCCTGGAGGCCGCCGGCGTCAAGGTCGGCAAGACGCCGACCGAGACGGCGAAGCTGGCCCGGGAGATCCTGGCCGGCTGAGGCAGGTCGGCCGAGCGCGGCAGGCCCGTCCCGTTCGCCGGGGCGGGCCTGCCGGCGTTTGCGCTCGCCACACCGTTCACCCTGGTCCCCGTGCCCGTCTCACCCGGGTTCCGGTGCCAGTCGCTCCGGCCCCCTCGCGGCAGCCCGCAGCTTTGCGCGTAGTGCCTGTTCCTCCCGTGACAGGGGTCCCATGACCCCCACCGCCGGCACTCCCTGGACCGCCTGCGCCGGAGCGATCGGGGCCTCGTAGTGGGTCGGAGCCGTCCGCAGCGTGAGTGTCGTGGCGCCGACGATCGTCACGGTGAACGCGATCGCCGCCCGCGTCCAGAACACGTTCTGCCGCTCGCAGCCGGTGCGGATCACCGTCGGCCTGCCCGCGCCCAGCCGCTCCGCCGAGGCCAGTTCGAGCAGCCGGCGGTGCAGCTCCGCGGGGTCGGTCAGTTCCGGCAGCCGCGCGGCCACCGCCTCCCGCGCGTGGGTCAGCCGGTTCGCGGCCGCCGGCGTGCTGGCCTCCGTCTCCGCCGCCGTCTCCGGAAGGTCGAGGCCCACCCCGTCGTAGAGGACGAGCGTGCGCCGGTACGACGGCGGGAGCGTCAGCAGGGCGTTCAGCAGCGCACGGTCGGCCGGATCGGCGGGCGGCGGCTCCGGGCGCCGGTAGCGGGGCCGGAAGCGGTGCCAGGGCGAGAGCGCGCAGTCGTACGCCACCGCCCGCACCCAGCCGCCCGGATCCCGGTCCAGGGCCAGCTCGGGCCAGCGCTGCCAGGCCAGCTGGAAGGCCCGCTCCACGGATTCGCGGGCCAGTTCCCGGCGCCCGGTGAGCAGATACGTCTGGCGTACGAGGGCGGGGGCGCAGAACGCGTACAGCGCGTCGAAGGCCTGAGCGGGTGTCAGGGGATCGCAGGTGGCCGGTGTGGTGCGTGGGGCAGGGGGAGCGGCAGGTGCAGGGGCAGGGGCAGGGGCCGCGGCGGTCACGGGCGGCTTCTCCGGGACCGCCGCGGCCGTTGCCGTTCCCGTTCCCTCAGTCCCCGCCGGTGCGGCGAGCGCCCGCAGCAGCCTGGCGTAGGCCTCGCCCTCGCGTCCGTGCGGAACGCGGCGGCCGGACTCCCACGCGTGGATCGTCGAGCGGCTGACGCCGACCCGCGCGGCGACCTGAGCCTTCGTCAGCGACCGTGACACGCGCAGCCGTCGGCGTTCCGTCGGCGGCGGCAGCGGGCCGTCGGTGTTCTGAGTCGTCGTCACCATGCGCCCTTCCGTGCGAAAAAGAACATAAACATATATTGGGCGACACATCGGAAGTTCGCCTGTTGCATGGGGAAAGCGGGTGGCATTGGGAGCATGGCGTGGTGACTCTGCTGACCGCCCGCCGACCGTCGCTGTCGCCCCTGCTGACCCGGATGCGGGACCGTGAGCCCGGACTGGCCGCGAGCCTCCTGGCCGGCGCGGTCGCGGCCGGCCTCGGATTCGCTTCGTTCGCCGCACTGCTGATGGTGCTGTGGGTCAGCTCGCCGTATCCCGACAGCGGTCCGGGCGGTGCGCTGCACGTCGCCGCGGCGCTGTGGCTGCTGGCGCACGGCGTCGAACTGGTCCGCACCGAGACGCTCTCGGGTGCGCCCATGCCGGTGGGCGTGACCCCGTTGCTGCTGCTGGCGCTGCCCGTGTGGCGGGTGTACCGGGCGGCCCGGGACGCGGTGGACGCGCCCGAAGACGCCGACGGCCCGCCGCCCGTGCCGGCGCGCACGGTGTGGACCGGGGTCGTCCTCGGCTATCTGGGTGTCGGCGGCGCGATCGCGCTGTACTGCTCGGGCGGCGAACTGCAGCCGGTGTGGCCCTGGGTGACGGTGTGCCTGCCGCTGGTCGCGGCGGGCTCGGCGGCGGCCGGGGTGTGGTCGGCGTACGGCCGTCCCCCCGAGCCGGTGCTGAAATTCCTGACGGTGTTGCCGGGGCCGGTGCGGCGGGTGGTGTTCGGCACGGACGAGCGCGCCCGGGTGGGTACGGCCGTACGGGCCACCGGTGCCGCTATGGCGGTGCTCTTCGGCGGAGGGGCGCTGGTGCTCGGGGTGTCGCTGGTGTGGCACGGCGGGGCGGCGCAGGCGTCCTTCCTCCAGCTGACCGAGGGCTGGACGGGACGGTTCGCGGTGCTGGTGCTCGGTGTCGCGCTGATTCCCAACGCGGCGGTGTGGGCCGCGTCCTACGCCCTCGGCCCCGGTTTCCTCCTCGGTACCGGACACGGGGTGAATCCGTTCGCCTCCGATCCGGCGCCACTGCTGCCGCCCTTCCCGCTGCTGGCGGCGGTGCCGGACGCGGGGGCCGGGACGCTGCCGAACTGGCTGGCGGGGCTGGTGCCGGTGGCGGCCGGGGTGACGGCGGGGTGGTTCGTGGCGCGCGGGGCCATGGAGCGGCCGGAGCCGGGCGAAGCGGCCGCGGCTCGGTGGTCGGCCGCCCGTACCGCGGGCGTGATGCTGCTGACCGCGACGGTGTGCGCGGCGGCCTTCGCCCTGCTCGCCGAGCTGGCGGGCGGTCCGCTGGGCGTGGCCGCGCTGGCCCGCTTCGGGCCGGTGTGGTGGCAGACCGGGGGAGCGGTGGGGGCCTGGACGGCGGTGTTCGGGATGCCGGTGGCGCTGGTCGTGCGGGGATGGCGGGTGTGGCGCGGGCGCGCCCGGGGCGGGGAGGTCCCGGCGCAGGGTGCGCCCGCGGGGCCGGACGGCACGGTGTCCACGACGGGCTCCGGGGCGGGCGCCGACGAGACCGGAAACGGGCAGGGGGAGGCGAAGGAGCCGACGCGGGCCGCGGACACCGCCGAGGGCGAGGGCGAGGGTCAGGGCGAGGGCGAGGGCCACAGCCTGGAGGAGGCCGCGAAAGCCGGAGGCGAGGACGTGGCCGGGGGGAAGGAACCGGGCACGGGCAAGATCCTGGCCCGGCCGCAGACCGGGCCCGGCACGGCGGGTGCCGCAGAGGAGGACGCGTACGAGATCCTCCCGGCCGACGACCCGTTCGCCCCCCACTGGCCCGACGACCTCACGGGTGCCTCGCGCTGGACCGCCGCGGGAGAGCCCGCAGCCCCGCGCGGCACGTCGGACGCCCCTCCCGCACAGCCGAGTTCCCTGCCGACCGCGCCCGCCTGGCCGCTCGCCCCGGAATCCCCGGCCACGACGAACACGACCTCGCCCCAGCCGCTCCCGGGCCCGGCCTCCGCCGAACGCGTCCCGGACTCCGCCGAGCCGGACACGGACACCACTGAACCCCCGCCGGTAGCCCCCTGACCCCACGGCGCCCGACCGCTCACCACGGCCTGCGCCCGCACCCGATCACCGAGCCCCGCCCGGGCCGCCCGTCCGCAGCCCCCGGCGTCAGTCGTTGCCCACTCCCAGAACTCCCCGCAGCTCCTTCGGCAGCAGGCTGTCGCAGGACTGTTTGGCCTCGTGGGTGAGGGCGTCGCCGACGCAGGTGTAGTAGTCGCGGTAGACCAGCTGGACCGTGAAGGTCGAGGCGACCAGGACCAGGGCCAGGGAGGCCGTGACCAGGCCACCGACGGCCGCTGTCGTCTGCGGGCGGCCGGGGACGGGCGGCGGTGCCGGGGAGTCCGGGTCCGGTCTGCGCGGCTTCGCGCGCAGCGCGCTGATGCCCCAGTAGAGGGCCAGGGCGCCCAGCAGCAGGGCCACGTACGGCCAGCTGAACAGGGCGAAGAAGACGGCCCACATACCGGACAGCAGGGCGTAGCGCGCGCGGCGCTGGGCGGGGTCGGTCGGGTCCCAGCGCATGCCGGAGCCGGCCGGTCCGCCGGGCCCCTGGGGGCCGCCGGGCCGCTCGCCGAAACCGCCGGGGGAGCGTCCGGGCTGGCGGTCGCTCCACTGGCCGCCCCACGGGGAGCCGCCCCCGGCACCGGAGCCGTGGCCCTCGGGACGGCGGGGCTGCCAGGGCCGGTCCGGGGTGCCCTCGGGTGGCGGGGCGAACGGGTTGTCGTCCTGCTGCCCGCCGTTCCGCCCGTCACCGTCGCGGCCGTCCTGACCGCCCCGACCGTCCTGCGGCGCCTCGGGAGGCGAGACCGGCCGCTCCCGCAGCAGGACGGCGCCACGCTCGCCTCCCTGGGCCGGGCGCGGAGGGAACGTGAGGAGTCGCAGGCTGCGATCGGGCATCAAAAGAGCGTCTTCCCCTGGGTGAGTACGGCTGTCCCACATGAGCTTCCACCCCGACAACGCACCGCACGACGACCGCGTTCCCGGGGCTTCCCCTCCGTGATTCCTTGCGAACGCTACCTTCCGGCCCCTCCCCCGTCCCGTGGGGGCCTTCCCGAGTGCCGGTATCGTTGCTGACGGTCGGCCGCTTCGTAGACTTCCCCGTATCGCGGGGTGCGAAGCATTCGTACGAACGTACAACCACACGTGCGACCGCTGACCGGACACCTCGCCCACCCCGAGAAAGGGCCCCATCGTGGCCGCCACCCCCGCTGGCCCCGCGGTCAAGCGCCTCGTCGTGCTGGTCTCCGGATCAGGCACCAATCTGCAGGCGCTCCTGGACGAGATCGAGCGCACCGGAGCCCAGCGGTACGGCGCGCGGATCGTCGCCGTGGGGGCCGACCGAGCCGGCGTCGAGGGGCTCGCCCGCGCCGAGCGGGCCGGGCTGCCGACCTTCGTGCGGAAGGTCAAGGACTACGCGAGCCGCGAGGAGTGGGACGCCGCCCTCGCCGAGGCGGTGGCCGCGTACGAGCCCGACCTCGTGGTCTCCGCCGGGTTCATGAAGATCGTGGGGAAGGAGTTCCTCGCGCGCTTCGGTGGGCGGTTCGTCAACACCCACCCGGCCCTGCTGCCCAGTTTTCCGGGGGCCCACGGCGTCCGCGACGCGCTCGCGTACGGCGCCAAGGTCACCGGCTGCACCGTCCACTTCGTCGACGACGGCGTCGACACCGGCCCGATCATCGCCCAGGGCGTGGTCGAGGTCCGGGACGAGGACGACGAGAGCGCGCTGCACGAGCGCATCAAGGAAGTCGAGCGAAGGCTGCTCGTCGAAGTCGTGGGGCGGATCGCCCGCAACGGCTATCGCATTGAGGGACGAAAGGTAGTTATCCAGTGACCGCCACCGCCGAGAGCACGAAGCGGCCCATCCGCCGGGCGCTCGTCAGCGTCTACGACAAGACCGGCCTGGAAGACCTCGCGCGCGGCCTGCACGAGGCCGGTGTGGAGCTGGTCTCCACCGGGTCCACGGCCGGCCGTATCGCCGCCGCCGGCGTCCCCGTCACCAAGGTCGAGGAGCTGACCGGTTTCCCCGAGTGCCTGGACGGCCGGGTCAAGACCCTGCACCCGAAGGTGCACGCGGGCATCCTCGCCGACCTGCGGCTGGACAGCCACCGTGAGCAGCTCGCCGAGCTGGGTGTGGAGCCGTTCGACCTCGTCGTCGTCAACCTCTACCCCTTCCGCGAGACCGTCGCCTCGGGCGCGAGCGACGACGAGTGCGTGGAGCAGATCGACATCGGCGGGCCGTCCATGGTCCGTGCCGCCGCCAAGAACCACCCGTCGGTCTCCGTCGTCACCAGCCCCCAGCGGTACGCCGACGTCCTCGCGGCCGTCAAGGACGGCGGCTTCGACCTCGCCGCCCGCAAGCGGCTGGCCGCCGAGGCCTTCCGGCACACGGCCGAGTACGACATCGCGGTCGCGGGCTGGTTCGCGAGTGCCTACGCGCCCGTCGACGACTCCTTCTTCCCCGACTTCCTCGGTGCCACCCTGGAGCGCAGGAGCACCCTGCGCTACGGCGAGAACCCGCACCAGCCCGCCGCCCTCTACGTCGACGGCAGCGGCACCGGTCTCGCCGAGGCCGAGCAGCTGCACGGCAAGGAGATGTCGTACAACAACTACACGGACACGGACGCCGCCCGCCGTGCCGCGTACGACCACGACGAGCCCTGCGTCGCGATCATCAAGCACGCCAACCCCTGTGGTATCGCGGTCGGTTCGGACGTCGCGGAGGCGCACCGCAAGGCGCACGCCTGCGACCCGGTCTCGGCGTACGGCGGTGTGATCGCCGTCAACCGGCCGGTGTCCAAGGAGATGGCGGAGCAGGTCGCCGGGATCTTCACCGAGGTCATCGTCGCGCCGGACTACGAGGACGGCGCGCTGGAGGCCCTCGCCAAGAAGAAGAACATCCGGGTGCTGAAGGCCCCGGCCGCGCCGTCCCACCCCGCGGAGGTCAAGCCCATCGACGGTGGCGCCCTGCTCCAGGTCACCGACCGCCTCCAGGCCGACGGCGACGACCCCGCCAACTGGACCCTGGCGACCGGCGAGCCGCTGTCCGAGGCCGAGCTGGCCGAACTCGCCTTCGCCTGGAAGGCCTGCCGCGCCGTCAAGTCCAACGCCATCCTCCTCGCCAAGGACGGCGCCTCGGTCGGCGTCGGCATGGGCCAGGTCAACCGCGTCGACTCCTGCAAGCTGGCCGTCGAGCGGGCCGGTGAGGAGCGGGCCCGGGGTTCCTACGCGGCCTCCGACGCCTTCTTCCCCTTCCCGGACGGTCCGGAGATCCTCATCGAGGCGGGCGTGCGGGCGATCGTCCAGCCGGGCGGCTCGATCCGCGACGAGCAGGTCGTCGAGGCCGCCAAGAAGGCGGGCGTGACGATGTACTTCACGGGCACGCGCCACTTCTTCCACTGATCGCCCGGAAAAGCACCTGGAACGCATGACGGCCTCCGGCCCTCCCCCGAGGGAGCCGGAGGCCGTCGGCCTGTTCAGGTCAGCAGGGGCGCAGGGACCAGATCGGGTCCCAGGTGGCGGTGCCGGCCTCGTAGGCCGTCGAGGTCCAGCGGACGCTGCCGTCCTGGTTGTAGAACCTGGCGACCGTGCCCGGCGTCTGGTTGTTGGTGAACGGGCCGTCTCCGGTCCAGTTGTGGACGGCCCAGGTCTGGCACTTGTAGAAGTCGAACTTGGTGCCCTTGACGATCATGCACAGGTGGCCGTAGGCGCAGTCCAGGTCCTTGGCGGCGGCCTTCCCCCGCGGGGCCTTGGTGAGGGTCAGGCCGTCGTACCGGACCTTGTCGGCGCCGGCCGTCAGGGGCTTCGGGTGCCCCGCGAGCACCTGGTCGGCCGCGGCCTGGATGCCGGTGACCCGGGTTCCGTCCGGTGCGGCGGCGGTGGCCGCCACCGTGGAGCCGGCGAGCAGGGCGGTGGCCGCGACCAGCAGTGCGGCGGGCTTGGCGATGTTCACGAGATCCCCCATGTGAACGAACGGTGTCGGTCCCTCCGCCGCGGCGTCCGTGCCGCCGTTGCGGAGTGGTTCCACCGTGCCCGTGGCGCCGGCCGGCCGGTACCTCGGAAGTCTCAGGGTCACTTCTTTCCCGCGGGCGTGTACTCCTTGAGGTAGTGGGCGACACGGGCGCAGTAGTCGCGGTACTTCGGGGGAACTCCGCCCGTGTCGTTCACCTTCTTGTACGACGTCCGGTAGCCGGCCGCGGCGAGCACCCGCTTGTCGCCGGGCAGGCCGTCCTTCAGATGGGAGTCGATGAAGCACAGGTAGCGGCCCATGGCCGGGATGGACACGGACGGGGACAGCGGCGGGGTGGGCGTGGCCGACGCGGGGACACCGTCGTCGCGCATCCACCAGCGCAGGACGCCCGGGGTCCAGCGGGCGATGCCGTACTCCTGCTGGCCGGGGTCGGAGAGGTCCGGGTCGAAGTTGCTCTCGGCCTTCAGCATCGCCGCGATGAGCGCGGGTGTGACGTCGGGCTCGGAGCAGGCGTGGGCGGAGTCCACGACGAGCCGGCGGTAGGCGACCGGAACACCCCGGTCGGTGCGCAGTTCCGAGGCGCCGTAGGAGGCCGATGCGGCGTCGCGGGCGGCGTTGCCCCGGCCGTCCGTGACCCAGGTGCTGATGCCGTAGCCGAGGGCCGCGACCGCGGCGGTGGCGGCCGCGGCCGAGACGACCGCCGTCTGCCGGCGCCTGCGGCGCGGGGACAGGCGGGGCAGGCGCGGCGAACGGCCCGTGCCGGCCGCCGCCTCCACGCGGCGCAGCAGCGCCTCGGTGGTGATGCGTGCGCCGTGGGTACGGGCCAGGCAGTCCCGGATGATGTCCCGCCATGTGTCCGGGAGTTCGGGTGACAGGCGCAGTTCGTCGGTACCGCGCGCGTAGGCGGCGGCCGCGTCGCGGCGGGCCGTCGGGGTGGCGCCGGACAGCGGGAAGGAGTCGGTGAGGACGAGGTGGGCGAGCACGCCGAAGGCCCAGACGTCGGCGGACGGGCGGATGCGCCGGCCCCGTTCGCCGATCTCCGCCCACAGCAGCTCGGGCGGGGTGTAGTCGGGGGTGGAGAAGGCCGGGGTGTAGGCGTGGGTGCCCTCCAGTTCGGCGGCCATGTTGAAGTCGGCGAGCCGTGCCGAACCGTCCGCCATCAACAGCACATTGGCCGGTTTCAGATCCCCGTGCACCCAGCCGGCCCGGTGCAGCTGGGCCAGCCCCTCGCAGATCTGGGCGAGCAGGGCGGGCCCGGCGTCCGGGCGGGGCGAGGCTGCGAGCAGGGCGGACAGGGAGCCCTCGGCGCGCTCCAGTACGAGGACGGTGGCGCCGTCGAGGGCGGGGCGGGCCGCGTCGTCCACGACGAGGGTCTCGTACATCCGGATCAGCCGCGGCCGTCTGAGCCGACGGTGCAGGCCGACCTCGCGTTCGATGAGTTCACGCAGGTGGGCCAGCTGGCGCGGGGTACCGGTGCCGGTCGGCAGGAACTTCAGGGCGGCGGTCCGCGGCAGTTCAGGCGTGTCGTCCCCGGTGCGCCGGCCCGCGTACACGCTGCCGAAGGCACCCGTCGCGATCGGTTCGCGCACCTCCCAGACGCCGACCCGGTAGCCCGTGGGCACCGGGACGGCGTACGGCTCGGTCACCGGGCCGCCCGGCTCACGGACCCGGACAGGACGACCAGGTCGTCCTCCCGTACCAGGTCGAAGCGGAGCGCCAGGGACACCAGGGACTCCTTCTTGCCGTTGAGGCGGGGACCGGTGTCCGCGGTCTCGGGGCCGGGCTTGAGCCGCAGCTTGACCGCCAGGTAGTCGATGTTCCACTGCACCGAGGTGCGCGAGGCGGCCGGCCAGGCGGGGCGCAGCCGGTCGACGACCTGGTCGACGGTGGGCAGCGGGGCGTGCGGGTCGCCGCGCAGCCGCGGTTCGCACAGGGCGGCCAGGACGGCGAAGTAGCGCTTGGTGCGGTCGACGGAGAACGCCGGGGCGGTGGTGTCGCCGTCCGGACCGGCGCCGTCGCGCAGATAGTCGTGGCGCGGCGCCCACACCTCGATCGTCAGCAGCTCCCCGGCGGCGGGCAGCACGATCCGCGAGAACTCGAACGGGACGGGCGCGTCGAGCCTGCCCGGGCCGACCTTGATGTGCTCGCCGGCGCCCTCCGGGTTCTCCACGACGTACGTGTGCCGCGCGGACAGGTTGCTCAGTATCCAGAACGCGCCATGGGCGCCGAGTTCGCCGGCCCGGCGGGAGACGCCGTCGTGCGGGATCCTCAGGTCGTTGCCGGGCGCCCGTCCGAAGCTGAGGCGCTCACCGGGGGCGAGCCGGATCTGGGTGCGGTCCTGCCGGTCCTCCGGGGTCGGCGGAGGTACGACGATGATGCTGTACAAGCTGCGGCTCCCCGTGCCTTGCGGCCACCCCGGCCGGGTACGGCTACCCGAGTCAGACTAGGGGGAGACACCAGGGCCGTGCCTCCCCCTGGACGGGTGAGACACGGCCCTCGGCGTTGAAATGGCGCGAACTGTTCCGTGGCGCGGGCGGGTTCAGTACCGGGCGCGGTTGAACCAGGCCTTGCCGTTGGCGCCGCCCACGAAGCAGGCGATCAGGATGGCCAGCACCAGGTGGACCAGGCCGACGATGACGAACGGGTACAGCCCGAGGACCGCGGTGATGATGCCGAACACCAGGGTCGTGACGCGGACGCCGTTTCCGCCGGTGTTGAACTTCGTGGCCAGCACGGTCGCGAACACACCCCACGCGAGTGCGAACACCACGATTCCCCACAGCATGCCGGTCGAGTAGTCGGCGAGCCGCTGGAAGCTGCTGTCGTCCTGCAGGGCGCTGTTGTTCTTCATGTTGTTCACGCGGACCGCACTGACGGCGAATCCGATCACACCGAGGGCCTGCAGGCCGACGATCACCCAGAGCATCACCCGGGCCGCGCTGACGTTGCCCGGCATGGCGGTCATCGGGACGCCGGCGCCGTACTGCTGCTGGACCGGCGGCGCCTGCGGGTAGCCGTAACCGGGCTGCTGGCCCTGCGGGGGGCCGTAGGGATTGTTCGGGTCGCCGAAGCTCATGGCGGTGTTTCCTCCGTTGGATCGAGTGCTGGGGACGAGGCGCGGCACTGCACGGAGGAGGGTTCTACAGATGCGGTCCGTCCCCCCGATGAGCTGCCCGCTGCACTGTGCTGCTTATCGTTCTTGACCGGATAGTGCCTTGTCCAGCCGGAGACCGCAGGTGTTGTGCAAGTGCAACATCGTCGATCACCTGCCGACAAGGCGGTACGGCGCCCCGCCACCCGGATTGGAACCGGGGCCGGGTCATCCGCGAGGATGGGTGCATGACCGCCCAGATTCTCGATGGCAAGGCCACCGCAGCCGCGATCAAGTCCGATCTGACCGCCCGCGTGGCGGCGCTGAAGGAGAGGGGCGTCACGCCCGGCCTCGGCACGATCCTCGTCGGGGACGACCCCGGCAGCCAGAAGTACGTCGCCGGCAAGCACCGCGACTGCGCGCAGGTCGGCATCGCCTCCATCCAGCGCGAGCTGCCGGCCACGGCGACCCAGGAGGAGATCGAGGCGGTCGTACGGGAGCTGAACGAGGACCCGGCCTGCACCGGCTACATCGTCCAGCTGCCGCTGCCCAAGGGCATCGACGAGAACCGCATCCTGGAGCTGATGGACCCGGCCAAGGACGCCGACGGGCTGCACCCCATGAACCTCGGCAGGCTGGTGCTGAACGAGCCGGCTCCGCTGCCCTGCACCCCGAACGGCATCCTCTCCCTGCTGCGGGCCCACGGCGTGGAGATCAAGGGCGCCGAGGTCGTGGTCGTCGGCCGCGGTGTCACCATCGGCCGGCCGATGCCGCTGCTGCTCACCCGGCGCAGCGAGAACGCCACCGTGACCCAGTGCCACACCGGCACCCGCGATCTGTCCGCCCACCTGAAGCGCGCCGACATCATCGTCGCGGCCGCCGGTGCCCCGCACCTGATCCGCGCCGAGGACGTCAAGCCGGGCGCCGCCGTCCTGGACGTCGGTGTCTCCCGCAACGCCGAGGGCAAGATCGTCGGCGACGTCCACCCGGACGTCGTCGAGGTGGCGGGCTGGATCTCTCCGAACCCCGGTGGTGTGGGCCCGATGACGCGGGCGCAGCTGCTGGTGAACGTGGTCGAGGCGGCGGAGCGCAGTGCCGGCTGAGCAGGCGCACGGCGGCGAGCCGACCGTGCGCGACGCGATCAGCGCCCCGGACGCGCAGGGGCTGCCGCGGCGGACCACGCGCCGCTTCCCGCGGATCACCCGGGACACCGCGCGGCCCGAGGGCGGCGGCCGGGCCGCGCCCGGGGACGCCCCGGCCCCGGCGCGGCAGTGGCCCCTGCTCGTGGTGCTCGGCGGGGTCGCGCTCGGTCTGCTGGTGACCGCGCTCGACGTGTTCCGGTTCGGCACCCTGCTGATCGGCGCCGCCCTGCTGGCGGGGGCGGTCATGCGCTGGATACTGCCCAGCGTCGGCATGCTCGCCGTACGCTCCCGCTTCACGGACATCGCCACGTACGGCGTCCTCGGCCTCGCCATCGTCCTGCTGGCGATGATGGCCCAGCCCGACCCGTGGCTGCAGGTTCCGTTCCTGAAGGACACCCTGCACTTCACCATCAGCCAGTAGGGGCGTTCGCAGGGGCGGGGGGGGGGGGGGGGGGGGGGGGGGGGGGGGGGGGGGGGGAGGGGGGAGGTGGGCTTTCTCCCCTGTCCTTGTTGTTGCTTCCGTCTCTTCCTTTT